>NZ_JANQOY010000090.1 GCF_028285565.1 Acaryochloris sp. IP29b_bin.148
ATTCTCATAGAAATGACTGATTGAACTCCAGGCTCTTTCAGCACTCGCTTGTCGAGCCATAGAGTTGAGTTGCTTAGCAAACGGAAAATCATTGGCAAGGACTCTACACAACTTGTTTAAGTCGTATTTGCCCGTACCTTTGTGATCCATCCAAAAGCGCAAGCACTTATTACGAATGAATTGAGCCGTTCTGATGGCTTCATCAATTGCACTTGCTTGATGCTTACTGGTTCTTGCCTTGAAATCTAGTACAATCATACTATTATACTAGCATGTTCGGCGTAACAATATGCTGGGAATGAAGTGCCATACACATCTCCAACTAACATTCGTATAGTTGGAGTCTTCACGCACATTTTCTGGATAAACAAAGACTAAGGCGAGGCAACCGACCACAACAATGGCTCGGGTTCCTCTATCGGCATACCGTTGGTAATCCATGCCGTTTGCCAAGGTCCCCCTCCCACTTCCAACCCGCAGAGATGACTATGAGCTTTCAGAACCAAAGTGGATCCATGCTGATGATAGCGTTTGAGGGTCAGGGTTACTTGACCATGCATGGTGTCCTTACAAATAAAAATCAGGCCATTTTGAGTGGGGGCTCTCAGAGGGGTGCCGGTGCGATCGCAACTCGCCCACACTTCAATCTCATAATGCGCATTATGGGCTTGCATCGTCCATTCTCCCCACGGTGTGACCGACCAAGAGATCTCGGCATTCCAAGGTGCAAACTCATAGAATCGCCCTTGATAGTGAACCCCAATCAATCCCACCGACTCCATCCACCACAATACTTGTCGACGACCAGCGGCGGCAGTTAAGGCCAAATCTGGTTGATCGGTAAAGCAATTGCAATTGATCCAAAACCATTTCTGAGGAAAGGCACCGCCCCAGTTTTTCTCTGCATAGGCGGGGGCGTTCTCAAACACATACCGTTTATCTTGCCAGTCTATCCAGCCCGTGGCCTGCCCATGTGCCATCATCACTTGCCACCCCGGCTCAATAATGGGCAAAAAGGATAGCAACCCGCCGGTGGCTTGAGACGGCTGACCTACATCTCCCCAACCATAAATGGGACGAATATAATATCGCCAGTGGGCGGCTTGTCCCGTGCCTGGATCATAAAGATGGCCCTGATGCCAGGTATGGGTGCCCTGGTACCCCAGCGGGATGTCATAGTCAAACTGTTCCGGGTCTAAGAATTGGGGGCGCTGCCCAGGCAAGGAATGTCCCCAATGTCCCAAACCTAAAGGCCCCATCCCCGTCGGTGCCCCCCAAGACCAGAATTGGCCCACATCGGCAAAGGTGCGACAGAAATAACTATCTTCAGGACCCAAAATTTGAGCGGCGCCCCCACTATGGGGTTGTCCGCCAATGGGATCCTCAATGGAATACATGAAGGCAAAAGTTTGGTCCAGCTCAGGTAAAGTAACTCGGTAATACCAGCCTTCAAAAAATCGATGCTGATTACCATCCCAGTGATAACCACTATGGGGAGTAATCAGCGTTTGAGATAGCGTATTCATAACAGGTCCGAACCGGGCATAACCAGCGCCCTTTAGGTTCGGTCTCTACTCGTTGGTGCAACTCCTTTCTTCATCATAGAATTTGGCTGAGGAGAAAGCGGGGAACTAAGAATAAAAAAAGATTTGCCTCAGGAGGGCTCACAAGGAGCCAGGGAGCAGTACACCTGAGGCAAACGCTATCCTAACAATCCCTTCCTCAGTTGTACCTGAGTGGATTCACGGAACCTATTGTGCTTTCAACCCTTATCTTGGGAGGGCCGTACATCCATAATTGGATGAAATAGAATCCCAATGGGTTAAACGCCACCCAGTCGTCTGCATCTACCGCTAAAAAGGCTGGGTGGTGTTTGCCTGTTTCACCGATCACCTGAGTGGAGGTGGGCGATTACGGGTTGGGCGTGGTTGGAGCGGATTCCACCGGAGGCGTCAGCTCAGGCGTAGGTGGTGTTGCAGGCGGCGTTGCAGGCGTAGGTGGTATTGCAGGTGTGGATGGCGTTGCAGGTGTAGGGACAGAGGGGGTAGAAGTCGGATTCTGTGGCACAGGGATAGAGGGCAAGGGGACCGTGGGTGCCACATTAGACGGTGATGAACCCGCAGGTGCGGTGGCGGATGCATCTTCCTTAACACAATTAAGAGTTCTCAAGGTTGCCGCAGCTGCATAGTTTCGCTGCGCCGATTGATCGGGGGTAAATGCCTGACCTGTTTCATTCAAGGGTGAAGCCACACCACAGTAACTCGACATTTCTGTAATTACCGCAGCAGCCCAATGGTTACTAGTATCTGTAAAGGTTGCGGCTGCCTGCTTCGCCGTGAGTTGGGTCTCTAGCTTGGCTAAGGATTTCGCATAAATGGCTGCTTGCTTGAGCACTGCCATCATTTCAGCGCGTGTGACTTCGCGCTCGGGTTGAAACGTGCCATCAGGATATCCTTTAACAATATCGTTCTGCTGTGCGAAGGCAATCTTGGCAGCACTCCACCGATCAGAGGCCACATCAGGATAGGGATTGCCGCTGGCTTGGCTCGGGACTTCAAAGGTCACCCCTGGAATATTTTTCAGGGATTCTAAAATCATGGAGACCAACTGCTCACGAGTCAGAGAGTCTAGCGGGCGGAAGGTATTGTCTTCAAAGCCCGCAATAAACTTGAGAGCAACTGCTTGGGCAATCTCTTTGAGGTAAATATCATTTTCCACATCTGGGAAGGGAATGGCACTGACCCCCTTGGAAATATAAACATGTCCCAAGGTTTTCTTTTTAAACGTGCGTTTAGTTAATCGCCACTCAGAGTTGAGAATAATTTTGGCAAAGCTAGTGGTCTTACCATTGGTCCGCCCCAGTTCAATTTCCTGATCTCCCCTAGCTTTGGAGTCTGGAATGCCCATTAACACCATATCCGTATCGGTTTTACGAATTTGGAGGAGGTAGCGTCCTCCCAAATCTTCGCCATCGACTCGGATGGAGTAGCCATTGCTATCCACACTACGGCCACATAAGCCCGTGAAATCAAAGTTCAGTAGGAGTGGATCAATGATCACAGGACTACTGCCACTTTCACTCCAGCACTGCTTGTCTGGAGAGATTTGCTCTAAAATCAGCAGTTGATGCAAGCCACTCGACCCCACGGGAGCAGCTACCATCACAAACTTAGACTGATCGATCTCTTTTTCACTAAAAGTAGCGGCTTGGGCCTCGGAGACGGGCACAGCTGCGGCAAACGTAGCAGTGGCCGCGAAGGCGAGTAAGTGAACAATGGGGCGTAATGATAATTTCATGGATTTGGCTCTACGATATGACATTAAATATGCTGAGCGACAAGATGCAGCCCCTGTGACGACCAGCCTCAACTGGCTGGTTCCAGGGCGTTGATTTAAGTCGAGAGTCTAGCACGCCAAACCGCTTGTTTTACTTCATCTTCCAAAAATATAACTAAGTTTTAAGCCCCCATTGACAGCGCTATTGCGGACGATACCAACGAATTAAGCGCTCAGGACTTACTCCTAGATAATAAAGTGCCAAAATCAGCCAATTGCGTACAGTACACTGTAGAATCCCTTCTTGCTCCCAGCGTCGGGGAGAGACCAAAACGCGATCGCACACAATCCAAATTGGAATTCGCTGCCGCTTCAGAGCCTGCATCAAGGCCACATCTTCCATAATCGGTATCGGCGGGAAGCCTCCCACCGCCATAAAGGTCGAGCGCTGGATAAAAATAGCTTGGTCTCCATAGGGAATACGAGTCAGCCGCGATCGCCAAGACGCGACCTGGCTAATCCATTGCAAACTGAGGCGAGGGCTATTAATGCCAAGGTTAAAGGCCCCCGCAGGGGCCTGTTGAAGGGCTTGCTGAATATGGCTAAAGGCCTGCTCTGGCAGCTGCACATCGGCATGCAAGAACAGGAGTGTGGAGGCACGGGCGAGGTGAGCCCCAGCATTCATCTGCGGTCCTCTACCAGCGGGAGCCACAAGCCCCTGAACCTCTGGGGGAAGATAGTGCAGGGTCGAACCATCCGCATCCCCATCCACCACAATCACTTCATAGGGCACTCCCTCAGAAATTCGGGCCAGGTCATCCAGCAGCGGCAGCACCGTTGCCCCCTCATTTAATACGGGAATAATGATGGAAAGTTCAGGTGGATCAGAATCCAAAGCAGTCATGATGTTGCTGGAGGTACGCCATACTCTCCCTTGGGCCTTGGGCGTGCTGGAATCGCTGATGAAATTGGCGTAAATCCTCTACGGTATCGATATCATACCAAGGGGGGAGTTGATAAACAGACTGGGATGGCAAAAGTTGTAGTGTCTGTGTGAACACCGTCTCGGTGCTCCACGGTATGCCTTCAAAGACGGCTGGGGTAAAATTTTCCGGCGTGAAGCCCAAGGTGTAATAGCCACCATCATCACTGGAACCAATCACAATCTGTTGTTGTTGAAGCGCCTGAATCCCTTCTTCTAGATAGGGCAGCGGCAGATCAGGACTATCACTGCCTGTAATTAATGCGCCACGATAGCCCAGTTGAAAGCTGGTGGTAAAGGCGTTAGCCATTCGTTCTCCCAGGTCCTTGCCCACCTGTGGAAAGTACTGATGATCTGCTCCCAACCAATCGCTGACCGAGGGTTGGGCATCAGCAGGTGCAAAGAAAATCAGCTGGTCGAGTCCGAGAGTCTGGGTTGTGAAGAGTAAGTCTCTGGCAAAACAGCGATAAAGCGCTGCTGCTTCAGCAAAGCCAATTACGCGGCCCAAGCGAGATTTGACGGTACCAGGGATCGGATTTTTGACGAATAACAATAGGCAGACAGAAGAACTTGAGGAGGACCTATCCGAAAGAGTCATAACGGGAGGTTAATAGCCGTATGTCCTTATCATATCGGCTCTAAGCCACCTTCAGTGTTGCTGCCAATGGGCGCTGTCGATAGTAACCCAAGGCCTTGCATAGACGACGTTCTAGGGTGCGGTGTGTGCAACGAATTACCCGATTTTGGTCGGTGTTGGTAAAGAACCAGTCACAGCGCCACAAATGGCGTTGGCAGGTTAATACCCATTGTTGCCCTGCACATTCAAAATGCGCCATAAAGTGAGCATGGTGTAACCCTTGCTCATTCAATTGAATCACTAGACCTAGTTCTTTTTGGACATTGGGATTCAAGGCCCGATCGAGTTCTTGCTGGAAGGCCGCACGCAAGTAAACCAAACGCCGCCGATACCGAAGAGCCATTCTCAATTTGCGTTGTTGATACCGCTGGCGGTGAATCAGATCTACTGGGGTGGCGGCGACGGTGGGGCAACGGTGGGGAGTGGTAAGACCAATAGACATCACATTTAGGCTCCATTGACAGGCTAAATTAGTACAAATGTACTTTATCGGTAATAAACGCCGCTGTCAATCCTTTAATGTCATTAAATCTAGACACCTAAATGGAGGATGCATACGCTATATGTAGTGGAAATATTTTTTTAGTGCTGCATATAGCGCTTTAATCGAACAGGTCATAAAAAAGAGGCCCTGCAAGCAGAGCCCCTGGAGTCTTAGAAAGAGAAATGTAGCGTTTGAATCAGGATTATGCGATCGCAGCCATTTTTACTTCATTGGTATTGAGAATATCTTGCAGCTCATCGGCATCTACTGTTTCTTTTTCCACTAAGCGATTTGCGATTTCATCCAACACCAACCGATTGGAAACCAGGACGTCCTTAGCCCGGCGGTAGGCTTGGTCCACCAAATTACGGACTTCATCATCAATGGTGGAAGCCGTCTCTTCAGAGAAGTCTCTTTCACTCATGATGTCGCGCCCCAGGAAGGGATTGCCTTGCTGGCGACCCAGTGCCACAGGACCCAAACGATCGCTCATACCAAAGCGGGTAATCATTTGGCGGGCCACACGAGCGACCTGTTGGAGGTCATTCGACGCACCGGTCGTGACTTCCTCTTCACCGAAGATAATTTCCTCAGCGATCCGACCGCCCAGCGCCACCGCCATTTGATTCTGTAGGTAGCTGCGGCTGTAGAGGCCGGAATCCATTTGATCTTCGTTGGGGGTGAACCAGGTGAGACCTCCTGCACGACCCCGAGGAATAATACTGATTTTCTGGACCGGATCGTAGTCAGGCATTAAGGCCCCTACCAAGGCGTGGCCTGCTTCGTGGTAAGCCACTAAACGCTTACGACGTTCACTCATGACACGATCTTTCTTCTCCGGTCCCGCTAAGACCCGGTCGATGGCATCATTGATTTCATCCATCGAAATCTCAGTCAGATTACGACGGGCAGCCAGAATGGCGGCTTCGTTTAAGAGATTAGACAAGTCGGCTCCTGTAAAACCAGGGGTCCGGCGAGCCATCTTCTCCAAGTCAACGTCTTTAGAGAGGGTTTTGCCACGAGCATGGACGTTAAGGATTTCACGACGTCCTTTGTAATCGGGACGATCCACGACCACTTGACGGTCAAAGCGACCCGGACGCATTAGCGCTGCATCCAGAACATCAGGCCGGTTGGTGGCAGCAATAATAATGATGCCGGTATTGCCTTCAAAACCGTCCATCTCCGTTAAGAGTTGGTTGAGGGTTTGCTCTCGCTCATCATTACCACCCCCTAAGCCGGCACCCCGCTGCCGACCCACGGCATCAATCTCGTCAATAAAGACAATACAAGGGGCGTTGTTTTTGGCCTGTTCAAACAAGTCTCGAACTCGAGATGCACCCACCCCTACAAACATCTCGACAAACTCTGAACCAGAGATAGAGAAAAAGGGTACGCCAGCTTCACCAGCCACAGCCTTGGCTAGGAGGGTCTTACCGGTTCCTGGAGGGCCAACTAAAAGGACGCCCTTGGGAATCTTGGCACCGACCGCCGTAAACCGATCGGCATTTTTCAGGAAGTCCACCACTTCCGTTAGCTCAAGCTTGGCCTGCTCAATCCCAGCCACATCATTGAAAGTGACTTGGGTTTGGGGTTCCATTTGCACTCTGGCCTTGGACTTACCAAAATTCATGGCTTGATTGCCAGGTCCAGACTGGGCTCGGCGGAAGAGGAAGAAGAGTCCTACTAATAATAGAAATGGCACTAAGAAGGTACTTAAGGCCTTCAACCAAACTCCTTCTTCACTGGGAGGAAGAACAGCAATATCAACATCTTTGGCAGTCAAAATGTCAATAAAGTCAGGATCCGGCGGCAGGTTAACGGTGATGATGCTCTCACCCGATTTAACCTCAGCCATGGTGCGATCTGCACTGATCCGAATTTTCTCAACTTGATTGTTTTCGACTTCTTCCATCAACTGGCTATACCGCCAGGTCGGTTTTTCCGCAGGCTGACGTTCTAGCAGTGCTGTTCCCAATGCCAAAACGACAATGGCTAACAGTGCGTATAGTCCTGCATTTCTCCACCGCTTATTCACGGGCTCCAATCCTCCAGGTTCAAAATGGGGCGATGCGATCGCGACATTAACTAATGTTAACCCATTCTTTCTGTCGGTGGGGTTAGTGGCTGGTAATCACGCTATTCTCAGGATTGACCAATCTGAGGAGCTTTTGTTTAATTTGGGTATCGTAAACACTCCACTTCAGTTTGGCGTATTCAGAATTTTCGTTGAGGCCAGACAAAAATCCCATAGGAATTTCAAACCCCCCAGCTAGGGAGCGGCCACCGCCAAAGAAGCGACCTTGAGTGTCTTGGCCAAAGGCTTCCTTGATAAATTCATCGGGATCGAGAGTCAATTTAGTAGTGCGTAAAGACCCGACCACCAGTTCCAAATCCTCATCTTCATCATGCACAATGCCATATACCACGGCAGTATGCACGTTATCTTCTGTGACTAAAAAGTCAGCAGCCTGGGGAATCGCATCCCGGTTATCGTACCGCAGGAAACCAACCCCAGCGATGGTGACATTGTTGTAAACGCTCCGATTTTTAAGGGCGCTCTCAATAACATCCATGACCTGCTTGGACCGAGAAGATTGCAGAACAGTATTCAGTAACTGGCTATCGTAGAAGCGGCTAAGATATGCTGCCGCCAGAAAATCCTCTTCCTGGGCTTGTCGGAGATAATTAGTGTCAGAGCGCAGTCCATGCATCAATGCTGTGGCACAGTTCACATGTTCACTGATGTTGTTATCAAACTCTAACAACCCAGCTTGTAAGTACTGAGTCATAATCGTTGCCGTTGCCCGTGTGTTGGGTCGGACATCGGTATATTCAGCCTCAGTGCCTTCTTGCAAACTATGGTGATCGATAATAGCGGTAATCGGGATGCCAGCTGCCTTCAGAATAGGGACGAGTTGACTGGTGGTGCCTTGATTGTCAATTAAGACGCAACCTTGGTAAGACGATAAATCTTTCTCTTTTGTTTTAGGAGACTGACAGGCCCAGCGCTGCACAGGAAGATTAGTGAGCTTCACCAACGCAATATTTTCTTGATGGCTCAGTGTACCCGCATACAGGATTTCGCATTGGATATCATATTGCTCAGCAATCAGTTGATAAGCCCAAGCAGAAGACAATGCATCAGGGTCAGGAAAATCCTGCAAAATCACTAGTTGAGACTCCCCTTGATGACGTTCCAAGAGCACTTTCAGAGTCTCTGCCCGTTGTTCTTGAGCCCGACCATTCAAGCTAGTAAGCGTGTTTGCCGAGCGAGACCCTCGCTTTTCTCCCGTATTCATATTGGGAGAGCAGAGGTCTGATTTGAGGTCAACTGACTGCAAAGAAGTTGAAACCATAATTAAATAAAAACCTAAAGGTAGGCAGGAGGAATATTCAGAGTGAACGTCGATTTGAACGGATTTACTTTAAAGGCTGAAGCTGATTCTGCAGAGTATCATGATTTGTTGGGCTTGGGATCGGTGCCAGTCCAACTAAAGTTGCTGCTGTGACCACACTTATCTTCTTTGATCTTAGCCTGTGAGCGCCATAGCTCTATTGTGAGGATACCCCTAAATATGGGATGGGAAACCCTGCAAGCCAAAATAGTTCTCCCATAGATCCAGCGAGTCTACATGCCAATGACGTATTTACGCCATTCTTGGTGAAAACCATTGCGAAGATGCTTCGTAACCTCAAAATACAGGCTACTGTAAGGACGACGAGGGGTTTGATTAAGCATCATCTGTGCTTCTTTAGGGGTGCGATTCCCTTTTTTAACGTTGCAACGAACGCAAGCGGTCACCATATTTTCCCAGGTGTCGCCCCCACCTCGCGATCTCGGCATCACATGATCTAACGTCAAATCATCACCAGAGTGACCGCAGTATTGACAGGTATGACTATCACGATGGAGGAGATTACGACGGGTGAGAGGAATCTCTTTGTAGGGGACGCGTACGTATTGACGCAATCGAATGACGGTTGGCAACGGGAAGTCTCGATACACAAACTTACCATTGTGTTCAACTTGCTCTGCCTTCTCTTTGAGGACTAAAACAACCGCTCGACGCCAGCTGGTGATATTTAGCGGTTCATAGGAGGCATTCAGAACGAGAACTTTGCCCATGAATCCTTTTCCAAGGAGATCTGATACAGATAGTAGCACACGGTCTACGAAACCCACTTCTTGGCACTGGTTGCCCCGATCTGGGTCTGTCGGTAAATACACCTGCAACATTACGGTTGTCCTGCCCCCGCATCCTGAAGCTGCTGTCTATAGTGGTTAATGTGTTCACAGTGCAACACAGGTCTTTGTAGTCTGAGCGGTATTAGTCTGACGATGATGACATGTTTGATCATTCAGTCTTAATGAATTCTGCATCTGCAACATCATCCCTCACTCAACTGCAACTCAGTCATACACTGAATCCTAAAACCGTCTAGACCAGGTTCGGTAAATACACCTTCAAGATCTGGCGATCAAAGCCAAGTATAGAAGTAAGATAACCAGCCAACGGCGCTTATACATTAGTACAAATAAACTAATTTTGCCGTCAAAGGATAGTCCTAGACAGTAGTCATTGACCTGTTTGCTTAACAGACGATTTTTAGAAGGAGCCTGAAGAAACCTATGGCAAAAGTTGTTGGAATAGATTTAGGAACTACTAACTCTTGCGTTGCCGTGATGGAAGGGGGTAAGCCCACCGTCATTGCCAATGCAGAAGGATTCCGAACAACCCCCTCCGTTGTCGCCTTTGCCAAGAATGGCGATCGTTTGGTGGGTCAGATTGCCAAGCGTCAGTCGGTGATGAATCCTGAAAACACCTTTTATTCCGTCAAGCGCTTTATTGGCCGCCGTCAAGATGAGGTCACTCATGAAACGACGGAAGTGTCCTACAAAGTTCTCAATGAAGGAGGCAGCATTAAGCTAGATTGCCCAGCGGCGGGTAAGAAGTTTGCTCCCGAAGAAATTTCAGCCCAGGTTCTACGCAAATTGGTGGATGATGCCAGTAAGTATTTGGGAGAAAAAGTCACCCAGGCCGTCATCACTGTACCGGCTTACTTTAACGATTCCCAGCGGCAGGCCACTAAAGATGCTGGCAAAATTGCGGGTGTGGAGGTTCTGCGGATTATTAACGAACCCACCGCCGCGTCCCTCGCTTACGGCTTAGATAAAAAAAGCAATGAAACCATTCTCGTTTTTGACTTAGGCGGCGGAACCTTTGACGTCTCGGTGCTGGAAGTGGGTGATGGAGTGTTCGAAGTGCTATCGACCTCGGGCGATACGCATTTAGGCGGCGATGATTTTGATAAAAAAATCGTGGACTACCTAGCTGCAGAGTTCCAAAAAGCAGAGGGCATTGATCTCCGTAAGGATAAGCAGGCTTTACAGCGGTTAACTGAAGCGGCAGAGAAAGCCAAAATTGAGCTGTCTAACGTTACCCAAGCTGACGTTAATTTGCCCTTTATCACAGCAACCCAAGATGGTCCCAAGCACTTAGATACCACCTTAACTCGGGCCAAGTTTGAAGAGATTTGCTCTGATTTGATCGACCGCTGCCGAATTCCCGTAGAGAACGCTGTTCGCGACGCCAAGATTGACAAGAGTGCGCTCGATGAAGTGGTCATGGTGGGTGGATCCACGCGAATCCCAGCCGTGCTAGAAGTCGTGAAAAAGGTCCTTGGTAAAGACCCCAACCAATCCGTTAACCCTGACGAAGTCGTTGCCGTTGGTGCGGCAATTCAAGCCGGGGTATTGGCCGGTGAGGTGAAGGATATCCTCTTGCTGGATGTGACTCCCTTATCCTTGGGTGTGGAAACTCTCGGTGGCGTGATGACCAAGCTAATTCCCAGAAACACCACCATTCCCACCAAAAAGTCAGAAGTATTTTCCACGGCTGTTGATGGCCAAACCAATGTGGAGATTCATGTTCTTCAGGGTGAGCGGGAAATGTCTACCGACAACAAAAGCCTGGGAACGTTCCGGTTAGATGGTATTCCTCCCGCACCTCGGGGAGTGCCCCAAATTGAAGTGACCTTTGACATCGATGCCAACGGGATTCTCAATGTTAACGCCAAGGAAAAGGGCACAGGCAAAGAGCAATCCATTAGCATCACAGGGGCATCTACCCTGTCTGATGCTGAAGTCGATAAGATGGTTCAAGACGCGGAGCAAAATGCATCTGTAGATAAAGAACGCCGGGAGAAAATAGAGACTAAAAATCAGGCAGACACCCTGGTATACCAATCAGAGAAACAGCTCTCTGAGTTGGGAGATAAAGTCTCAGGTACAGACAAAGAAAAGGCTGAAGGTCTAATCAAAGATCTGAAAGAAGCCATTGCTAGTGAAAACTACGAGCAAATGCAATCTCTGACGACTGAGCTGCAACAAGCGCTCTACAGCATTAGCACTCAGCTTTATCAACAAGGAGATGCCGCTGCCGCTGCAGATGCACCTGAGGGGACAGCCCCTGATCCAGGCGCGAGCGATGGTGGTGATGATGATGTCATTGATGCTGATTTCACAGAAACAAATTAAGCGTTGTTCTCCATTGGCTTTTTCAGGCCAATGGAGAACAGCACCCAGGTGACCCTTGGGTTTCTATCACTCCTTCCTACACTCTGTTCCAGCGCTGGAGCAGAGTTTTTTGTCCTTAAGGTGACTGATATGCCCTGAAAAGGGGGCTATGGTAACTGAGTCGAACGGTATTTTTGGCGCTCATGCTTGAGGGCGGCCCTCACCTGTTCCACCTCTTGATCTAGGTCCTGTAGCCATTCTGACGTCAGGGTTAAGGCGTTGGCTTTACTCATCTTTTCCAGGGCTTGATAACGCTGGGTCAATTGATGAGCCCCCATTGATACAGTCATTGATTTTAAAGCATGGGCAATTTCATTGACTTGCGCTGTATCCTGCTGGGTGATCGCAACCTTTAACCTCTGCAACATGGGTTCTGTATCACGCAGAAAGTTATCAATCACGGAGATCAAAAAGGATGCTGCATCATCGCCGCCAATTTCCAATAGGGCTTGCAGGGCTGATTCGTCTAGTAATGGAGGTGCCTGTTCTGGCTGTATTGACGGCCTAGGTTGAGTAGGAGGACGATACAGGTTTAAGGCTGTGGCTAAGGTCTTTAAAGCAACAGGTTTACAGAGATAATCATCCATCCCCGCATCCAGACATTCCTGTTCCTCTTCTGGCAACACCCGACCCGATATCCCAATAATATAGAGAGAAGTAGCCTGCTGCCGGAGCTGTCGTGTCACTTGCAGGCCGTCCATTTTGGGCATCTGAACGTCTAACAATAGCAGATCATAACGATTAGCCTGAATGGCACTGAGTACCTCTAGACCATTACTAACCCGATCAGCCTGGTAGCCCAGATGAAGGAGCCGTTGAACCATTAACTCTTGGTTGAGATCATTGTCATCTGCCACTAAAACCTTCAACTGTGTAGGAGGGACAGATGCTATACGGCCTTGATGGTTTTTCATAGACTCAATTCTGCACCTCTGCTGCTTAGAAGCTGTGACAGATCTTTCGCTGATTCACTGTTCGGCAGACAGACGATGGTCGGCTAATGCTAGGCTCACTGTATGTTGAATCGTCAACGCAACGTTGCTAGCCTATCTGGTGCCTGTTTAGCGGTTGATGTCAAAAAAGTCGTCTGAATAATCAATCAGATGCCTCTTTATCCCCTAAAATACCCACCTAGGCCATCCATATTACAGCATCGTCACTGAATGCCATCCCCCCTACTGAGGAGATGCTCACTCAAGGTTATTTGCGTTCAGGGTGATAGCGATCGCGGCTCGTCGAACTCATCTGATTAATGGCTGCGATCAGTTGACTTAAACGTCCGTGATCGCGCTGATTAAAATAGAAGACTAATCGGGGTAAATGCTCTGTCTCATCTTGAACTTGCTGGGGCTGAGGTTCTTGATGGTCGCTTTCTTCGGGTAAGGCGGCACTTTTACGAATCCGATCTTTGATCAGAATGTCGATAAATTCTTGGTTTAACCACTGAACTTCGTCATCCGTCAATTCTTGATTCAGACGCATAACGAGGCGATCACCCACGTAGCGACTAGAGTGATAGACCTGATAAAACCCTGAGATGGCTGCACAAGCCGTTTCCAGATTGTCTGTGATCGTATACAAACGATGATCGTCAGCACTGATTAACCCTCCTGCAATTAAATGCTTGTGGATATAGTGATTCCAGTCGTGCCAGTAGTGAGACCCAGGCGGTTCAACCAGAACGACGGGCACAGGAGGAGATTTTCCTGTTTGGCTCAGGGTGAGGCATTCAAAGGCTTCATCTTGGGTGCCAAAGCCACCGGGAAAGAGTGCGATCGCATCCGTTTCCCGAAGAAAAAATAGTTTGCGAGTAAAGAAATACTTAAAATCGATCAACTTCTCATCCCCCGCAATAAACGGGTTGGAATCTTGCTCAAAAGGGAGCTGAATATTGAGTCCAAAGGACTTCTCTGCCCCTGCACCTTGATTGCCCGCCTCCATAATGCCACCCCCTGCTCCCGTCATCACCATAAATCCCTGCTGGGTTACACAGCGAGCAAAGTCAACGGCCATTTGGTAGGCCGCACTGTGAGTGGGTAAACGAGAGGACCCAAAAATAGAAATCTTACGGACATGCCGATAGCGATGAAAAACTTGAAATCCTTGCTCCAGGTCCTGCAAGGCGGCGGATAAGATTTTCCAGTCCAACCGATCGAGATCTTCCTCAGCCATATTCAGTAACGTCTCCATGGCCTGTAAGATCAAAGCGCCATGCTTTAGCTCCGGTAAAACCTCTAAAAAATGATGTAGACGCTGCTGTAAATCAGTGGGCTGATGGGATGGCATCATAGCAGTAAGGTCACTCTTCAGGACGGTAGCAATGAGAATCGACGCAGCTCCAAGATAGCAGCTCCTTTACACAAAAAAGCAGCCCCAACCTTTAGGAAGGACTACTTAAAGCAAATCAATTTTAGTTGAAGCGTTGAGCGCCGATGTACTGAGGAGTCAGCAACTTCAGACCTTCTAGAGATATTTATCTAGCGTACTCGCCAAAGTGGTTTTAGGAACGGCTCCCACCACCATATCGACGCGCTGTCCCCCTTTGAAAACCATAAGGGTAGGAATGCTGCGAATACCGTACTGGCTAGCAACGTTAGGATTTTCGTCTGTATTAATCTTAACGACTTTGACTTGCCCTTTGTACTGCTCTGAAATCTCATCAACAACAGGCGCAACCATTCGACAAGGTCCACACCAGGGTGCCCAAAAATCGACTAAGACGGGGACATTACTATCAATGACCTCTTCCTTAAACGTAGCATCTGTGACTGGGGCAGCTGATGACATGCTTAGAAACCTTTATGTAGTGTAGCTTATCTACGATTCTTACCATAGCAGGTTCGACCTCACCTAGACATAAACAGAAAATTAACAATCAAACCATGGCTTTAGAAAGCCTTACCTGACTATCCCCCATTTAATATGAGGAACCGCCTGAACAATCGCTCAGGCGGAGTGTGGTGTGAGGAGTGAACGGAAACATGCGTCTCCGCTATTCCCATTCTAGGCAACACATTCGCGTTTGCCATATCTTTTTCGACCTAAAAGGGCCTCTATTCATGTTAAGTTTGGCGAATTTTTGTTATTTACCCATCCCTAATTTTTGGGCTGCTTGATACACTTTCCCTTCGGTTAGCAAGGACGGCGCAATAACGACCTCGACTTGCTGCATTTGCTTAATATCTTTGGCTCCCAAGGTTCCCATGCTAGTTTGCAAGGCACCGAGGAAGTTATGGGTACCATCATCGAGTTGGGCGGGACCGCGTAAGATTTGCGCTAAGGTTCCCGTTGTCCCGACCCGAATTCGGGTCCCGCGAGGCAATAGAGGACTGGGCGTTGCCATTCCCCAGTGGAATCCTCGCCCAGGCGCTTCCGCAGCTCTGGCAAACGGTGATCCCATCATCACTGCATCTGCACCACAGGCAATACACTTGCAGACATCTCCCCCAGTGATCAAGCCACCATCCGCAATAATGGGGATATATTGGTTCGTTTCCCGGAAATGGTCGTCACGGGCGGCGGCACAATCTGCGATCGCAGTAGCTTGGGGTACGCCAACGCCCAACACACCTCGGGTTGTACAAGCGGCACCTGGACCAATTCCCACTAACACTGCTGCCGCCCCCGCTTGCATCAAACGTTTAGTGACGTCATAGGTTACACAGTTACCCATCACCACAGGAATAGGCAGATCTTGACAAAATTGAGCAAGATCAAGTGGACTGACACTTTCAGGAGACACATGATCGGTGGAGACCACCGTTGCTTGAATAAAAAACAAATCGGCGCCCGCTTCCGCCACCGCTGATCCAAACTGGCTGGCGCCAACAGGGGTCGCGCTCACGGCAGCAATTCCTCCCTGAGACTTTATTTGAGTGATTCGTTCGCGAATCAGTTCTGGTTTGATAGGCTCCGCATACAATTGCTGCATTAAGGGCACAAAGCCATTCACATCAACTTCAGCAATTTTGTCCAGAATAGGCTCTGGATCAGCGTAACGGGTTTGAATCCCTTCTAGATTCAGCACCCCGAGTGCCCCTAACTCTGACAAACGAACAGCCATTTTGACATCCACAACCCCATCCATCGCACTCGCCAGAATCGGAATGTCCCGTTGAATCCCCCCCAGTTGCCATTGGGTATCTGCAAGTTGTGGATCTAATGTACGCTCTCCTGGAGACAGGGCAATTTCGTCAATGCCATAGGCTCTACGTGCCGTTTTACCACGGCCAATTTGAATATCCACACCTGTACCCTTCCAGAACGATTTAGCTAGACTAACAAAGCCAAAAAGCCCTGTCAAAGTCTAAGAAAGACGCTAGCCTTGAGGACAACAGAGATCGCTAACACTGGTATGCATGAGCCGATGGTAACTATACCAAGAGCTGCTAAGCGTCGAGAAAGGGTCTGCCCCAAGGATTAAGACTCAGGAGAAGAGCGCCGTTTAATAATGGGTTTACTCACTGAACGCGATTTAGAGGACGGGGCGTTTTGGGGGTTGGCATTGAATTTTCTGGGCTTGCGGTCATGACGCTCTCGTTTAGACTTGCGTTTAGGCGGAACGAGGGCAATTCGCTGACCAGACATAACGGCGAGTTCCCCTTTTTGTCTGTGAACATGTAAATCCCAGAAATAGCCTAAGGTTTTATCCGTTAAGTTACCTAACAGTTTGAGCTTGAAAGATTTAGGTCGATCGGAACTTTTACGAGGGGATTGCTGGATTTTAACCAATAAGTAATTTTTTTCTGTGGATTGGAAAACAATTTCACCTCGAATCGAAAAATAGCCATCTTGCAAGGGCGCAGCCAGTTGGCCGGGTTGTTCAGTAGGTTCAATTTCCCCTTCTTCTGAAGCGGCCATGGGACCAAAGCCTTCAGCCGACCAAACACCAACAATTTGCATATGGAGGGTCCCCTCTTTTTCCCGTGTGCGGGGATAAACCACCCATAGATACGTTTGCTCTAGGTCTAGGTACTTCTTCACAAGGCTCATCACCTGGCCTAACAGCACCGCATCGAGCGGGGTTTGGTCCTCTGCGACCAGCATGCCCCGATTAAATTGTTCCTCAGAAGGCTGATACTTGCCCTTGATTAAGCCAATGGCTCGATATTGCATGGGCTCACTGGGAGGGGGGATTGGTTGTTGTCCTACAATCTCTCCAGCAGCTTCTTCGCCAGCGGATCCTTCGCCAGCGGTCGCTTCCTCCAGCTTGCGATCGGTTGAGGTGCCCACTGAGGGAGTAGCGGGTGACTGTGGGGGCGTTTTGACCACAGGACGACGAGGAGGACCTTTTAACTCCATGCCACCATGAGTCTCACCTGTATGGGTGTCAGCGTGAGCATTAGATACAGGCTGGGCATCCAGGTCAACGGATGGATTTTGTGAGTGACGTGTTGCCTTAGAGGACTGTTCGCTAGAGGAACTCATAGACTTCGAGAAGATAATCGAGCAACAGGTGCGTGAAACCTGATTGTATTTTTTTACCATCCTAACCGGGCAGTCGATCAAATCCTAATCTGTGATGAATTTAAAATGAACATTTGCGGCAAAATTCCCTTGTTGTCTCATCCCAGCCAGGCAAAAAAACTCAATTAATACAAGCGAACTCACCGGATTTTTGGCTGAACATTAAATTCTCTTTGTAGTCAATTGGACAATCCACAATGGTAGGTACATCTTGCGCTACAGCCGTTTTCAAAATGGGGATAAAGTCAGCACTCGATTCCACTCGGTAGCCTTTCAGGCCCATGCTTTCAGCTAGTCGGACAAAATCAGGATTACCAAACTTAATGAAGGAGGCTTCGCCATAATATTGTTGCTGTTTCCACTCAATCAAACCATAACCACCATCATTAAAAATGATTGTTGTAAAAGCTACACCTAAGCGCAAGGCGGTTTCCAATTCCTGCATATTGATCATAAAGCCACCATCTCCTGTGACCGCGATAATATGGCGGTCTGGGTAGACTAATTTGGCAGCTAATGCACCTGGAATCGCAATTCCCATGGCGGCAAAGCCATTGGAAATCAAGCAAGTATTCGGGCGATCGCAATGATAGTGGCGGGCTATCCACATTTTATGGGCTCCCACATCAGAAATAACGATATCCTCTGAGGCTAAAACCTCTCGCAAGTCATAAATCAGCTTTTGAGGCCGCATCGGGAAATGATCGTCCTTCGCATATTGCTCGTAATCAGCACGAATTTGAGGCCGTAATTCTACGCCGTAGGGATCCGGTTTGCCATGACGATCGGCGCGGCGTAGAATCTCGATCAGGGAATCGGAGATATCACCCACTACCTCGGTTTTGGGAATATAGCTACTATCGATCTCAGCCGGCTCCGGCCCCACATGCACGATCGGAATCGTACCTTCTGGATTCCACTTTTTAGGAGAGAACTCAATTAAGTCATAGCCGACCGCGATCACCAGATCGGTTCGATCAAATCCACAGCTAATATAGTCTCGCTGCTGTAATCCCACAGTCCACAGAGCGAGGGGATGGGTATAGCGAATCACGCCTTTGCCCATAAAGGTGTTCGCTACAGGGATATTTAATTCTGTGGCAAATTGGGTGAGCGCTTCACTGGCATTGGCACGAATGGCACCATTCCCCACCAAAATCAAAGGATTAACGGCTTGAGAAATAACTTCTGCCGCCTCTTCTAAATTGCGAGGAGAGGCAAAACTGCGCTTAAGGGTATCAGGTTGCAAAGGATTCCCTTCGGCAGGCATTGCCGCAATATTTTCGGGTAAATCAATATGAACAGCGCCTGGCTTTTCTGCTTGGGCTCGTTTGAATGCCCGTCGGACAATTTCGGGCGTATTGCTGGGCCGCACAATTTGGGAATTCCATTTGGTGACGGGATTGAACATGGCCACCAAATCCAGGTATTGGTGGGATTCAATATGCATGCGATCAGTACCGACTTGCCCGGTAATGGCCACCAAAGGGGCTCCGTCCAGATTGGCATCCGCTACGCCGGTCATCAAGTTGGTGGCCCCCGGCCCTAGGGTGGAGAGACAGATGCCAGCGCGCCCCGTCAGTCGACCGTAGACATCGGCCATAAAGGCAGCGCCCTGTTCATGGCGAGTCGTGATGAATTGGATAGAAGAGTCTCTGAGCGCTTCTAGGACTTGGAGATTTTCTTCACCCGGTAGCCCAAAAATATATTCGACACCCTCATTTTCTAAACATTTGACCAACAATTCTGCTGTGTTCATTAAAAGTGGCTCACTTCACCCATACGGTTTTGATGTTAACGAATTCATGAATCCCTTGAAGGCCCAATTCACGGCCATATCCAGATCGTTTAATGCCGCCAAAAGGGAGACGGGGATCGGACTTAACCATGCCGTTGATAAATACTGCTCCTGCGTCCAACTGTGTGATCAGATAGTCGTGCTCTTGGGGATCGGTGGTCCAGGCACTGGCGCCGAGTCCAAAGGGACTATCGTTAGCTAGCTTAACGGCTGTGGCTAAATCTGGCACCCGAAAGACTAAAGCCACCGGACCAAAACACTCTTGGTAATAGATGGGATTATCTGCGGTAATTTCCGCCACAATGGTGGGCAAGTAGAAATTCCCTGGTAATCCATTCCAACGCTGACCCCCAGTCAGGATCTGGGCACCATGAGTAATCGCGGTTTGGACTTGTTGTTCGAGTTCTTCCAGGATGGCTGTCGTCGCTAGAGGACCGATCTCGGTGTGGGCCTGCATGGGATCACCCACACTGAGATCGGCAAAGGCTGCAATAAATTTTTGGATAAATTGATCTGCGATCTCATCCACGACAATAAAGCGTTTTGCCGCAATACAGGACTGCCCCGTGTTGAGCATCCGGGCTTTGACTGCGGTGGTCACGGCGGCCTCTAAATCGGCACTCTCCAGCACAATAAACGGATCGCTTCCCCCTAATTCTAGGACTGTTTTTTTGATCTGACGACCTGCGATCGCAGCCAGGCTCGCGCCTGCGGGCTCGCTGCCCGTAAGGGTTGCGGCTTTCACCCGGGGATCTTGAACCACCTTTTCGACCTGCTGGGCAGAGATCAGCAAGGTTTGAAAGACCCCTGTTGGAAACCCTGCCTCTAAGAAAATTTTTTCAATAGCCAAAGCACATTGGGGAACATTAGACGCATGTTTGAGCACCCCGACATTTCCCGCCATTAAGGCGGGGGCTGCAAATCGAAACACTTGCCAAAACGGGAAATTCCAGGGCATGACCGCCAGAATAATGCCCAGTGGTTGATAACAAACCCAAGAAGACTGGGCATCCGTGGCCACCGACTGATTGGCCAGAAAAGCTGGCGCCTGTTCCGCATAATATCGGCAGACCCACGCACATTTCTTGACCTCTCCTAAGGCCTCTTGGATGGGTTTCCCCATCTCCAGGGTCATGAGCGCTGCATAGTATTGACGATGGTTCGGATCTTCCAGCAACTCAGCCGCTCGTAGGAGCCACTGGCTGCGTTCGGCGAAATCAACCTGTCGATAGGATTGAAAGGCTTCGTCGGCAAGGGCTAACTTGGCGTGAATCTGATCAGCAGACAGGGGAGCGAAAGATTGAATCGTCTCTAACGTGGTCGGATTTACCGTTGCGATACCCATGTCCCCACCTCTGAGCGACTGTTCTAAATCTGCGATGACAATGACTATACTGCCAATCATCGCAAAAAAACGCGGGTCTTGTAGAAAAAATCTCAGAAAATCTGACAATCAAGATAGACAGGTTGGTTTTGGTAGAATCTTTTGCATAGCCCCATAGGCTTGGGCATCTGCTTGTTTTGTGATACCTCTAATCCCGCTGCAGCTTAGCATTACGCTCTCCTGAAGGGATGCCAGAGTTCAACCAATCGGGCGGTGTCGGTGTGTTGAATGTGATTGATCAGGAAAATTATGGCTGCAACTTGTTCTTTTGATATTGTCAGCGATTTTGAATGGCAGGAATTAGTCAATGCCATTGATCAAGCGAATCGAGAAATTAAGGCTCGCTACGATCTAAAAGATACTAAAACAGAAATCAAACTAGAACCCGCTGAAATCACGATCAGTACGGATAGCGAATTTACCCTGGATGCCGTCCATAATGTGTTGCAAACCAAGGCGGTCAAACGCAAGCTCTCGCTGAAAATTTTTGACTATGGCACGATTGAATCGGCCAGTGGGAACCGGGTCCGACAGACAATTAAGCTGCAAAAAGGGATTGATACGGAATTAGCGAAGAAAATTTCGAAGCGGATTCGCACGGATTATAAAAAAGTGCAGGCCAGCATCCAAGGCGACGCGGTTCGAGTCTCCTCCAAATCCAAGGATGATTTACAGCAGGTTATGCAAGATCTAAAGCAGGGAGATTGGCCCGTTGCCCTCCAGTTTACAAATTACCGCTAATCTTAAGAGTGGGTGATCCTACTTTTTCTTGACCCGATTATGGAGGTATTATGCTGCGCCGGACTTCAGTCGCAACCATTAGCTTAATTATTGGAACCATTCTCTCTGTGGTGGGGATGGCTGGATACATCAACAATGAAACCACTCTAAATGTGATTACATTCTTCGTTGGTGTTCCCATTTTAGTGGGTGCCTTAGCTCTCAAGGCGGCTGAACTCGAGCCTGTTTTTCTAAAAGAAGAACCCTCTTCTGAGATGCTGGCGTTACGAGAAGCTCAAGCCACCCCTACCCAAAACCAAGTGCGTCAAGATGTCACGCGTTACCGCTATGGACAAACGGTCCATTTGGATATCGCTCTAGAACGTTTGGGACTCAAACCTAGCTTTGTTGATGAATGTCCTGTTTTGGTGGGATTACGTGAGGCGAATACAGAGGGTGCCTATACCCTCGTGCTGGAATTTGAAACGCCCTACGTTCCATTTGAGGATTGGAAAAAGAAAGAAGACCGTTTTGCGAGCTTCTTTGGCCCTGGCATCAGTGCATTAGTGGAAGAGCCTAGCAAAGATCGTGTCGATATTTCTTTGATTTCTCAGGCGGGTTGAGAATTATCTCGAAGCTGATTCAGTCCAAGTTCTCAAATGGATTCTTATGCTTAGCTGATCATGGCTACCCCATTAAAATAGCTGGGAAGATACCCAATCCTCCCCTCTACTTGGGGAGTGAGGTCTTTAATAGCTGGACTCTGGTAAAAATAGGTGGGGTTAACCTCCATTACATCCCCTGTTGACCACTGCGGTAGCAAGCATTGTCTGGGAGGTGGATATTGCCAGAGCTATTGTTGCTGCCAATTTAGAGAAGCCTTTAAGAGACTCATACCCAAAAGCTTAATCCCATCAGGTTGGTCTCTTGCCCCCGCTTCAACAGTCTGAAAACAAAGACCAACGATGCTTCAAGATTTTTAGTCATCCATCGGCGCGAAGGTTGAAGAGGTTTTGGGCAGACTATGAGGATGAAGGGTCGAGACAAGAATTGCTAGCTTGATCGACGCTGTTAACAGAACAGTATCTCAATTGAAAATTGAGTCAATCTCAATGCCAGGGGGATAGGGCATGGGCAGAATCCATCGGCAACGTCATTGGTTAATGGTTATCTTATTTTCCTTGGTGATTCTGTTGTCTTGGCAATGGTCACTGGTGGTTAAGATGCCCGTATCCGCTCAATGGGATCTGACAACGCGCACCGCAGAAGATCAGCCTATTGAACCAATTCCTCTGCATCTCTCCCTGAATTTAGAAAAGGTCGTCTTGGGGAAGCAGTTGTTCCATGATCCTAAGCTGTCGAGGACTAGCACCGTTTCCTGTGCAAGCTGCCACAACTTAGCAACGGGGGGCGTCGACCGTCGTTCTCGGTCCCGCGGTGTCAACGGCCAAATAGGGACAGTAAATGCACTGACTGTTCTCAACTCTGGCTTCCAGTTTAAGCAGTTTTGGGATGGTCGGGCTGCGTCTCTAGAAGAACAAATTGATGGCCCCATTCATGATGAAACAGAAATGGGGTCAAACTGGCCAGAGATTATTGAGAGGTTAAACCAGTCCCCTGACTATGTTCGCACCTTTAACCAGATCTATCACGAAGACATTTCTGCTGACCATATTAAAGATGCGATCGCAACCTTTGAACGCTCCCTCTACACCCCCAATGCTCGCTTTGACCAATTTTTGAGGGGGAACACCCATGCCTTAACGAATACAGAGAAAAAAGGCTATCAGCGTTTCAAGGCCTATGGGTGTGTCGCTTGTCATCAAGGCATGTTGTTAGGGGGCAATATGTATCAGAAGTTTGGCATTTTTGGAGATTACATCAAGGATCGAGGGAACGAATCAAAGGCAGACTGGGGACGATATAACGTTACGGGGAAGGCCAAAGACCGCTATGTGTTTAAGGTTCCGAGCTTAAGGAATGTTATTTCAACAGCTCCCTATTTTCATGATGGCTCCGCCAAAACCCTAGACGAGGCCATCAAAATCATGATCAGGTACCAACTGGGTCGCGAAGCCAACCAAAACGATGTGGATCTAATCATTCAGTTCTTTCAAACGCTAAGTGGTGAACTCAATGAGGTCCCTTCATGAGCTATCAGCCGTTCCAGAAGATCCTCGGTGGGGGTATTACCCTGATGCTCTTGGGTGGGCTGGTGACGCAGAGTTTATCTGTTGATAGCCAACGTCATCAACGCTATCGCACCTTAATCGCTCAACAGCTCATTACCGATACAACCCTTAATAAAAGCGTCCTCAAGTCCCGTTATGCCCTGCTCACCTCCTATGATCCGTTGGTACGATCTCTGTCAGAGCAGCTTAGCCTACAAGAAAAAGTAGAGCAAATTCCTAGCTATATTGGCAATCGGCAAGCGCTACAACGGCAGCTACGGAACAATCAAAACATCTTTCGCCACAAAGAAGAACTCCTGGAAGCCTTTAAATCGAATAATGCTGTTCTCAAAAATTCATTAACTTATTTGCCCGAGTTGGTCAAAGAAGTTCGTCAAGGCGGCAGATACAAGCATCTGTCCCAGCGCAAGACATCACAATTACAAGCGATGTTGGACAACGTGCTGCTCTACAGTCTGTCTACGGATAAGGCGTTAGTCCCGCAGATCGAGAACCAGATGAGCCAGTTAGAGAAACTGAGCATTGCCGAACCGGATCAAGCCTCTGACCGTATTCTGCTGGCCGTCGCTCACACCCGCATTATTCTGAAATACAGACTTGAGGTCGATAGACTGACACGACGCATTCTGGAGCTACCGACGGCAAAAGCCATTGGCAGTTTAGAGAGAACCTACACAAAGCATTATCAAGATGCTGTGCAAAGAGCTGAGATCTATCGCCTTCTCAGTTTTGGCTACCTGCTGGCGATCGCAGGCGGTATTGCCTATCTGGTGATTAAGCGTCAACAGCGTTTGATTAGAGAACAACAACGATCCCAACAACGCCTATCGGGGATTCTCAAGAGTCTAACCGATGCCTTTATTGCCCTGACCCCCCAATGGCAGGTGAGCTACATTAACCCCAAGGCGGCGGAGATTCTCCAGCATGATGCTCAAGATCTTCTCAACCAGGATTTCTGGCAGATCTTCCCTGATGAGTTAGGTCTCAAACATCGGCAAGTTTATCAAACTGCACTCCAGGAGCAGGCGCAGCAGTCCTTCGAGGTTTTCTACCCCCCTCATCAGAGTTGGCTTGAGGTTCGCATTTTTCCCAGTGTAGATGGACTGTCCTTGTTCTTCCAAGATGTCACGAGTCGCAAGCAGGCTGAGAACAACCTCAAACAAGTCAATGCGGAATTACAAGCCGCAAAAGACGCTGCTGATCAAGCCAGCCAAGTAAAAGGGGAGTTCCTTGCCAATATGAGCCATGAACTACGGACACCGATGAACGCTGTGATTGGGATGACCAGCTTACTCACCCATACGTCCCTCACTCCTCAGCAGCAGGATTTTGTCGATACGATTCGGAGCAGTGGAGATGCGCTATTGTGTCTTATTAACGATATTCTTGACTTCTCCAAGATTGAAGCTGGGAAACTAGACATTGAAGCGCAGCCCTTCAACTTAAAACTTTGTATTGAAGACGCATTGAAGTTAGTGGCTCCCAGAGCCTTTGAAAAAGGATTAGAGCTGGCCTATTTGACGGAACCAGAGATTCCCTGTGGCATCGTGGGGGATATCACGCGGCTCCGTCAAGTCCTAGTAAATTTGCTCTCGAATGCCGTTAAGTTCACGGAGTCGGGAGAGGTAATCGTTCATGTGAAGGATGTTACCCCTGAGAGCACGATTGATGCAGAAAATCTAAATCAGGATCCTTCCCATCCTCGCCTCCTTCAGTTCTCCGTCCAAGATACGGGGATTGGGATTCCCCAAGATCGGATGGCTCGGTTATTCAAATCTTTTAGCCAGGTTGATGCGTCCACAACCCGTAAATACGGGGGAACGGGTTTGGGCCTAGCCATTAGTCAGCGATTGTGTGAGCTGATGGGGGGGCGCATCTGGGTTGAGAGTGAAGTTGGGGCAGGGTCTACCTTCTCTTTCACGATTTCAGCCCAGGTGGCTGCGGATATCGACGATTCGTCTCATCTGGTGCAAGACAAGCTCCAGGGGAAGCGGATCCTGATCGTCGATGATAACCTCACCAACCGCAAAATTCTGACCTTACTAGCAGATATCTGGGGAATGCACGCTCAAGCAGCATCAGGGGGACCAGCCGCAATCGAAACATTAAAGCAGCATCCTCAGTTTGATGTGGCTGTGATCGATATGCAAATGCCCCAGATGGATGGTCTCACCCTGGCCAAGCACATCCATAGGCTTGAGCCATATCAGGAGTTACCTTTAGTAATGCTCAGTTCCTTAGGCGTGGAAGCGATCGCAACCCCAACCGATAAAAGCTACTTCTTCGCAATATTGAATAAACCCATTCAAGAATTGCAGTTAGGTGAGGTCTTAGTCAGAGCGGTGACCCAACCGTCTGATCCAGTCGAACGCACTAAGCCGATTCATACGCCATCGGCTCCGAACCCCCAGCCCTTAAAGATTTTGCTGGCAGAGGATGTCGTGGTTAATCAAAAGGTCGCTTTGCTCATTCTCAAACAAATGGGCTATGAAGCGGATGTCGCCAATAATGGCGTAGAAGTCTTAGAAGCTTTACACCGTCAACCATACGATGTAGTGTTGATGGATTTGCAAATGCCAGAGATGGATGGCCTTACGGCTGCACGCAACATCCAAATCTCCTGGCCATCCGAGACACAGCCTTATATCATTGCCTTGACCGCAAATGCCATGCAAGGGGACCGGGAAAAATGCTTGGAGGCGGGGATGCATGATTATGTCAGCAAGCCAATTCGGAGCGAAGAACTGAAGGCTGCACTGGATCGATATACAGTGATACAACAACCCTCTATCCCACATTCAGCAGGTGCAAAAGAAATTTTCTGAATAAATCTTAAAACCTCTACTCTGAAAAGGTTTCAAAATATTCGGACCTGACATGAAACACCACAGCATTTCTCAATAGCAGAAATCTGTTGACAATGCTGTCATTAGTGATTGCTGTAACCCTTGCCATTTCGTGAATATTATTTTGAGTCAAGCCTGACCTGCTGAATGTGGGCTCTATGACTGAGTAAGGAAGGAGGACATCCTCTCGGCGTTTACCAAACTCCTATCCTGGATGAACTGATCGTTTCTGCCGAACTACCAGCCACAATCACATTCTCCACAATCAATACAGCCATCCAGTCCTTCCAGGGCATCACAATCCGGACTTAGATCACAGTCCAAATCACATAGATCACAAACATCTAGTGGAATACAGCTACTATCACACCATCCTGCTCCACAGTCTCCCCATGCTTCTCGTTTTTTACGGCGTCTGTGTGAGTGACCAGCATTGAAGATGCGACTGGCCTGTTTACAGGCCCGCAATCGCTGTTGGAAATGGGATAAGGCATCCACTAGGCTCTCATTCTGAACCGATCGCCGCAAATATTCTGAGCAGGAGACACCGCCATAAACCCGTCGATGGGCGCAGGAGAATCCCTTGTGAGGTGATAAGTAGCGTTGATAATCGCGAATGCTGAATACTAGGAGCGATCGCAACATGGAATTGAAGTGCCAATGCTCTGCTCTTTGTGCAAGGGGAATCATTACAGCAGCAGAGCGAGATAAGATGCCTTTACTCACGAATCAGAGGCTCAAAACAGAAATTTAGGCCAAGGACAATAGCCTGCACCACCTTAGCACTCCGAGATTCGTATTGGGGGCAGTCGCACGATCACTGCTATCCATGATGAATGTCTCAAATTTCTAAGGCAGAGGCTATCGGTTAGTTTGATCAGAACAGCACCGCTTTTCCTACCTGTTACCCATGCATCTCAGGCACTGATGTTGACCCATTCTCCGATTGTGAGTTGTCGCGCACACCATTGGGTGGGAAGGATATGAACGCAGGGGCTGACTTAACCGGGCCAACCCCCTGATCAGGGCTGTGTCGTAGACTCGCCTGCACCCGGGGGAAGAATCTCCAGATCGGGGCGTTGCTCTAGACCTTGTAAGCTCAGATTGACGGCGACCGAGAGCAGTAGCCCAAACCCAACCGTCAGGACAACGCAGCCCACCAAGACCAGAATAAGCTGCTTTTTTAGCGAGGGATGCATGGTTTTTCCTTTGACCTACTGACATTGTAAAAGCAACCGTTTCCCCCCAACACGGTAGGATGGCGGTTGGCCATTCTTCTCGCTTGAGACCCTGCCCTATGTCTACTGATGTGCTGACCGTTCACGCCGCCACAAATCCTGCCCACACCACCTGGGTGATCCAACCGCAAGGGTCTCTGCAGGGTCGAACCACCATTCCTGGAGATAAATCGATCTCGCATCGCGCCTTGATGTTAGGGGCATTAGCCTCAGGTAAAACGACGATCCAAGGATTGCTGTTGGGCGAAGATCCCCGCAGTACGGCCAACTGTTTTCGGGCGTTGGGAGCCCAGATTTCTGAACTCAATAGTGAACAAGTCCAGATTCAAGGCATTGGGTTAGGGCAGTTGCAAGAGCCCACAGGCGTTTTAGATGCTGGCAACTCCGGCACCACCCTCCGTCTGATGTTAGGGATTTTAGCGTCTCACCCAGATCGCGTGTTTACAGTCACCGGCGATACGTCCCTATGTAGTCGGCCGATGGCGAGAGTGGTAACGCCACTGCAACAAATGGGAGCCCAAATTTGGGGACGACAAAGCGATACCCTGGCCCCGCTAGCGATTCGAGGACAACATCTGCAGCCGATCCATTACCACTCTCCGATTGCCTCCGCTCAGGTAAAGTCTTGCTTGATGTTTGCGGGATTAATGACGGTCGGGCAAACCACGATCACGGAACCTGCCTTATCCCGAGATCACTCAGAACGGATGTTTGCCGCCTTTGGTGCTGATATTGCCGTTGATCCTGACACCTATAGCGTCACGGTCACCGGCCCAGCCCAACTTCAAGGCCAGGCCATTGTTGTGCCGGGAGATATTAGCTCGGCTGCCTTTTGGTTGGTTGCTGCTGCCATTGTCCCCGGTTCGGATGTCTGGATTAAAAATGTAGGCGTTAACCCTACCCGTACCGGTGTCTTAGACATCCTAGAGCAGATGGGGGCAGAGATGACCCTGGCCAATCCACGCACCGTGGCAGGAGAACCAGTGGCCGATATTCATATTCGGCACAGCCAGCTTCAGAGCACGGTCATTTCAGGTGCGGTGATCCCCAGATTAATTGACGAGATCCCGATTCTAGCGGTGGCCGCTTTGTTTGCGAAAGGCGTGACGGTGATCCGAGATGCCGCAGAACTCCGGGTCAAAGAGAGCGATCGTTTGACAGCCATGGCGACGCAGCTACAAAAGATGGGGGCTCAGATTACGGAACAACCCGATGGCTTAGAGATTCAGGGCAACGCCTCTTTAAAGGGAGCAGCGGTGGATAGTTTTGGGGATCATCGTGTAGGCATGAGTTTAGCGATTGCTGCTCTCAAGGCCACAGGAATAACCACGATTCACCGGGCCCAAGCGGCTGCTATCTCCTATCCCAATTTTGTCAGCACCCTCCAACAGCTCTGGCAGTCCTAGTCCGTTGCTAAAGCGAATAGTGCGACAGCACTGAGACCTTAAGACAAAGACCTTAAGACAAATCGGCCAGCAGCGAATCTAGCTCAGACAACTTGTCCTGTTTGGCTGATTCATCGCCTGGTGGCACCGTTTGCGCTTGGATGGCGCTGACGCGGCTTTGGACCTGCTCATCAACCATATTCGGTAGATTGGCCATTTCGGTGGAGAATTGAGTTGAAACTGTTTCCAGACGGTTGCTTAAATCCTGAAGATGATGTTGCAACCCTTGAAGCTGTTCTTCTTGTCCTTGGGTCATGGCCGGATCCAGGGTGGGCAGGGTGCTGATCCGATTCTCTAACTCACCGATTTGATCTTGGAGAGGACCGATGGCCGTCTGTAATTGTTGATGGAAGTCCTCAGTGTTAACGCCGGTGGTGTTCGTTGCTTCCTCGCGCACCACGCCGAGTTGATGTTGGACTTCATTCACCTGCTGCTGGGTATTTTCCATGGCCGCTCGGGAAATTTCCATTTCTTCTGAGATATTGGCCAGCATCGTATCCATCTTGACTCTGACATCGTCAATTTGCCCGTAGACTGAAGCCAGCTGCTCTTCCGGTGGCGATGTGGCAGTTGCGCCTTGATGTTCGAGGCGATTCGACAGATCCGTAACCTGCTGCTGGACAGGTGACAGCATGGACTGTAGTTCGTCTTTCAGAGAACTGATGTCACCCGATGACCCTTCTGCGGTGGGGGGGGAGAGTTGTGCAACCGCCTCTTGTAACGCTGTCAGTTCTTGGTGAATGCTATCCGGAAAATTAACCCCTTCGGCATCACTGGAAATTTGGCCTTGTAAGGCTTCAATGGAGTGGGTCAGATCAATCTGATATTCTCGCAGTTGATTAATTTCTGCTTCAATCGCACTGATGGCTTCCAGCGGCTGATCTCCTGCAGGAACATTCATCATTTGTTGCTCTAAAGTAGAGACGCTGGCGGATAAGGAGGTGATGGAAACTTTGACATCGTTGTAATCAGACCGTTCTTGGAAGGCGGGTAGGTCTTCCACTTGCGATCGCAACGATTGAATCTCTGCGGTCAGCCGCCGTTGTACTTCTGTCGTATCCGAAAAGGTCCGTTCATGCGTCAGTTGATCCCAATGTCGCCGGTTGATCAAATTGAGGAAGACTGATGCGGTTAAAGGAACAGCTACAATGGCGGCCTGGTTGACCAAAAAGGTCGCCACAGTCCCTGCAACAGCCCCAGCGGCAACCACATATTCCACCACTTGCAAACTACCGTTCGAGCTGATCGACTGTTCCAGGTCTGGTGTTGAATTACTGTTCAAATCTTGCATACAACCTCCTATTATAGGATGCTCAATTATACTGCCCTACACACAACTGCTAAGCATCAATCGTGCTCATCACTGACTGAAACACAATATTGATAGCTTTGGTAGACAATTCTCTTTTTATTGTAATTGAGGTAAAACCCGTTTTCTGACACCCATCCGGTGAAAAGCCACCCCGGCATGTAACGGAACCATCTATTCACTGAGAAGGATCGGCTGCCCCTCACCCTCACACTGCGATCGGAGAGAGAACAAGACTTGTCAGATTTTGGCCCATGTCTTTACCCTTCAACAAGAGAGATATCGTATTGAAGCATAAGCGACTTCAGAATGAGGAAGGAAGGTGAAAAATGAGTTTCATAAAGATTCAACATTTCGGCCAGACACCACTGTTGGCGTTGAGAATTTACCGCAGGTCCGATCATGCTGCAACTGTTTAGCACGGGGCTGATCCCTTTGTGGTTAAACACCGCTGGTATTCTAGCCCCTCCAACCGTACCGTCTTTAGATATGCTGGATCTGCTGCAAATGAATTCTCCAGATCCAGCGGTTGTAGAGGTGTGGCAAACCTATATCGCCCGTTTATCCACCCAGGGGTTTGCCGCCACTGACCAGGGGTTTTGGCTGCAGACTCAAAGGCAATTATTGGCGAACCAGAATGCCCTCCAGCCGTTACCTGCTGCCTCCCTCACCAAGATCGCCACAACGCTGGCTGCGCTGAAAACATGGGGACCTGATCACACCTTTACGACTGAAGTGAGGGCTACAGGACCGATTACCAACGGCATTCTGCGAGGGGACTTAGTCCTTGTAGGAGGCGGTGACCCTTTGTTTGTGGGGCCAGAAGCCGTCAGCGTCGGCCATAGTCTCAATCAGATGGGGATTCAGCAGGTATCTGGCAACTTAATCCTGGTGGGTCCCTTTACCATTGACTTTCTGTCGAATCCAGTTCAGGTGGGAGAACGGCTTCGTCAAGGATTAAATGGCCAAACCTTTCAGCCTCAAGAGGAAAGCCGATATACGCCTCCTCCCCCTGCAGCGGCTTTAACGTCAAGCCTAACCATTACCGGGTCAGTCCAATGGACTCCCTACCCACCGCAATCTAGACAATTGTTGCAGCATCAGTCTTTACCCCTCTATGCCTTGCTTAAACAAATGAATGTGAATAGTAATAATGCCTTGGCAGAAGCGTTTGCCAGCGGGATGGGAGGGGCACAAGCCTTAGTAACCCAAGTGACCACTGCAGTGGGAGTTCCTGAACGAGAAGTCCTGTTACAAAATGGGTCGGGCCTCGGTCAAGACAACCGTCTTTCGCCTCGAGCGGTTACTGCGCTGCTACAAGGGATTCAACAAGAATTACAAGCACATCAACTTACCCTTGCCGATGTTTTTCCCGTCGCCAGTCGTGATCTGGGTACCCTTGAGGATCGCCATCTGCCCACAGCTGCGATTGTCAAAACCGGCACCCTCTGGGATGTCAGTGCGCTCGCAGGGGTCATTCCCACTCAGAAATTAGGGCCTGTTTGGTTTACGATCATCAACCGAGGCGAGAATATCGCAGGATTTCGCCAGGATCAAGATCGAATTCTCCAGCAAGTTACTCAACGGTGGGGAGCTGCGCCTGGACGTCTTCCCGAGTTGCAGCCCAGTCGACCGATGCCTCAACTCGGCAATCCCGAACGAAACCAAGTTATCTCTCAGCAACCCTAAAACTATTGGTATCCAGACCCTGAAATTCCTAGGGCAAAATCTCAGCCACGGTTTCCCCATCTTGGATGGCCAGTGTTTGATGCTGGAGATTCCCCAAGGCACTGGCCCCAGTCAGTTTTATCTGAGGGGTCGCTTGTTGATACACTAAATTGCCTTGCGCCTTCAAGTCCTGAGTCGCAAGATTCCAAGTTAACCGTTGGCAATTTAAGTGGGCTTGATTCGGTAGGCCCTGAAGCTGGACCTGATCTTGTAGTTGTAGCGTTTGGGAGCGATCTAACCAGCCTTGAACCGCTGTCGCCGTCATGTCTTGATATCGAATCTGGATTCCCTCAGGACTATGCCATTGTTGTCTGACTAAATCCCCAACTACTTTGGCACTGCGGAGTTGAATATTGGCCTGGGTAAACTTCATCTGAACGGCCTGCTGGAGAATCACTTGCTGAGTGGGCAAATGTATCTCTACCCACTGGGCCTCAGCCTCCTGCCAGGTCCTCTCTGATGTCGACACCAGTTTGACCGCTGTCTGGGCACCACTGTGTGCCTGAACTTTGCGCTGGCGAGCCCACCAAGTCAGCTGTTGCGTCTGTAATTGCAACTGGTGCTCAGGAGCATAGACAACCACCTGCCCCGTGATGTGGACGTGATCCGTCTGAGTGGAAGCCTGGAGGCGTTGGCCTTGAAGATTGACTTGGGGATGATCGAGACGAACACCGGATGTGGCGATGAGCTGTCCTGAGTGAGGATTCCACTGGATATTTTCACTGTGTAAGGTACTGCGATCGCGCCTATCCTGAAGCACAATCGGCCCCTCTAATTGGATGGCCTCAGACGAGGGGTAGACCTTACCTTGGGACGCTGTGAGGGTATAAATTGCCGCTTGATTGTGATAAAAGGTACCCTGCAGCCGCTGCAGGTGAATGACCTGGGGATCACGCATGATCACCTGATCAGCCTGTAATCTCCACAGGAGTTGTCCTTGGCGATCCGTGCGTTGCAGCAGGACTTGTTTGAGAGTGGTTTGGGGACGATCAGAGCCAGAGGGTAACGGTGCAATCGGTGTACAGGCCATTAGGCCAAGTCCCACGGACATCCAGACAGCGGGGCGTTGGATCGCTAGCGATGGCACGACATGAGCGGATTAACCCGATGCGTCAAAATTAGTCAAAGGCCGGATCAATGACGTCCTCGGTCTCTGGGTCAGCAATACTAATGCCCGATAGAGGGCGATACGTATAGCCAGACCGTGAGGCTTTCTGGATATCGGTTTTGATCCCTTCTAAGTCGATATAGCGATCGGCCACATTGATCAAACTATCACTGGTCATGGAGCGGAGGCTCACCACTTCTACGCGAATGCCTCGATAGCTGACAGCATCGACCGCGTAAGCTAAATCACCATCACCACTGACTAAGATGGCAGTGTCATAACACCCCACTAAGGACATCATATCTACGGCAATTTCGACATCTAAATTGGCTTTTTTGGAGCCATCAGGAAGCTGCACTAACTCTTTGGTAATGACGCGGTAGCCATTGCGACGCATCCACAACAAAAATCCTTGCTGTTTCTCATTTGTGGGATCCACGCCTGTATAGAAAAAAGAGCGCAATAGCCGTGAACCAGCCGTTAAACGGCACAATAGCTTGGTGTAGTCAATTTCAATGCCTAACTGGAGAGCGGCATAAAACAGATTGGACCCATCGATAAAAATCGCAATGCGTCCACGGTTTTCCAAAACTTGTTCTGCTGAAAATACAGGGTTATGGTCAATATCTGGATTGATAATCATTGCAATTAAAGCCTCGGGTATTAAAAATTCAGTTCTTAAGTCGGTTGACTAAATCGATGCAGCACCCCTGAGTAATTCTCAAGTGGGGACGGTTTAGACAGCAATAATGCTAGGGCGCTGCAGCTTTTAAAGGCTCTAATTTTTGGAAAACAGGTTGAGGAGTCCCTAAAACTTGGTTTGCTGGTAAGGCTCCCCAATGGCCATGAATAGAATACAAAGCTACTCTTATCCCATTTCCCCCATGGTTAACATTCAAATCCAGCTCGAACCCTAGCTGTTGATATATTTTGGTACTTAGGTTAGGAATAACCGGAGCCAGAAGATATGCTGACAGTCTAACCGATTCTAAAACGGTGTAAAGGATCTCGTTGACGGCGCCTTGTTGACCCTTTTTATAGAGAGACCAAGGTGCTTGCTCGTCTATGAACTGATTTCCAGCTTTTGCCAGGCTCAGAGAAACATGACAAGCTTGACTAAAATTTAAGTTTTGGTAAGCTTTTGCCACCTGATTTCCTGCTTCTCGGCCCAATTTCGCTAAGGGATGATCCTCGGGAATGGCTTGCAGATCAATTTCAGGGACTTGGCCATCACAATATTTCACAGCCATTTTCAGGGTGCGATTGAGTAAATTGCCTAAGCTATTGGCCAGATCGGCATTGATCACGTCAATAAATCGAGTTTCATTAAAGTCGCCATCCCGACCGAACTCTAACGCCTTTAAAAAGTAATAGCGCACCGCATCTGCACTATAACGATCGACTAAATCGACGGGATCCAGGGTATTCCCCAGACTTTTCCCCATCTTCTGTCCATCTTTTGTTAAGAAGCCATGACCAAAGACACGATCGGGTAAGGGTAGGTCAGCTGACATCAACATGGCCGGCCAATACACCGCATGAAATCGCAGTATATCTTTACCAATCAAGTGGAGATTGATCGGCCACCACTGCCGAAACGCATTCTCTAACGTGGGTTCTGCATCCTCTTCGAGCAGCGCCGTTACATAGCCGAGCAGGGCATCGAACCAAACATATAACGTATGCTGATCGTCGGTGGGAACCGGAAATCCCCAATCGAGGTTGACTCGAGAAATGGAAAAGTCTTGTAAGCCTCGTTCCACGAAGCTGAGCACTTCATTGCGGCGACTGGCGGGTTGAATAAAGTCTGGATGATCGGCAAAAAATTGCAGGAGAGCATCTTGATACTTCGACAGCCGAAAGAAGTAGTTCTGCTCATCTCGCCATTCCACTGGACGCTTATGAATGGGACAGTGCTTTTCGTCGGTTAGGTCTCGTTCTTCTTTAAACTCTTCGCAGCCGACGCAATACCAACCTTGCTGATGTCCCTGATAGATGTCTCCATTCTCCCAAACCCGCTGGAAAAACTCGCTGACGATTTGAGCATGGCGAGGGCTGGTGGTGCGGCTAAAGCGATCGTATTGAATGTTGAGGCGTTGCCATAGGTCTGTGAAGCTAGCAACAATTTCGTCACAGTGGGCTTGGGGGGCTTTCCCTCGCTGCTCGGCAGTGCGCTGAATTTTTTGGCCATGTTCGTCTGTGCCCGTGATCAGCAATACTTCATGTTCTTGGAAGCGATAAAACCGTGCGATCGCATCGGCCGCCATCGTCGTATAAGCACTGCCAATATGGGGGACATCGTTAACGTAATAGAGCGGTGTGGTCAGCGCAAAACGTTGAATAGGACCAGAAGTCATAGGCCAAAGAAGAGCATCGGGATTGCCGACCTCCATCATACATGAGCAATTTAAGAGGGTGGGACCAATTCGAAGTCCCACCTATTAGGTATAACGTTTAACCACCCAATGAGGGGCTGGTCTCAACGTTAACGAAATCATAGACTGACGAACGCCAGCTTTGGCAACGGTTCCATCAACACTGGAGTGCGAGACGATCATGTGCTGAGGACTTGATGGCTTTATAGAGTCGTAATTCAGTCCCATCACTATTCCAATACACCTGATCAAAAACGTGGTGGAGAATATAGAGCCCTCGACCACATTCACAGCCTGCTTCCGGCATAGCTTGAGGGGGCGGCGGAATCTGGCAGTAATCGGGAGGGGTAAAGCCTGCACCTTGGTCGGTAATAATCCACCAACACTGAGATTGACTAACGGAAAAGTGGACGAAAATAGTTTTATACGGATCGAGCTTATTTCCATGCTTAGCAGCATTGACTAAAGCTTCTTGCAACCCGAGCCTCAATGCTGCTTCATCTTTGATCGGAACATCAGCTAATAAGCAGTCTAAGATGGGGCAGAGGTATAGGGTTGATGCAAAACTGACTTGTTGCCAGCGATGAGCTTTGGGCGGCAGCGAAGGGGCGATCACTCAGTTAATTCCAGTGTTGTGTTCTATGTTGTCTGCAAACGTGCGCCATGGCACCGGTCTAACGAACTGAGAAGCTGGATTAATGAAGTCTAAAAACAATTAATGAATTATTTAGATTTATCTCATCTACTACCAATATAGCGAACAGAATTCGTATTTACAATACTGGGCTGATCAAAATCAGGGCCAAGAGTCGATGTAGTCCGATGGCCTCAGCCATTTGCAGGGTGCTGATGGGAGCCGGTAGCATTTCTCCCCGCGCGTCGAGTAACTGGACAAGCAACAAATAGCCAATTCCTAATAAGAGTGCGATCGCACCTGTAATCACAGCAATCCATTGTGAGCGATCAAAAGACATAGAGCAGGCTCCCTGCAGTGTATGCTCGGCCAATACTTACCGTACCATTCACTCAGCCACAGGCGCGGTATATCCATACTGAGGGATAGAAGGTTGGTCAGGGAAAGACGGAGCATTCTCTATTGGCGTCACCATTGGGTCTTGGACTGCCTGAATTTGTTGCTCCAAGTCCTGACTAGAGGACAAAAGCTTGCCTAAACCATTAATTAAACGAATCAAATTTTGGCGAAACTCCGGATTTCCCGTAATCTCTTCCAAATCAGACGTGATTTTTTGGACATTCTGTAACGTTTGCTTAGCTGAGTCTACGGTCTCGGTGAGTTCAGACATCGTCGAAGGGGTGTTAATCGCTGTAGTCAAAGTGTTAAGCGTTTGAGACACCTCGGCACCATTCGCCGCCAATTGCTCCAAGTTATCCAACAGTTGGCCTTTATGCACCCGGCTGATCACAGGACTTAAGCCATTGACGACCCCTTTTAGCTCTTGGCTAGCCTCTTGTAAATTATTTAAAGAGGTAACCAAGGTTCCTCGATTCACCCGCACGAGGGTATTCACTTCACTCCCCAACTGATTCACCTGTTGGGCCGCCGCGGTCACTGAATCAGCAGCCGTTCCAAATCGTTGTAGTTGACGCTGAGTTTTCACACTCAGTTGGCGAACACTACGAGCCGTCAGAGAGACATCCCTCAGGGCAACCTTTGTATCCTTGCTCAGTTGGCTAACATCGACGGCTGCCTGAGAAAGATTGTTTAAGGTGGCCTTGAGATCGGTCCCTCCCAATTGATTAGCAATTTGCATCGTTGCCCGAATCAGCTCTTCTAAGTTATTGCCAGAGACTCCTTCGAGCCGATCGCCCTGACAGAGAATCAGCCGTGGATCACAGTCAGGGGCAAACGGGCTTAAATCCTCTAAGGCCGTTGCCTGTAAGTCTAGCTCAGCAGGCCGGAATTCCAGTGCTGCTTGCCCTACAAATCCTGACTGACTGGTTTCAACTTTGGTTTGGCGGGGAATCAAGACTGAACCGGAGGTGATTTTGACATCAACAATTACCTGCTCAGTCTGGGGGTGCATTTGAGTAATATGCCCCACCTTCACCCCGCGAAACTTAACCGGACTACCGATATTTAATCCCAGTGCATCCACTAATTCCACTTGCAGCGTGTAGGATTTACCCCCAAAGTTAAAGCCTCTCACCCAAAAGATTAAACTGGTGACGAGTCCTAACCCAAAGATCACTAACAAGCCCACTGATCCTTCCCGTACCGCTCGCGTTCTCATATATATCCCTCATCACTAGCTTTAGCTAACGTGAACTGTTGACTGTTTATAGATAATCTCCAACCAAATCCATCGGGCCATGGACACTACCACTCATAAACTGGAGCAGGTAAGGGTTATCCGATGTTTCGATATCCTGCCATTGGCCCTGCCACTGCACCTGTCCTTGATAAAGCAAGACTAAGCGCTTGCCATTACGGCGAATGGTGCTGTTTTGGTGGGTCACAATGGCGTAGGTGTCGCAACCCGAGGAGCGCTGGAGTTCCAAAATCAAGTCTTCAATCATCGTGGAAGCGATCGGATCTAGTCCAGCCGTCGGCTCATCATAAAGCAAGATTTTGGGATCATCTAATTCGTCATCAGGATTATCTAAAATGGCCCGAGCAAAGCTCACCCGCTTGCGCATGCCGCCAGAGAGTTCCGCAGGGTACAAATGGCCAATCCCTGGTAAACCGACCACTTCTAGTTTTTCATTGACTAAATCTCGAATCCGTTGTCGGGGTAACCCAGAATTCTGGTACAAGAAAAATCCCACATTCTCTTCCACAGACAGAGAGTCAAATAATGCGGCCTGTTGAAACACCATGCTCATCCGAATCGGGTTGTCAAAGTTATCCAATGAGCCACAGCGCCGCTGACCATTGATGTAAACCTCTCCTTCATCGGGCGCCAATAAACCCGCAATAATTCTCAAGATGGTGGATTTGCCAGTTCCTGAAGGGCCTAAAATTGCCAGGGCATCGCCGGGATAGATGGTTAAATTTGCCCCATTCAACACTACATGCCTGCCAAAAGCCTTACAGATGCCTTTGAGTTCGATGAAGGGCTCGGTCATAAAACGATATCAATATGCCCAAAGGAACAGCAACTTCGACTTAATAACACTACTGTATCTAAATTTTTCTATCCGGCCTAGAGAGGATGGCCGCAATGTTGAATCGGGGGGGAACCCCACTCGCAAGTATGAGGTCTTCTTTAAGATTTCTATAGGATAAGCCAGGAAAAAACACCGTTCCTTAGACCTTGGCCGCTTGAACTTGCATCAGAATCAAAATAGGGCAATATAGAGTTGTAATCTATATTACAAGTTAGAACAAACCTGATTGGGGGATACCAAGCTTAGCGCCAGTGTACTGGTCGGTTTGGATAAAACACGATCTTGAGACTGAATCGGGGGATGACGGCTTGCCAGTCTATCGGCTCAAGATATCAAGGTTGAGGATGCCGATGACAATCAATATGCTAATCCCCCGCTATGGTTAATACTCACCATTTGAAACAGATTAAACAGGGTGCCTATCACTGGAATCAGTGGCGTAAGCAACATCCAAGAGTCAAACCCGATCTGAGCGGAGCAGATCTCAGCGAACTGGATCTCAAAGACATTAATTTAATCAATGCTAATTTGAGTCGCACAAATCTCAGTTTGGCCGACTTGAGTGGCGCTTATCTGGCAGGTTGCGATCTCAGTCATGCCTTTTTGAGTGAAGCCAAGCTGAATCGTGCCAATTTTAGTCGAGCCGATTTGACGAAGGCAGACCTCAGTTTTGCCCGGCTACAGGGAGCGACCTTCATTGAAGCCACGCTATATCGAGCCATTCTGATCGAGGCTTCGTTGGTTCAAGCCGTCTTACCCTATGCAGATTTGCGGCAAGTCAATCTGCATAAGGCTGATTTATCAGAGGCAAATGGGATTAAGGCCAATTTGACGCAAGCCAAGCTGGATGCTGCGCTCTTACAACATATAAATTTGAGTCGGGCCTTTATGAGTGAAGCCAGTTTAAAAGAGGCTAACTTAATCGGCGCAAATTTAAGCAAGGCAGACCTCAGCTTTGCTCAACTCCGCTCAGCCCTGTTAAGAGGCGCAAATTTCGGAAAAAGTACCACCATCGAAACGAATTTCAGAGGTGCAGATTTAAGGAATGCCAGCTTCAAAGGGGGGCAGTGTGCTAGGACAAATTTTAGTCGGGCAGATCTGCGGAGAACGGATTTATCTGGGGCCAACCTACCCGCTGCAAATATGAGTGAAGCAGATCTCCAAGGCGCAACACTCAAACAAGCCAATCTCAGCGACGTCAATTTTACGCGCAGCCGTTTATCCTCAACCAATTTCTCGGCTGCCACACTAACAGGAGCATGTTTGGAGGATATTTCTCCGAGTCCATCCACCACACTTACGGATGTGAGGTGTGACTATGCCTATTTACGGAACAATCAACAAGAGCGAATTCCCGAGGAAGGGATCTTGACACGAGGGGAAATCAGCCACTGGTTTGTGTCTGCTCAAGCGACGATTGACTTAGGGCTGCCTAAAGATGTGCATTGGGCCGCGTTAACGTATAGTCTGCAGTGGCTGCAAGCTCAACCCACCTACCGACCAATTAAAATTCAACGGTTAGAGCACAAACAGGATGGTACAGTCCTCTTGCGATTAACCACTGCCGCTGATCTAGACAAGGAGCAGCTGCGGTTAGACATTTGGCGAGTGTATGAAGACACCTACAGAATGCTCAAACCGACAGAAGCTCAAGTGATTGCCCAACCCCTACCTAAGCTGGATCCACAACAATATGGACATCAAGAATCCATTAATCGATTATTCGACTTCTTAACGCTAACGATGGAAGCCTTAACCCCTGATAATGCCGTCGTCCTTCAGCAAAGCGCATTGGCACAACCTCACCAGTATCGTTCAGTCTTCTTGCCAGATACCGAGGTTAGCCCCTCTACTATCAGTCAGTTCGAAGAACTAAAGCAGCCTCATACTCTCTAGTTCTTCGATGGCCTGTAACCCTTTGCGATCAGACAGTTTGAGCAGCGAACTCTTGGCGTCTTCTTGAACACCTAAATCTTGATCACGGAGAGCACTGATCATCGCTGCTACAGCATCCTCATAGTGACAACCAGAGGTGGCTTGACTTAACTGCCCGAGAGACCAAGCACAATTACTCCGTACCGGAGCCATCGGTTCGGTACGGAGCGCCTGAATCACCGGAGGAATAGCCGCTTCAGCGGTATCACTTCCGACGTCGGCCAATTGCCCCAGTGAGCTGGCTGCCCATAGACGGACGGCCGAAATATCGTTTTGTAACGCATCCACTAAGGGAGCCAGTACACGCCGATCGCGACAGTTGCCTAAGGCCCATACCACGCCTTTGCGAACGTAACCATTCCAATCTTGGTCATACTGATGAATGAGCGGAAGAACCGCACTATCACTGGGATTGCGTCCTAAAGCGTAGGCTGCACTCACCCGGATCAAGGGGCAAGCATCCGCTAAAAGTTGAATTAAGTAAGGAATAGCCCGTGCATCTTGCAGTTCACAAAAAGCGCGGGTGGCAATCATCCGCTGGGAGACATCAGGAGATTCCAGGCATCGCAACATCTCCTCGACATCCGGTTTAGCCAGTTCTGAAGCGGGATCATCGACAGCGGCCATCTGATCCAGTGGGCTTTCTAAATTGTCCTCATCATCTAGGAGGCTGAGGTCTTCTTCGTTATACATAATTGTAACTGTACAACACTGAACCCCTCTGGTCAGGCCAAAACTGGGATTGATTCGATCCCAAGCGTAAAGACAAGAGGTAATCGTCTAGACTGATAAGGCAAAACTGAAGCTAAAGAGGATACCATGCGGCTATCTCAGATGCTGTTTGTGACGCTGCGAGAAGACCCGGCGGAAGCAGAGATTCCGAGTCATAAATTACTCCTGCGGGCTGGGTATATTCGCCGAGTGGGTAGTGGCATTTATGCCTATTTACCGCTGATGTGGCGAGTATTGCAAAAGGTGTCCCAGATTGTACGGGAAGAGATGGATGCGGCTGGAGCGCAAGAATGTTTGTTACCCCAAATCCAACCGGCTGAATTATGGCAAGAATCAGGGCGATGGGACACGTATACCCAAGCTGAAGGAATTATGTTTGCCCTCCAGGATCGTCAAGACCGGGAATTAGGGTTAGGTCCCACCCACGAAGAGGTGATCACTGCGATCGCACGGGATATGATTCGCTCGTATCGTCAGTTGCCGCTCAATCTTTACCAAATTCAAACCAAGTTTCGCGATGAGATTCGTCCCCGCTTTGGCCTGATGCGGGGACGAGAATTCATTATGAAGGATGCCTATTCCTTCTCTGCCGATGAAGCCGATCTCAAGGCCATTTACGGCAAAATGCATGAGGCTTACTGCAATATCCTGAGCCGCTGTGGTTTAGCCTATCGGGCCGTAGATGCTGATTCAGGGGCAATTGGGGGATCTGGATCCCAAGAATTTATGGTCCTCGCTGAAGCGGGAGAAGATGAGGTTCTGTATACCGAAGACGGCAACTATGCTGCCAATGTGGAAAAAGCGGTGTCTTTGCCAGCGGATGCGGAGCCTTCCGCCTTTAAGTCCTTAGAAAAGCGGGAAACACCAGGGACCGATACCATTGCCAAACTCTGTGATAGTTTGCAATGCTCCCCCACTCAGGTGGTTAAAACGGTGCTGTATGAAGCGGTGTATGACAACGGTCAGATGATTTTGGCTTTAGTCAGTCTACGGGGCGATCAAGCCGTTAATGAAGTGAAGTTGCAGAATGAGCTAGTCAAATTAGGCGACGTGGTGAAAGGCAAAGCCCTGATTGCCTTGACTGTGGCAGATGGGGAGACCAAATGGGCAAGCCAGCCCCTACCCCTGGGATATATTGCCCCTGATTTAGCAGATAGCTATATTCAAAAATTCAAACAGGTGCATGGTAAATTTATCCGCTTAGTCGATCAAACGGCGGTAGACCTCAAGAATTTTGTTACGGGGGCGAACGAGGTAGGTTTTCACCAAGTCGGGGTCAACTGGAAAACCGATATTCCCTTACCTAGACAGGTCGTAGATATTCGCACGGCTCTGGTCGGCGATCGAGCCGTACACGATCCGAAGCAGACCCTACAGACGGCGCGTGGAATTGAAATTGGCCATATTTTTCAATTAGGGACGAAGTACTCCCAGGCGTTAGGGGCGACCTATACGAATGAAGCGGGTAAAGAGCAACCCTTAGTGATGGGCTGCTATGGCGTTGGCGTGTCCCGCCTAGCGCAAGCAGCCGTAGAGCAGTCCTATGACAAAGATGGAATCGTTTGGCCAGCTGCGATCGCACCCTACCAAGCCATCGTCATTATTCCCAATGGCAAAGACAGTGCTCAAGTGGAAGCGGCGGAAAAACTTTACCGTGAGCTTAATGCTGCTGGCATAGAAACCCTGCTGGATGATCGCACTGAGCGCGCTGGCGTCAAGTTCAAAGATGCAGATTTAATTGGAATTCCCTATCGGATTGTCACGGGGCGCTCCTTGAAAGAAGGGAAGGTGGAGTTGGTCGAGCGAGCGACCCATGATGCTCATCAAGTTGACCTCGATCAAGTTTTACATACTCTCAAAAAATATTTAACCCAAGCGATTTCTGCTTAAGGATTCCAGCTTGATTTAGCCTTTTTTAGACGGTTGAACCCTTGGAACTAAATCCCCTGCAAATTCGTCTACACAAAGGCTCATTCTATAAAAATAGTTCTAGTCTTTACTTCTGTTGAAATGCCAAAACATTGACCTATCTTTTGCGCGTAGCAAGCTTCAGAACCTGGAGACCGCATCGTGTCATTCCATAAGAGTGTCCACCCCTAAACCCAGATTAAATTCCTTGAGTTAGGCTAGACGTAATCGCCCTATTTTCTCCCCACTCAAACCAAAGTATTCATAGAGGATAAAGTCCCAAAATGGCACAACTACGGTACCAAAGCAGGAAGTTCTGGGGGGGGCTGGTTGGCGTTGCCTTAGTTGTGGGAGGATTTGGTTGCCAGCCACAACAGACCTCAACAGAAACTAGCCCCTCGCCGACGAGCTCTCCCTCTCCAGAACAAACCGATCCTCAACCCCCTGCGACTAAGCCTGAACTGGCCGTTTATTGGATTGCCTATAAAGATCAAGAACAGCTGGCTTTAGAACCCACTAAACTTCCCCTAGATAATTTAGAGAATGCCTCGTCTGAAGAGAAATTAATGGCGGCCTTTAAACGATTATTGGAAGGACCGGCCAACGCCGATAAAACCAATGCAATCCCTGAAAAAACTCAGCTAAATAGCCTGAAAGTACAAGAGGATGGCGTACGTATTGATTTATCAAGAGAGTTCACCACAGGTGGGGGAACCAAATCCATGCAGGCTCGCCTAGGACAAATTGTCTACACGGCTAGCAGTCTTGATCCGCAAGAGGCGGTTTGGATTTCCGTGGATGGAGAACCCTTGGAGGTTTTATCCGGTGAAGGATTAATTGTTTCACAACCGATGACTCGCAAGGAGTTTGAGAAGAATTTCTCTTTGTAGACCATGGTCTCTTTAGCAGCTATTCGTGAGTTTTGCTGGCTTCTGGGAATCCTAAGTTTAGGCGCTTGGTTTTGGGTCGAGAGCAACTGACCTTGAATGAGCTGTGACATTTTCTACCTTAAGGTCAGTTTACGGATCACTCTCGTGCCGCCCATAATAGCGATATCCCCATTTTCCATTCCAGAACCAAGTCTATGACGGTTTCCAAAAGCCCCGAAGAAAAAAAACGGGAGCAGCAGCGGATGCAAGATGTACTCATCCTGCTGCAACATCTCACTGAAAATGAAGAAACCACAATCAAGCTGATGATTGAATGCCTTTACGATGTGGGCACCGTTAATTTTATTAATAAAAAGGTTCAAAACGAGTCCTTAAACCAGCTCACTAAAAATCTGGCGGGGATGTCGAAGCCGATGGCTAAGCGCTATGGCTACTACTGGTTTAAGAAAAACTGTCCTGAGTTAATTGTCAATTGGCTAACGCGGAAGGTGGCTTTTCCTGCGCCTAAAGCAAAGGCCGTCAAACCGCAAGAGGCTGCGCCCCAGGTTGAACCCACCCCGATCGCGACAGAAACCCCAGCCCAGGGTCCCCCATACCCTCAACATCAGACAGATGATGGAAACGCTCCTGTCTCAGAAGTAACAGCCGCATCCCAACCTATCGACATTGCTGTGCCTCAAGAGGATATACCTAATATCGAGGGTGTTGACCTCAATGACAGAGCAGCTTCCCGTCCTCAAGACCATCAACCCCTAACCGTCTCTTCTGCTGATCAGGTCCAAGTGGAATCACAACCAGTTGGAGAGAACACCAATGTTCAACTGAATTCTGGATCACCCGCCGATGGAGCAGGCTCCGTTCCTACTGCAGATACCCAAGTAGATGATTCTGAAGAGGCCAAGCGCGGTGCTGTTCAGCCTCTTGTTGCTGCTCCACCGTCCACTCATCAACCGCCAGAAACAATCGCCGCTCCTGTGACAACGTCTCCTAAAGCCACAGGTTTACCCACCCCTTTAGAGCAGCAAATTCACCAAATTCACCGCTTAAAAACTCAAAATAAGGTGTTGATGAGTTCATTAGTAAGTACCATTCTGGTAGGTGGATTAGCGATTTGGCAATTACATGCCACTCAGCAAAGTGCGTTGCAGCTCCGCCAATCCACCCCGTCATCCATCGCCAATCCGTGAAGTCAGCCTTACTGATAGCTGTCTAACCAAGGTTGGACATCGATAGCTAGCTTGCGGCCTAACTGCAGGAGTTGGCGCATTTGGGCCATCGATAGAGGAGTCTTTTGGCATCGGTCTTGATCCGACATTGCATCGTCGTTCTGTTCCAACAATTGAGCTTGCGTGATGGCTTGACTGTGATTCAGGAGGGCCATCTGCTCTTGCAGACAACGCAGATAAAGCTCCTGAGCCCGGTCGAGATGAATATCAAGCTGGAGTTGATGGACTAGATTAAGCAAGGTTTGTAGACGCTGAATCCGATGGGGAGATAAGTCTACATCAACGTGATGGAACAGTTGCCAGAGCAGACGGAGGATTAAATCTTCGAGTAAGGGGTAGGCGGCATCTAGCTTGAGGCGACAACCCGCTTGCTCTGCTTCAGTTGCGATCGCAGCCAGTTCTGCCAAATCACTAGCCCCCACCTGTGAGGTTTCCAGTTCTGGATCGCTCATCTCCTTTTCTAACCCCTTGAGCGTATTCAGGGCACGATGGTTGAGGGCCACTTGAGCCGCCGTTAGCAATTCGGGGGGCACTTCCAGGTCATCGTATTGAAAGGCCATCAACACCCCATAGTTATCTCGATAGACTTGGGTATAGAGCTGATTGAGGCGACTTAAGGTCTCTTGAGAGAGCAAAGAAATAATCCGATGACGCTCTTCTGGCAAGAGGTCATGCAAGCCATAATGCTGATGGCCAAAGGTATCAGATATGGCCAATACAATATTGGTGGCACTCGCCTGCTGCAAGGTATTGAACAGCTTGGCCTTCATCTCGCCATAGTGCTTGCGGCCACTAAATAGCTGGACTCCACAGTGAAAGTCCCAGCCCCCTAAGTGAAGGACGCAAAACACCACATGCTCTGACTCAGAGGTGACATTAGAGGTGAGCTGTAGCTGGCCAATCGCCAAAGACAGAGAGCCTAATCGCTGAATCTGATAATCGATCTGTTCAGCTTGGTAGGAAAAGTAGGGATGTTGAGGAGGATAGGGATTAAACAGAGAGGTGATGGCATAGTGAGCCGCCACAGCCTGGACGTCGATTTGGGATGGAATCACCAACTGCTGGTACACCCCCGCCCCCGTCTCGAAAAGGGCGACATTGCTGGGAGCCAAAGCCAAACGCTTGATAAACTCTGGCTCTAGGCTGATCCCCGCTACATCTGCCGCTAAATCCACAGCACGGGCCGCATATCGGAGAATTTGTACCCCCTCAGGCCGTGAAAGTTCGGCAAAGAACCAACCACAACTCGTATACATCAGTAAGCTATGACGCTGCATCTCTAATAAGCGCAGGGCATCGACCCGTTCGTCTGACGTCAGTTCATGATTTTGATGAGCATTGAGAAAGGCTTGAATGGGATCGGTTGCAGAGGAATCGAGCTGCGTCTGTCGAGGAAATTGGCCCATAATCTCGATGTAGCGATTTCGGGTCTCCCACGGATCTTGAAACAGCAGCCCACCAATTTCTTGATAAATATCGCTGAGCTGATCCCGCAGCCAATCTAAGGCATCCCGTAAAGGGCGACGCCATTTTTGATGCCAGAGGCTGCCTTCGCCACCGCATCCACAGTCGTCTTGCCAACGATCAACCCCATGGCCACAGCTCCAAGCCGTCACAGGCTTCAGCTGCACTTCCCAAGTGGGAGGATGCAGACTCAAGTAATGGGCATAGTTGGTCACCGTCCATCCCCACTGGGGGAAGGTCTCATGAAACGCATAGGCGATCGCTTTTTCCGTATCGCGTTTGTGGTGGCCAAAGGTCTCACCATCGGTCGCAATCGAAATCAGTTGAGACGGCTTGCGATCGCAGCGCACGGCCTGGCCTAATCGATTAGCCAGATTCTGAGAGCTGCTCAGCACCGCATTAAAGCCAATATCCCGAGAGATGGGACCATCGTAAAAGAAAATATCGATGTAGCGCTCACGATCTGGTAGATAACAGCGATAGGGCCGGGTCGGGTCAATTTGAGCACCCCCCACTTCTTCCCAGGCCAGTGCATCGTCGGTATCGCTGGCAATATCCGGTATCACCCGGCAGCGCTGGGCTTGGGATGGAGCCAAAATAATAAATCGAATCCCTTCTTCAACCAGCACCTCAATCGTGGCCATATCGACAGCGGCTTCAGCCAGCCACATACCTTCGGGGTCGCGGCCAAATCGAGATTGGAAGTCGGCTTTACCCCAGCGCACCTGGGTGACTTTGTCTTGGCGGTTGGCCAAGGGCATGATGATGTGGTTGTAAACCTGTGCGATCGCATTGCCGTGGCCTTGGAGGCGGTCACAACTGTTGCGATCGGCTTCAATAATACGCTGGTAAACCTCCGTATCGTAGGTCTCCAACCAGCTCATTAACGTTGGACCAATATTGAAGCTCAGATATTCAAAATTATTGACAATATTGATGACTTCACCCTGGTCGTTAAAAATGCGAGCAAAGGCATTGGGGCGATAGCACTCATGATAAATCCGCTCATTCCAGTCGTGGAACGGGGCAGCACTCGACTGCCGTTCGATGGTGCCCAAATAAGGGTTTTCCCGTGGAGGTTGATAAAAATGACCATGCAAGGTCACATAGACGCCTTCAGCCTGCTCCAAAGGGCGCACCTGTGACGGCCTTTGGATATCTAAAGGAATCATTTCCTGTTCAGTATTCTCAGGAACATAAGAGGTTGTATTCATACTCAAAAAACCGCTGTGGATTAGCGTAATGCAGAAGCGCTTGCTTAAGGCTTAGTGCCAAGCCTGAACATCCAGATCGCCTTGAAGACTTGAGATGCAGCGAAGCCAAAAAATAGATGAATTTAAGTCCTTGATGTGGTGAAACCGGACGTAGTGCGAAGGAGATTCTCTGGAGGCAAAGAAACTGCTAACCTATCTGTGGCTTTAACCTAGGCGATCCCCTTTAAAAAGAGGGGAAATCGCAAGATATCTTAAGAGTTTATTCGGGCATTATGGGTAAAGTCTTTAGATTTCCTACGGGATCAGTCCGATTCCCACCCAAATCCGCCTGATGCCTCCCAACTCATGACTGGGAAACATCAATTTTAGTTTGGCTGTACTTGTAAACCCAACTCATCTGCAATTGTGACGCTTAAAAATCGTATTTTTATTGTCTTGCTGCTGTTTATCCCCATCTCTATTGCGGCAGATCTTCTAGAGTGGGGACCGCTTCCCCTCTTTACTGCCTCAGCGCTAGCCATTGTGCCGCTAGCCGCCTGGATGGGCACCGCCACCGAAGAGATTGCAGTAGTCATTGGTCCCTCTGCAGGAGGGCTGCTCAATGCCACTTTTGGCAATGCGACTGAACTCATTATTGCCTTTATTGCCCTCCAGGCCGGATTGGTAGATGTGGTCAAAGCCAGTATTACGGGCTCTATTTTGGGCAACTTATTGTTGGTGATGGGCTTATCCATGTTGTTGGGTGGATTGCGGTTTAAAGAACAAACCTTTCAACCCGTGGTTGCCCGCGTCAATGCCTCCTCGATGAACTTGGCAGTGATTGCAATTCTGCTGCCCACCGCCATCAAGTTCTCCGCAGAGGGTATTGAGAGTCAGGTTCTCCAGAACCTTTCTATTGCCGTTGCTATCGTGCTGATTGGTGTCTACGGGTTGACCCTCTTATTCTCGATGAAAACCCACACTTACCTGTTTGACGTAGGAGTGGCTGGCATAGAATCAGAAGAAGAGGCCCATGAAGAAGGCTCAAGTAACTTGCGGTTATGGATTGGTGTTCTCCTTGCAGCAACCCTAGCGGTTGCCGTTGAATCTGAATTTTTAGTAGGCAGTTTAGAAGCCGCCACAGAGCAACTCGGCTTGACGCCCCTTTTCACAGGCGTGATTTTACTTCCCATTATTGGTAACGCCGCTGAACATGCCACCGCAGTCACTGTGGCAATGAAAGACAAAATGGATTTATCGGTCTCCGTGGCCGTGGGATCTAGTATGCAGATTGCCCTATTTGTGGCACCGGCCTTAGTCCTAGCGGGCTGGGTGATTGGTCAACCCATGGATTTGGACTTTAACCCCTTTGAATTGGTCGCAGTCGCTGTTTCGGTATTGATTGCCAACTCCATTAGCTCAGATGGCCAGTCGAACTGGTTAGAAGGCACACTACTCCTCGCCACCTATGCAGTGCTGGGATTAGCGTTTTACTTTCATCCCTTAACTTGATCGGTCACTCAGAATCTGGCGTCACCACATACTGAGACTCAATGGGGTCTAATCGCCCAGATTGGACCAGTGATTGGTAAATCATGACTGCCACTTCTGCCCGAGTTGCATTCGCTTCTGGTTTGAGTAGACCTGGATCAGGATGGCTTACCACAATTTTTTCTTGGGTAGAGGCAGCAATTTTGCCCTTTGACCAATCGGGTAATTGCCCTTGATCTTGAAAGCGCTGCAGGCTGTTTTCTGGAGCGGTGGGAATGTCGAGTTCTAGCCCACTCACGAGGGCCACCAACACCTCATATCGAGGCACTAGTTTATCGGGTTGGAAATCTCCTTCGGGATAGCCACTCATAAATTTCTTATTGACAGCCCCTTCAATGGCGTCTGCCGCCCAATAATCGGCCGAAATATCCGAGAAGGTTAAGGAAAGCTGACCGGGTTCATTGACAAAAGCCCGTTGAATTTGGGCCGCCAGTTCAGCCCGAGTCACGGGCTTGTCTGGCTGGAACTTGCCATCCGGATAGTCAGGAATAATGCCTTGGGCATGCAGCTTGGTAATAAAAGGATGCGCCCAATGCTCAGGAGGAACATCAGAAATATCCAGCTGAGACGGAACGACCTCAGGTGAATCTAGACCTCCAATGGCACCTGTCGGGGGCTGGGGTAAGCCTGCAATGGGATCGGTGGGTGCTTGAGCCGACGGATTGGATGTGCCGCTAGTAGAAGGAGCCGCCGTACCGGGTGCAGAAGGAGCACTCGCAACTGCAGAGGGATTTTGGGATGCAGGCAGATTGGTCGATGAATTCGCGCCTGTAGGGGGAGAAGGTGGCGAGGAAATCGCGGAAGATAGGACGGAGGGAGAGGGAGCTTGCTGAGTACCCGCCACTCCAAGATAGGTAATCGTTCCCAAGGTTGATAAGGTGACCAGCAAACCGACCGCTTGATAGCGATTGAGGGGTAACTTATCGCTCAGGGCACCTAAGTCACTCGCGCGTGCTCCCGAGGTGGACATGGTGGATGTAGAGGATGAACCCACTGCCACAGGTTCAGACACGGGGGTCGATTCTGGAACAGGGGTTATTTCAGGCTCGCGTTCCGCTGATTCAGACTGAGTATCGTCTGGGGCAATCCCCTCAGGTACAGGGCTATCAGCGCTATCGCCCGTTACTCCGCCTGGTATGCCAGCAGCGAATCCAACCCCTTCTGGCGTGCCTTCGCTATCCTGAGCAGTCGCCCCTGCAGAAGCAGGAGGAACCTCGGCGGCGAGATCATCGAAGGGAGACTCAGCAATGGGAGGAATGCCTAGCTCCGGCTCTGAGGCAGGCTCGTCGGGTGTGGCCTCTATAGGCTGTGATGCCAAATTAGCCGTCCAAGGATCCGGAATGGAACGGTCTTCTGAGGGCAAATCTGGAGGTGTCGATGCGGCAGGCACCTCGCTCGGTGGCACGTCAGATGAAAGACCAGAGGATTGAATTAGGGTCGGGTCTTCAATACCCGTATCCATCGGCACTGCAGGCGCTGGATCACTCCAAGGGTCGGCAACACTATCTGCCGGATCGGTCGATGCGGCTGCAATATCGGGCAGGTTGGGGTCTGAGGGTTCACCCAGATCAGGAGTTAGGTCAATCGGTACGTCGGGTTCAATGGGGGGAGAAGGAACTGGGGCGACTGGCTCATCGGCCCATGTCGTAGGGATAGACTGAGTTCCTTCGTCTTCGTTGACGGTTGGTATGGTCGGCTCAACTGCGGATATGGGATCGTCAGCCGGGCTATCGCTAATGACGCTTGGTTCATTGGTGGGCTCTGCCTCGGGTCCCATCTGGATAAACGTCGGATCTTCAAAACTGTCTGCTGGTTCTTCAGTTGCAGAGGACTGAGCTTCAGCGGGTTGTTCGGGGTCGTCCGACCATGACGCTATGTCTGGCAGAGAAGCAGGCTCATCCGTGGGTGAATCTCCTAACAAGTCCGATAAAGAATCAAATAACTCATCAGAAATGGGACCTGATTCAGCACGCTGCTCACTGCTGGGGTCTGAGCCTGGCTCTGACGGCGATACTTCATCGGGTTCAGAATTGGGGTTGTTAGGATTAACCATAATATTGAGCCATTTTTAGGGTTTAATCTTTGGCAACCATCCTACAGGGGTACTGTAGGTGCGATCGCACCTCCGCACATTCTTTTTAGAATTCATACGCGCATATGGTTAGTTTGTAAAATCATTTGTGAATATTAAAAACGAGCATTAAATCTAGCCATCGTTCCATTAACCTTGACGATGTAATTCAGCCCTTCAATTTGATGTTCACCATTGTGAGAACCATCCTGGGAGATGGGACGATATATGCGTTTGTTTCTGCCACATCAAGCACCACTCAATCTGTTAGGCTTGGCCCTCTTTTTATCAATGCTGAGTAGCTGTGATCCAGAAAAGCACACTCAACCGTCTTCTCCCTCTTCACAATCGACTGCCACCGACAGCCAGCCAGCCTCCCCAAAACCAGATGCCTCTGCTTGGTCTATTATTCTGGCTGATCCGAAAGATCCACCCCAAAAGCCATCGTCCTCCCTGAAGGCAACGGGTTCATCCCCTCAGACGCCTACTTCTCCGTCATCTAATACAGCCAAACCTAAACCCCAAAGTCAGTCAGCCCCTACACGTCAGCCTCCCAGTCAGAAAGTGGCCTTTTCGGGTCTCCCTTATGCCGTGATTAATGAAGCCAAGCAAGAACAATTCAAAATCGCAGGGGAGCAAATTTTTAGTAACAGCGTCCTCCCCAACTATCCAGTTGATTTTAATGAAGCGGATTTATTAGCCGTCTTGAAAAATGTCAAAACTTATTTTGACACTCATAGCCAAAATGACCCGACTGCTCTGCGCACCGGGATTTTAGGCACAGGGGGGGTCACCCTTCAAGATATTCAAGATACCTTAGCCTTTATGATTAACGTCCTGGAGCAAGATATTGCCCTCCAGCGCCCGTCCCGCCTGAAAGATCCCAATTTCATTAACACCCATTTTCAGGTGGTGAAATGGCAACCCTATAACCCCCAGCAGCCCGATCAAAGTCAATTGCGAATTACCAAATATGCTGTTTTTGCCCATCAGGGATCTCGGACAAAAACAGCAGAATTTAATACTCCCATTTACCAGCTCAAACCAGAGTTTGCGGTGGATAAATTCTTCCAGAACTATTCCAAGCAGGAGGTGCTCACAGGGATCTATGAAACCGGAGGCAAGGAACAAGGGAAAGTCACTCCTCTGGCCTACCTGACTCGGCAGGGCTTGGAAGATGCCTTGTTACAGGGCACAATCTTGATTCGCTTTGGTGATGGCTCATCGGCCTACTTTAATGTGGATCGGAACAATGGGATTGCCTATGTACGAGGGCAGCCGCAACGAGAACAAAAGCGCTACTGGTACTTCAAACAAGTGGATGCCATTAAGGGGTATGGGCCAAAAACCACAAAAATTGCGGTTCGACCGGGGGTGACCTTTGCCGGTGATGTGCTCAATATTGGCTTAGGCAAAATTATTATGCTGGAACACAATACGGGCGGGACTCAGCAGCTCAATATGGGAGTCTTGGCTGATACGGGTGGCGCGTTCTTGCCGAATTTATATCAATTGGATTTTCTCGCAGGCGTTTTCCCCAGTCATGATCAGTTTAAGCAACATATCAGTACCCTACCGGCCTATGCGAGTGCCTATATCTTGATTAGAAAGAAACGGTAGCTTTCTACGGTGGCTAATTGATGTCTTTGCTCTTTGGTACTCGGCAACATCATTGTCAACCTGAGCTGAACTAGCGCCAGAATTTCATTTGGCAGAGTGTTCGCGTCTCTTAACCTTGGTTGGGGGGCAAGAGGTCGCTTGTACATTGTTTTGCTGCGTCAGCATCGGTAAAATCAGCGCTCCGAGAGTGGGACTCAATCCAAGAAGCCTGGTTTTGAGGTTGGGGTGGGTTAGACGGCTTTATCCTCGGGGTCTTTGCAACTGTGCGAGAGGTGTATAGCTTCACTCTCCTAGCAAATAAAAAATACTAAATATTGGCCTATTTGAAATCTTGAAAATTTTTAGGTTCTGGAATTTTAAATATTTTCCATTATTCTCTTTATGGAGTGAAGAAATAACATTAAAAAAGCCTGTAATTTTGGTTTAATAAGTAGAGAGTTGTTGGAAAATATTTTTATTCTGCCGCTAGTATGTGCAACTGATATTGAGTAAAAATCAAGAGGCAATCATGCAATGACTAAGCGAATTCTATGTTGTATCTCTGAATGGGGATACTGGGGGGAAGAATTTGTCGGTCCTTACGATGTTTTAATTGATGCTGGCTACACCATTGACTTTATGACGGCCTACGGTAGAAAACCGCCAGCATTACCACCCAGCATGGAAGAGGGGTATCTCGATCCGCCGCTGGATAAAGCGGTAACGGATGCACATTACGCTAAGCGAACCATTGAAATTGATAAATCAGATTTGTTGAATAGCCCAATTAATCTATCGAAATGGTTCCCACCTTTACCTTATTTTAATGGTCCCAAATTTGGACATGAATTAGAGGCTTATTACAATAAAAGAAATATCTGCTGGGATGAATTAGATAAGTACGATGCGCTGCTACTGCCGGGTGGTTCTGGCCCAATGGTAGACATGGTCAATAATGAGCGATTACATGATGTCATCTTGGGATTTTTATCTAAGAAAAAGTTGATTGCCGCTGAATGTTATTCGGTGACTTGTTTGGCATTTGCTCGCGATTGGACAGAACGCAAAAGCATTATTTGGGGCAAACATGTCACCGGGCATGCCCGCGAGTACGACTATAAAGACGGGACTGGTTTTGCCCAAATGTATGACTACGAAGGCAAGCCGATGAATACCTCCGCCAATTTCGGTCCTCCCTTCTATCCACTGGAATATATTCTGCGGGATGCAGTCGGTCCTGACGGTCAGTATCACGGCGGGGTGGGGCACACCATATCCACGATTTTGGACTATCCCTTCCTGACCGGACGATCGACCCAAGACTCCAAGTTAGTGGGGGAATTAATGGTTCAGGTATTAGAGAAGGGCTTAAAACGCTACGGCTGGTAGTTTTTTCAAAAATTAAAGCCCCCCGATTGCTCCCTAATTGAAGTTCCAAAAATAAAACAAGTTTATTTAGCGTTGACGTCATTCGGACTTATGAAGGACAGAACCGGTCGTTTTGGCATTCTTGAACAATTTCAAGCAGACGGTATCACCCATATCTTTGGCAATCCAGGCACGGTCGAGCAGGGATTTTTGGATGCCTTAGGCAGTTTTGAAGACCTCAAATACATCCTGACCCTGCAAGAAACTATTGCCCTGATGACGGCAGATGGCTATGCCCGAGCTACCCAAAAACCAACCATCGTCCAAATTCACAGCACACCCGGTTTGGGCAATACCATTGGGGCGCTGTATCAGGCCATGCGCGGCCATTCACCGCTAGTGGTGATTGGGGGTGATGCTGGCATTCGCTATCAGGCCATGGATGCCCAGATGGCTGGGGATTTAGTGGCGTTTGCCGAGCCCGTCACCAAGTGGTCGACGATGGTGATGGACCCCAATTCTCTGCTGCGGGTGCTCCGGCGGGCGATCAAAATTGCTGCGACTCCGCCGATGGGGCCTGTTTATGTTTGTTTGCCCCAGGACATTATGGATTTCCCTGTGGTCGAGGAGGTGGTGCCGACCAGTCTGCCTTCTACCCGAGTGGTACCGGATGAGGCGTCCCTGCTGCAAGCGGCAGATCTGTTACTGAGCGGTCAAGAACCAATGATTTTTGTGGGGGATGGCATTGCCTATTCTGGAGCACAATCCGAACTGACACGGGTGGCTGAACTTTTAGGGGCACAAGTGTGGAGTGCAGATTCAGGCGAGGTGAATATGAGCCTGGAACATCCCCTCTACCAGGGCTCCACCGGCCATATGTTTGGAGAGCAAAGTCTACCGATTACTGCGAAAGGAGATGCCAATCTGATTTGCGGCACCTATGTGCTGCCAGAGGTCTTCCCCCTATTAACGAATATCTTTGCTGAAGGTGCGAAGACGGTTCATATCGATCTGAATGCCTACGAAATTGCCAAAAATCATCCGGTGGATTTGGGGCTAGTCAGCGATCCGAAGTTGACCTTGGCTAAATTAGCCGATCTGCTGGATGCCAAGATGTCTCCAGAAGCAAAGCAAGCAGCAGCCGAGCGATCGCAAGCTATCGGAGCAGCGAAACAGGCGGCGAAGACGACTCAACTAGAGAAGGATCGGGCAGTCAAAGGGCAAGAACCCCTCCACTTTGCCACCTTCATGGTGGAGTTGGCGGCCAGATTACCGAAGAATACCCTGATTTTCGATGAAGCGCTGACAAATTCTCCTCCAATCAGTCGATACTTCCCGATTACCGAACCGGGTTCTTACTTCCAGACTCGCGGCGGGTCTCTCGGCGTTGGTATTCCAGGTGCGATCGGGGTTAAAATTGCCCACCCAGATCGCCCGGTGTGGGGATTTACAGGGGATGGCGGTGCCATGTATACGATTCAGGCCTTATGGACGGCAGCTCGCCATAATGTCGATGCCAAGTTTGTGATTTGCAATAACAGTTCCTATCGGCTTTTGCAGCTAAATATCCAGCAGTATTGGCAATCACAAAGCATTCCCAAACACGAGTTTCCCCTCAGTTTTGATCTCTCTAAACCGGCCATCCATTTTGCCCAAATGGCTCAATCAATGGGCGTTCAAGGGGTACGAGTGGAGAAGACGGCTGAGATTATTCCGGCGATCGAGCAAGCTTTAGCTCATCCGGGACCATTCCTGATCGATTTAGTGCTGGAGGGGGATGTTCATCCGGAGTTAATCGGTATTCGGTGTGGTCAATAGGAGGGGCTGAGGATGACGAACGATTACCTTTCTGCCGAGGATCGGCTGGCCATTTATGAGCTGAATTCCCGCTACTTTTATACGCTTGACGGCCTTACAGTCCTGATTCCGGGTGATGCTGCTAAAAACTGGGCCGAGACCTTTACAGCCAATGGCACCTTTTCGATTGTGCGGTGGGATCGACAAGTGGTGATGGAGGTGAGCGGTCAAACCGCATTGGCGGATGCCTTCCGCACCTTTCCCGATATCGAGACCACTCGTCATTGGAGTAATAACTTTTTTATTGTCACCGATGGCGCAATCGTCAAGTCTGGCTGCTACATCGTGGCGATGGATATTAAGCAAATTCCCGCCAGTTTAGAGCGGACCGGGCTGTACGAGGACGAGTTGGCTAAAGTTGGCGACGATTGGAAGTTTAAGCGTCGGACCTTGATTCTGGATCCTGCGAGTCCAGGAGCGACGGATTCCTAAGGTTTTATTGACTATTGCAGATGAGATCGCATTCATTCCCCTAACCAGAGAGATACCATCGTGATTCACCAGCTTATCTTTGCCCATCCCAAACCCGGTATGAACGAGCCAGAATTTCAAGACTACTGGGTTAACGTCCATGCGGTGAAATATGCCAGCAAGATTACCCAAATCAAGAAATACCTGATTGATACTCGTATCCCCTTCGGTCCAGAGCCAGAGGATCCTCGCTTTAGCGGTGTGGCAGAAATTTGGCTTAACAACGAGAAAGAACAACTAGAATCGCTACAGTCCGATGCCTTTTTGCAAGGAGCGCGGTTAGATGAGCCGCACTGGGCCGCCTTCTGGCGAACGGTGGTCTTGGATACCGATACCCATGTGTTGTTGGAGGGGGCACCCCGGAGTCGCGACGAGCAGGGCATCAAATTATTTGCCATGGTGAAGCGCAAAGCAGGATTACCGCTCAAAACCTTCCGACGCTATAGCCTCGATATTCACGGATCGCTAGATCTTAAATTGCCCGGATTAAAGCGCTATTACCAATGCCATGCTCGCGATGGGCTGTATGCCATGGGCGAACCCTTATTGGATATGGTGGCCATGCTGTGGTTCGACAGCACGGATGCGCTGCAAGCTGCCCTGAATTCTCCAGAAAATGCCGCATCGGCAGCAGATCTCGAAAATTTTATCGAAATGAAATATGCCTATACCTTTGTCACCCAAGAGCATTGGGTGATTGGGCCAGAAGCCCGCGCTTGAAAGGGCTATCCCAATTGTTAAGCTCCTCGACCGTCTTACTAAGTCCGACGCAGTCTGATTAGGAACTTCCCTCATGATGTATACCCAACAAACTGACTATAAAACCGTCATTCGCGATCGCTTTTACCACCAAGCAGTCGATGGCAATCATCTTGAGCTTATCGATGAGATTTTCTCACCCGATTGCAAATTCTATGCCAGTGGAGAGCAGGAGGCAGTGGGGCGAGACGCCTTCAAAGACTATCTCAGTCTGTTTCGCGAGGCGCTAAATTTCCGCCATAGCGTCGACGACCAAATCGCTGAAGGGGATAAAGTCACGACCCGATGGACCGTTCGGGGCAAACATACCAAGTCCCTATTGGGATATGAAGGGCGTGGCAACGAGGTCCTCTATTCCGGTATTTCGATTTTTGAATTTAATGGCTCAGGCCAGGTTGTAGAGGTATGGAGCGCGTTCGACCAACTGGGTTTGCACAAGCAGCTCGGAGCAGCTGAACCCACCCCATTTTGAATTTGGCACAGTGAGGGAGACTCGACGATGGATGCAGAAGCAATTGTGATTGGCAGCGGATTTGGCGGCTCAGTTGCAGCCTTGCGACTGGGACAGGCTGGTATCAAAACGATGGTATTAGAACGAGGGCGATGGTGGACCATTGATGACCCCACCACCAACAGCACCTTTGCCACTTTTCGTGACATTGATCAGCGGGCAGAGTGGTTGAACGATACCGGTCTTTCCCAAACCCCTGCCTACGAAGGAACACCCATTGATAAATATGTCGGCGTTTTGGAGGTGGTGGAGCATGGGGAATATAAATTCCTCGTGGGTTCTGGTGTGGGAGGTGGTTCCCATGCTTATGGCGGCATCTTAATTCAGCCCCCTCAGGAACTGTGGGGGAAGGTCTTTCCCGATCAGGTCTCCTATAGGGAGATGGACGCTGTCTACTTTCCCCGCGTTCATCAGGAAATCGGGTCTTCTCTCATTCCCGACGATATTCTTGAGAGCCAGTATTACCTCGGTCTTAAGGTGTTGGTGGAGCAGGCTGCAAAGGCTGGCTTCCCGATGGTGAAGTCCACCTCCAACCAGATGAAAGATGGCATGACCAAATTTATGATGGGGATTGACTGGGACATTGTCCGGGAGGAAATCGCGGGGAAGAAGGTTCCTTCCACCATCGCCGCTGAATTCTGGTTTGGGCAAAACAGCGGTGCCAAGCAAACCCTAGACCAAAACTACCTAAAGCGAGCACAAGAAACCGGCTCGGTTGAGATTAAGACCCTGCATTGGGTTCAGCGGGTGGCGGCTCTGCCTGAAGGCGGCTATCAAGTCTTTGTGAATGTGATCGATGAGCAAGGAGCAGTCGTCGAGCAAAAGGTGCTCACCTGCCGCTCACTGTTTATGGCCGCAGGAACCCTGGGAACGACTGGGCTGCTGCTCAAAGCCAAGGTGAAAGGGGATTTGCCTCATATCCACGAGGGGATTGGCCAAGAACTCGGCAATGACGGCGATACCTTTGTGATTCGCTCCAATCTGGATGAAACCACGAACTCCCATCTTGGAGGGCCGGGGGCGATCGTGATTATGAATTATGAAAACCCCATTTACCCCTGCGTAATGATGCGGGCTCCGCTGCCCCGCTTTGAGACCGACTATCCAAGATGGAATGCGATGGGGACCTTTATTTTTAGTATGACTCCCCATCGAGGGTCGCTCACCTACAACGCAGACACCGACCGAATTGATCTCAACTACGATATCGATACCCAAGCGAAAGCAGCGGCTCAGCAGTTGGTGGAACGAATGACCGATGCTAGCGGCGGTGATAGTTCTCCCGTCTCGTCGACGATTACGGGTCATCAGCTCGGTGGTGCTGCCATGGGACAGGTCTGCGATACCTGCGGGCGGGTAAAAGGGTACTCGAATCTATATGTCGTCGATGGGGCGTTAATCCCTGGCTCTAGTACGTGCGTTAACCCAGCGCTGACGATTGCTGCAGTGGCTGAGCGATGTCTGGACCGCATCATTCCTGAAGACCTGAAATCGGTGGCTAGCGGTTAGCGATCGGCCCGGATTGAGTTCAGCTCATCCGGCACTCAACGCAATCAGTCCTCTGCAAACAGTCATTTGGAGTCAAAAATTGTGAGCCAAGAAGATACCCGGAAAGTTGCGACCGCATGGTTTGATGCCCTCGATCGTGGCGATATGGACACCGCGATTGCCTGCATGGCGGAGGATATCGAGTGGGTGAATTTGCCCAAAATTCCTGGGGTAAGCGATATTATCCCTTGGATAGGCACAGCTCACGGCATCCCGGAAGTGCTGAAGCAGTTCTCCACTCGCGACGGCATTGTAGAGGTCAAGCAGTTCAAGCCCGTCGATCTGGTGGTCGAAGGCGACGTGGCCGTAGGAACTGTTCATGATATTTCGACGGTATTGGCGACGGGATTGGACTTTGAAATTGTCTTTGCCACCTGGATGGAAGTCCGCAACGGCAAAATCGCCAAATGGAAATCCTATTGCGATCCAGCACCCATTATTGCTGCCTTTCGCGGGGATGTGTCCACTCGCCTGATCGAAGCTGTCCAGCAGGAAGATGTCGAGACGCTGAAAACCTTGCTGAATGCTAATGCAGGCGACCCCAATACTCGGGACCCAGACACTGGGCTGACCTTACTAATGATGGCCGCTTGCCAAGCCCATAAAGACATGGTGCAGATTCTGCTAGAGGCCGGTGCCGATGTGTGGACCGCCGATAGCAAGACGGGGGCAACGGCCTTACATAAAACCTGCCAAGGGGGAAATCTTGAGATCGCCAAACTGCTGCTCGATCACGGTGCGTTTATTGATGCGGTCACCCCAACCATGGGGCACACCCCAATTATGGATGCTCTCTGGTATAAGTGGCCGGAGCTGGTCAAACTCCTGGTCGACCATGGCCAAAACCTCTATTTTGGGACTCACTACGGCTTTGCTCTGGAGGACCATATCGCCTTTGAACTCAATGTTAACCAAGGGGAAGAGAAGCAGAAATTCGAAACCATTAAGGCCGTAATTGATAGCGGTAAAGCTCGGGACCAAAATGCGATCGCAGAACAAACCGTGATGGCGAGCACCAACAAAGGCGATCTGGACGCGGTGAAACAGCTGATTGCCTCAGGCGCAAACGTTAACACCGTCTATCCCCATATGAATTCCTTCCTGGATGGACATACTCCCCTGATTGTGGCCGCTCGCGACAACCATGGCGACATTGTCCAGGAGCTGCTCAAAGCTGGAGCCCATGTGCGGGTGGAAGACTGGGTTTTCAAAGGGGCTCCCATCCATAAGGCCACCTACAACGGTAACCCCAGCATTCTCAAAATGCTGGTGGAGCATCCTAATATCGATCTGGATATCCAAGGACCCATTAACGGCTACACCCCTCTCCACGATGCCCTCTGGCATGGATTTGTGGAATGTGCGGAAATTTTGGTGAATGCCGGGGCGCGCCTCGATCTGCGCGGCCATGACGGCAAGTTACCGCTGGATATTGCCATTGAGGTGTGTGGTGAAACCTCTGACATTGTCAATCTGATTCGTTCAAAATTGCCATAGGCATTGCTCATCAAATTGAGGAGAATCGAGTTAATTCGATTCTCGACTCTAGGCTATCTAAATTAATACTATTAAAGGGGGAAAACTGTGAGTATTTTAGCTGAAGTCAAGGATATTTCTGTATCTTTTGCGGTTAAGGATCTAGATGCAACCGCCAAGTGGTATCAAGATTATTTGGGATTTAAACAAGTCCTCTTTCGCGACTTTCCAGAATACGGGACGCGGATTGTATTTTTGGAGATTAACGACATCTCCATTGAGCTAATTGAAGATCAGAAATGGACTTCCATCGATCGGCCCAGCCCCCCACAGCACACAACTGTTCAGGGTGTGAGTCAAGTTCGGTTTATGGTTCATGACATTGAAAAAGTCGTAGAGCGGGTGAAGGCTCAACCCGAAATTGAAATTGCTTGGGACTTGATCGTGGTGGAAGATATTGGCTTTAAGGAATTTTTTATTCGCGATAACGAAGGAAATATTCTTCAGTTTGCCGAAACATTCGAGCCCAAGAAATAGCTCACTTTTATATCAAGGAATAACAGAAGTTAGCATTTTTTAAGTGGGTATGGCAATGAAACTGAAAGATAAAAAGATTGGAATCTTAATTGAAAGCGACTTTTATGAACACGAGATTTGGTATTACCACTATCGCTTTCTAGAAGAGGGGGCAGATCTGCACTTTATGACCCGCCTCTGGGGGCAGCCCTCTATTACCTTTAAGGGACATGAGTATCACGCTCCCTTTGACTGCAATGAGTCTTTCGAAGGTATGGATGACGAGACGCTGGCCAGCTTCGCGGCCATTATTGTCCCTTCAGCGATGGTGTCTGATCGCCTCCGCTACACCGACGACGTTACGAAATTGCCCCCAGCGACCAAGTTCCTCAAGCGGGCCTTTGCCAACCCCAATATTCTCAAGGGCATTATTTGCCACGGGATGTGGTTAGTGGCTCCCGCCACCGAATTAGTCAAGGGTCGCCCCATCACTTGCCACAACAACCTTCACGGCGATGTACTGGCCTACGGAGCCCTCTATCAAGACCAGGATGTAGTGGTGGATGGCGATTTAGTCACGGGTCGGACAGGGGGCCATGCTCATCTGTTCGCGGCCAAGATTATCGAAATTCTGGCAGAGGCATAGGGCGTTTGCGATCGCATCATCACTCCCTCCTGTCTCTTCTAGTTCTAGCTCTCCCCTGTAACGCTTACTCTTCCATTTGTTTGTGCTTAAGGATGCTGTCACCATGATCCAGGCTACGCTGACCACTCCAACCAAACTGTATTCCCTCTCTGCCGGAACTTCCTATCCCTTGGGGGCAACCGTAAAACCTGACGGGGTAAATTTCTCCTTGTTTTCAGAAGTCGCCACCGGAGTTGAGTTGCTTCTATTTGACGGCCATAGCGATTTAGAGCCGTTTCAAGTCGTTCAATTAGACCCCATCGTCCATAAAACCTTTCACTTCTGGCATGTCTTTGTCAAAGGGTTACCAGCGGGTACCCACTACGCCTATCGGGTCGACGGTCCCAACAATCCGAGCGGGGGTGATCGTTGCGATCGCAATAAAGTCCTGCTCGATCCCTATTCCAAAGGCAACAACAAAACCCTCTGGAACCGGGGTAAGGCCTGTTTGCCAGGGGATAACCTCACCAGCTCGATGCGCTGTGTAGTGATCGATATCGATGATTATGACTGGGAAGGCGATCGGCCCTTAGGCAGGCCCATGAACGAAACCATCGTCTACGAAATGCATGTCGGTGGTTTTACCAAATCCCCCACTTCCAAGGTCAAACATCCTGGCACCTTTGCAGGCGTGATTGAGAAAATCCCCTATTTGCAGGAGCTGGGGGTTACGGCTGTTGAACTCCTACCTATCTTTGAATTTGACGACACCGAAGTTCTGCGAGTGGTGGATGGCAAGCCCCTGACCAACTACTGGGGCTATAGCACCATGAGTTATTTTGCACCTCACCCCAGCTATTGCGTCAATCCTGAGGCGGGCGATCATGTACGGGAATTTCGGGATATGGTCAAAGCCCTTCACCAAGCTGGAATCGAAGTGATCCTAGACGTTGTGTTCAACCATACCGATGAAGGTAACCATCAAGGTCCCGTCTTTTCCTTCAAGGGGTTGGACAATCGCACCTATTACTATTTATCACCTGAAGATCGGCAGTACTACTACGACTACACGGGCTGTGGCAATACCTTTAACTGCAATCACCCCATTGGAGAGATGTTTATTCTCGATTGTCTGCGCTACTGGGTGCAGGAGATGCATGTGGATGGCTTCCGCTTCGATGAAGGATCAGTGCTCTCTCGTGGCGAAGACGGTACTCCTCTAGAACATCCACCCGTGATTTGGGCGATTGAGCTGGATGCTGTACTGGCCAATGCCAAAGTGATTGCCGAAGCTTGGGATGCAGCGGGCCTTTACCAAATTGGCTACTTCCCTGGTTATCGTTGGGCGGAATGGAATGGCAAGTATCGGGATGCGATTCGTCGCTTCGTCAAGGGCGATCCGGGAATTGTGGGGGAGGTTGCCAGCCGGATCACAGGCAGCGCCGACCTCTACCAAGCGCGCCAACATTCCCCGGTCAACAGCGTTAACTTTATCGTTGCTCACGATGGCTTTACCCTTTATGACCTGGTGGCTTACAACGGCAAGCATAACGAGGCCAATGGCGAAGGTAATCGCGACGGCATCGACGACAACCTGAGCTGGAACTGCGGCGTTGAAGGCGAAACCGATGATGATTGGGTCAACGATCTGCGCCAGCGCCAGCTGAAAAACTTAGCCGTTCTGCTCCTAATCTCTCAAGGGGTACCCATGATGGTGATGGGAGACGAAATCTGTCGCACCCAATATGGGAACAACAACACCTACTGCCAAGATAACGAATTCAATTGGCTGGACTGGCGCTTTCTCGAGAAGAATCGAGACATGTTTCGCTTTTGGAAAACCGCTATTGCTCGTCGCCAGCACTTCAAAGAATTGATGAGACCCCGCTATTTTACCGGGGCCATCAATGAAAGAGGCGTAGCAGATATTACCTGGCATGGTCCCCAACTCAATCAGCCCACCTGGAACGATCCAGGATCGCGCACTCTGGCCTTCACCTTAGGTGGCTTCAAGGGCGATCCTGATGTCCACATCATGATGAATATGTATTGGGATAGCATCGAGTTCCAATTACCCAATATCTCCGGTTGCCAGTGGTATCGCTCGGTCGATACAGCCTTACCCACACCCCACGACATTACTCCGTTAGGTCAAGAGGAGCCCATTAAGGTGTCGAGCTATCTGCTCACCGCCCGCAGTATCGTCGTCCTCGACTCTCGGCCGATTTAACTCCACCTATTTAATAAAACCTCGTCTCTCACCTATCCTACCGACGCTCAAGCTGCACAGTTATTCGTGCGATCGCACTCCCATCAATCCTCTCGTCAACCCTATTCTTCACATCAAGCGACTCTAATCATGGCTAATTCTCTTGACTTTACCTTTTCGGATCTGATTGCAGGTTACATCACCACAGTTACCTTTCCAGACCAGTTCGATGCTCAAGGGGTGATCGGCCTGCGGACGTCCGATGGACGTGAATACGACGTTAAGGTCACCTACGCTTGCTATGCCGAACTCGTGCGTAACCTGGGAGAGCCCTTTAATGTAGCGCCAGATATAAAAGATATCCTCGTCGAGGGCCGATTTATCCATGTCTACGGTGTTTTTTACCCAGAGGCTTCAGAACTTAAATTCGAAGCCAAGCACCTCGTGCTGTTTGGTCGCACCAAGAATCACCTGCGATTCGAGGAGCAGGACTGGTGGATTCGTCAGATCCAGCAATTGCTAAATTTCTATCTAGAAGCCCAGTTTGGCGTTCAGGAAGGCAAAACAATCGACTTTCGCAACTTCCGCACGGATATTAGTGCGGAAGGCGAGAAACTCGACGGTCAACAGAATCTCGACACCATTTCTCGACTCATCTATGGGTTTGCGACGGCGTATATGCTAACCGGCGACGAACGTGCCTTGGAAGCGGCAGTTAAGGGAACGGATTATATGCGCCAGCACTTCCGTTTTCGCAACTCCAGCGAAGGGATTTGCTACTGGTACAGCCAAATCGATATTCGTCCTGATGGCACCACTCGCAAATATATTGGTTCCCAAGCTGGAGGCGACGAGGGAGGCAATGCCATGCCTTGCTATGAACAAATCTATGCTCTAGCTGGCCCCACCCAAACCTTCCGGTTGACAGGCAATCGGGATGTCTTAAAAGATATCGAAAATACGATTGCCTTCCTCAATCGTTGCTACAAAGACCCCACGCCTAAAGGAGGCTATTACTCCCATATCGATCCTATTACCCTCTCTCCCCATGTAGATTCCCTCGGTATTAACAAGGAGCGCAAAAACTGGAACTCCGTCGGTGACCATGCCCCGGCGTACTTGATCAATCTGTGGCTAGCCACTGGAAAGCAAGAGTATGCTGACTTTCTCGAATATTGTTTCGACCTGATCTGCAAGCACTTCCCCGATTATGACTACAGTCCATTTATGAACGAGAAGTTCTACGATGATTGGAGCCATGATCTCAAATGGGGGATTCACCAGGCCCGCTGTGTGGTCGGTCATAATTTAAAAGTCGCCTGGAACCTCACTCGCATGCAAAGCCTTAGGCCCAAAGCGAGCTACAAAACCTTTGCCCACCAAATTGCCGATATTATTCCTAAAGCTGGCTGTGACACCCAACGCGGGGGCTGGTACGACATGATGGAACGCACCCTTAAAGAGGGAGAAGCGTTCTACCGCTTGGTGTGGCACGATCGCAAAGCTTGGTGGCAGCAGGAGCAGGGTATTCTGGCCTACTACATCATGGCAGGGGTCTACAAGGACAAACCCGAGTATTTGCAATATGCCCGAGAAGGGTCTGCCTTCTACAATGCTTGGTTTTTAGACTATGAAGCAGGCGGGGTTTATTTCAATGTTTTGGCCAACGGTCAGCCATACGCATTGGGTACCGAACGGGATAAAGGTAGTCATTCTATGGCTGGTTACCATTCCTTTGAACTATGCTTCCTGTCAGCGATCTATACCAACTTGCTGATTAATAAAGAACCGATGGACTTCTTTTTTAGCCCTGAACCGGGGGCTTGGGAAGATAATATTCTGCGGGTAGCCCCTGATATTTTGCCGCCAAGTAGCGTTAAATTGACAGAGGTGTGGATCAATGGCCATAGCCACACTGATTTCGATAGTGAAGCTTTGACGGTTAAGCTACCCACCGATTTAAAAAAGATGAAAGTACGTTGTCGGATCACGCCTAGCGGCGTTGACTTCAACGCGGAGTTGATGTCTTACGAGAACGGTATTGCCACGTTAGCCCTGGCGGGCAACCTCAACAGTAGCAGTCTCAAATATCTGCGTGAAGCGGTAGAGAAACTACATAATCTTACGGGTATTGTCCTCGACGGTACGAACTTACAGTCGATTAGTGACGCAGGGTTCAACTATCTCATCTTTACCAAGCAAACCCGTGGCGAGCTATTTAGCATTACCCTGCGTAATCTCCAACCTGCTGTCAAACAAGCCTTAGTGGATAGCGAACTGATGGAGGAGTTTACGGTCGTTTAAGCTGAGTGGTCAGCTCTTTCACCCGCTTAGTTGGGAGCTGTTTGATACCTGCTTGAACAGATGTACGGATGCTGGCCGCCAAAGAGCAATAGTGTGTATCTTAGTCACCGATAGCTCTGATCCATTCAGCTATTATTGGGTATTACTAAGGCTGACAGTTCTGAGAAATAGGGGGCTGTCAGCCTGGATTGATCGCTTGTATCAAAACCCATATATGCAACTAAGCAGGTCTTTCTTCAATCACTTGGTCAATAAGGCCATACTCTAAGGCTTCATGTGCAGACATAAAGAAATCGCGATCCATATCTTTTTCAATTTTTTCTAGGGGTTGCCCTGTTCTCGCTGAGTAGATGCTATTCAACTGCTGACGCACACGAATAATTTCCTTGGCTTCAATTTCGATATCAGAAGCCTGTCCACGGGCACCACCAGAGGGTTGGTGAATCATGATTCGGGAGTGGGGGAGTGCTAAACGCTTACCCGGAGACCCCGCAGCCAGTAGAAATGATCCCATCGATGCAGCTAAGCCAACACAAATCGTCACTACTTCTGACTTAATGTGCTGCATGGTGTCATAGATAGCCAATCCAGCGGTCACTGAACCACCCGGTGAATTGATATAGATAGAGATCGGCTTACTGGGATCTTCAGAATCCAAGTACAGGAGAAACGCCACGATCCGATTGGCTAGGCCATCGGTCACTTCCTGGCCTAGAAAAATAATTCTCTCCTGGCTTAGGCGAGTGTATATATCTACCCATCGCTCATAAGGGCTGCCAGGGATACGATAGGGAACGCTAGGAACACCAATAGGCATAGTCGAAAACTCTCTTTTGCTACTACTCAGGTTGACTCAATTTTTAAACGGGCATGGGTGCGGGTAAGTCTTTTTGACTGGTCAAAACGCGATCAATCAACCCATAGTCTTTCGCTTCTTCGGGAGATAGATAAAACATCCGGTCCATATCTTTGGCAATCTTCTCGGCCGTTTGTCCGGTGTTCTTCTCCAAGATGTCTAACATCGTGGTTTTATTCGCAATCACTTCCTGTGCCCGAATTTGGATGTCAGAGGCTTGCCCTTGGGCACCACTGCGCGCCTGATTAAGCACGATCGTTGCATGACCAAGGCTAGCTCGATACCCTTTGGTCCCAGCTGACAGAATCATGGCCGCAGTCCCCATTGCTTGACCAATACAAATGGTGTGAACTGGGGGTTTGATGTACGACATGGTGTCGCAAATCGCAAAGGCTTCCGTTTCAAATCCAATTGCATCTCCGCCATACCAGGAGGTGCCTGTAGAGTTGATGTAGAAAAAAATAGGTTTATCAGGATCGTCGAATTGTAGAAACAAAAGTTGGGCAATAATCAACTCGGTCACATCAAAGCCAACCTGACGTTTGATATCGTCCGAGGAAAATAGCGGCATTCCCAAATAAACAATTCGCTCTTTTAGCAATAGAGATTCTAAATCTGGGGGTGGGGTGCGGTAATAGGCGTCACCGCCTCCACCATAGGGGGCTTGAACTGCTTGAATCCTTGACTCCATTGCCTGACAACTACCTAAAGGTGACAATACTGTTACACTGTAGCAATTTTCTGCCGCTAGAATTGGGGGAAAGACCGTACATACGGATTTGTCCGAGAAATTGTTCCCAAGTCAATGGCCCGCGTATCACTTTATTAGCGGAATTTCGATGCAGAAGGAAACTGGCTAGACTGTAACTACCTCACCAGTGGAGCAATTGATGATGGTTCTTGCCCAGCCTTCTGCCGCCGAAGCAGAGATTATTTACCCTAGCTCTGATGGAGAACCGTTGGCCGAAACTTCAGTTCATGTGGATGCCATCATTCATGCTGTCGTTACGCTGCGGCAACATCTTGCCTCACAACGGGCAATTGTCTTGGCTGATCAATTTCTCTACTATGCTCAGGGCTATCCCAAACTAAGAGTCGCTCCCGATATTATGGCCATCTGGGATGTCCCTCCAGGACCTCGTGACAACTACAAAATTTGGGAAGAAGGTTCAGTCCCATCGGTTATTTTCGAAATCACCTCTGAAGGAACACAAAATCAAGATCAAAGCCATAAAAAAACCCTTTATGAGCAGATGGAGGTGCAGGAATACTGGCTGTTTGACCCTAAAGGGGAATGGATCGCCGAAAAACTGCGGGGTTACCGTTTAAGGGGTGAACAGTACGAACCCATTATGGATGGTTGTAGTCTGCCCCTAAAGTTGCGGTTACAAGTGGATGACACACGAATTGGATTTTATCGAGAAGACGGCGAGAAATTATTAGCGCCTGATGAATTAGTAGAAGCGCTGCAGACTGAAGTAAAGGCGCGTCAGGATGTGGAGACCCAGCTAGAACAAGAGAGACAACGAGCAGAAAAAGAACAGCAACGGGCTGAACAAGAGAGACAACGAGCAGAACAAGCTGAAATGCAAGTACAAGCGTTGATGGCAAAGTTGAAAGCAATGGAAACGGATATAGACGAATCAATGAGCTGATTGGTCTTTAACTTTTTCAAATCCTTTGTCGGGTCATTGAGTGGTCTAAGGGATGGATATGGTGAATCAATGGACGTCTGCCGAGCATGTGCTGGGTTATCTAGCGAGAGCCGATCAATTTCCCCATCGCACAGAAGGAGAGGCTGTTCTGCTTGAGCATGTTCCGCAGTCTGCTCAGCGAATTCTGGATTTGGGAACAGGGGATGGCCGATTGCTGACGCTTCTAAAGATTGATCGTCCCCATGTAGACGGGATAGCGATGGATTTTTCGCCAACAATGTTGGCTGCCGTACGGCAACGATTTGCAGAGGATTCCCAAGTTACCGTTGTGGACCACAATATGGATGAGCCATTACCTCCATTAGGTCAGGTTGATGGGATTGTCTCTAGTTTTGCCATTCACCATCTCGCCCACCCGCGTAAACGCACTCTATACCAAGAAGTGTTTGAGTTGCTAAAGCCTGGAGGTGTTTTTTGCAATCTAGAACATGTTGCCTCGCCTACCCCCAAACTGCATCAGCAATTTTTGCAGGCGCTTGGAATTGCACTGGAAGACGATGATCCCTCTAATCAACTGCTGGATGTAGAAACGCAACTGAGTTGGTTGAGAGAAATTGGTTTTGAAGATGTGGACTGTTATTGGAAGTGGCTAGAGATGGCGTTGCTGATTGGGGTGAAACCGCTATGACACAGGCTGTTCAACGAGTGGGTTCTGGAACTCCGTGGGAAGCACAGGTGGGCTACTGCCGGGCAATCCGGGTCGGTAACCAGATTTATGTTTCGGGAACCGCTCCGGTGGATGCTGAAGGACAGGTGGTCTCTGCGGAGGGGTATGCTCAAGCCAAACGATGCTTAGAGATTATCCAAACTGCTTTGCAACGGCTTGGAGCGGATACGCATGCTGTTGTGCGAACCCGCATGTTTGTCACTGACATTGCCCAATGGGAGTTGTTTGCACAGGCTCACCAAGAATTTTTTGGGTCTCATCCTCCTGCCACGTCGATGGTTCAAGTCAGTGCTTTGATTGATCCGGCCATGCTGATTGAAATTGAAGCAGATGCGATTTTTTCTATGGATAGCTCTACAGCGTCGCGGGTGAATGCTCAGAACTGTCGTGATATGACCGATATTCGTAGGGCAATTGACCAAATTGATGCTCAGGTGATTGAGTTGTTAGGTCAACGCTTTGAGTATGTGAAAGCGGCTGCCCAGTTTAAAGCCGATACCCAAAGTGTTCAAGCGCCTGAGCGCTTAAAAATGATGCTGCAACAGCGTCGACAATGGGCTGAAGCAGCGGGTTTAGATCCCGATGTGGTTGAAAAGCTCTATCGAGACTTAGTGGACTATTTTATTAAGTCTGAGCTGGCCCATTGGCGATCCTCGCAATAGAGCTTGTCCCTGGTCAGAGAGTCTGGCGTTTATCCAATCATGCTCGACTGCGATCTGGACAGAGTGCGGAGATGATTTTGGAACTGCCATACTAGCAGCACAATCACACAAAGCTGGGCCACCAATCCCACGAGGGCACTGCTGATTAATATGGGTTTCCCAAAATCACTGAAAGGATAGCCCAAAAAGGTCCAAATCATCATCGAAGCAGGCATCTCATCGGGAACAATTTGTAAGATCGCCAACATGATCGGGGGCACCAACATCCAAAGCCCCAGTCCTCCCATGCTCCAGGTGTAGGGGTTGCGGATTCTGAGTGCGAGAATCTGCTGGACGACGGTGGTATAGATCAGCAATACGCCGGTCATCGAGAGCACGATAATGGCTGCAACGCTGGGGTTCTCCTTACCAACTCCCACTAAGAACATCCAGGGGACATAGAGGGCATTGATAATGACAAGATTGATTGCGATCGCAACAATCGCCGGACTTTTATCGGCCCAGACTAAATCCCGCAAAATCCCCTGAGGATGCTTTTGGAATCGCAACCAATCGAGGAGAGACGCTCGTTGGGGACAGAGAGCCAGCATAATCACGATCGTCAGGCCAACGTTAAACGCATACAGCAGCCATGAGCCTGTCACTGCAGATATCTCTGCGAAATCTCCTTGTTCGGACGTAACGACGAAGAAACCAATTATTAATGCTTCTAAAAAAGACACAATGGCGTAACTTTGCCATTTACTCATGATGGTTGTGTTGGGATTGCGAAAGAGGCGGACTAGCATTAACCAAATCAAGACTGTAGCAATCACCAAAACAATCAGCGTAAACCCTTGCGACTGCCATATCGACTGGTTAATTGCTTGCCCAAACCACTGAATGGGGACATTGCGATTTGAAGGAGCAGATCGATAGGAATCCCATTGAGCAGACCATACATCGAACCCCAATGGCTGCCAAGTGACCGCGAAATTCCAGACAAAGTAGAGGGGGGACAGGAAAAAAAGTGTTAAACCTGCAAATGCGACAGCCATTACAGACTGTTGTCCAACGGCAAGCGTACGAGAGCTGCTGAGTAATCCGTACAAAATCGCTAGACTAAACCAAGCAAAACTTCCGATTGCCAGCGTTAGATAGTAGCTGATTAGGAATAAAAAGGGCATCCCCGACTGGAAGCTGGCAAGGAGATGCAAAGGAATGGCTAGCCCAATCGCGATGTAAGGCAGAATAGGCACTCCCAACATTTTGCCTAACAAAATATCTTGGCTAGGGCGAGGGCTGAGTCGAATAAAATTGAGCGTACCGCGTTTTTCTTCTTGATTTAAATCGCTGACCAAGTAGTAGCTGCCTGCGGTGAATAACGCATAGGGTATGATCCAAGTCATTGTTTCAGCTAAACCCGCCCAGCGCTCAATCACAGGATTGTAGGTTTGTTGGGAAAAGCCTAGGCCCAATAGCGTTTGACCAATGAGAGAAATGACAATCGCTGCCGCCAGACTTCGGGGTTTTAAGCGGCCTCGAAATTCTCGCAGCAATTGGGGATTCCAATTGCCGATTTGATTGGTAAAGGTGGATGTCATGACGGAACCAGACAGTTATGAAGTTTGCCGATAGCCCATTTTGATAAAGATATCTTCTAGGCTCTCTTGAGTACGGTGGAAATCGATGATCGGGAAGTTTTGGGAAATGAGAGATCGCAACAAGGCAACGATGTCACCCTCTGTGCCCGTAAAGGTGACCGCAATTTGATGTTTATCCGGTAAGACTTTGCAGTCATGCACCAACGCATGGTTTTGCAGAAACACCTCAACTGGTGCTAAATCAGCCATCGTCGAAATAATCAGTTGCTGAGTCTGATCCCGGTTGTACAAGGCCCGCAACTCGGAACTCTCGACCAATTGCCCCATCTGCATAATGCCGATAGAGGTACAAAAATCCTCCAAGTCGCTGAGGATGTGGGAAGAGATAAAAATCGTCAGTCCTTGCTGTTGCAGGGTCTTTAAGGTTTGACGAAACTGCACCCTAGCCACGGGATCTAAGCCGGAGACAGGTTCATCCAGCAACAATAAGGTGGGTTTATGAATAATGGTCCGGGCCAGGCTGAGCCGCTGCTTCATCCCTCGTGACAGGGTACTAATCGGACTGTAGCGTTTATTCTCTAAATCGACTAATGCCAAAATTTCATGCAAGCGCTGGCTCAGTTCAGGTTCGTGTAGATAATAAAGCCGAGCGAAATAATCCAGGTAGTCCCACACTAATAAGTCGTCGTAGAGCGGGAAATCATCTGGCAGGAAGCCAATCCGCCGCTTAATATCTGGATTGGGTTGATTTTGGATAAGGGTTTGTCCACCAATCGCAATGCTACCTAAGGTGGGTTCTTCAGCAGTCGCTAACATCCGAATCAGCGTTGTTTTGCCAGCGCCATTCGGACCAATAAGTCCATAAATTTCGCCTTGCTGGACTTGTAGATCGACTTGGTGAACGGCAATGCTGTCACCAAATTGTTTGGTCAATTGCTGTGTGGCAATGACTGGAGGAGGGGTCATTTAAACACTGACCTTTGCGAGTAGGAGAATAATGTCATGATGCCATCCTCTCTGAGAATCGTAATCTTAAGCGTGATATTGGTCACGTCTGTTGTCCTGCAAACCGTTATGATTTAAGGCCAGCAGCTATCGTTCCTATACAGCTTCAGAGTATGACACTTGAAACTAGAACGGTTGAGGCAAAAGGAATCCGTATTTCATGGCAAGAGGATGGCATTGAAGTAGGGCGAGCGTTTGTCTACATCATGCACAATGATTTGCATCAACAACCCTTCGCCTTAATGGAGGATGTTTATATCAATGAAGCCTTTAGAGGGCAAGGGCTCGGCTCGGAACTCGTTCGTCAAGTGATCAAACTAGCCCAAGATGCCAACTGTTATAAACTCATTGCCACAAGCCGCGAGTCCAGGCCCAAAGTCCATGCACTCTACCAACGTTTGGGCTTTACAAAGCATGGTGTTGAGTTTCGGATAAATTTATAGCTCTTGTCTTGGGTAAGGGGAGTCGCAGCAATAAGATTTTCCCGGCTAGAGCGGGTCTAAGAGTTCTGTGGGAGAGTCAATAATGAGTGCGTCAAAGATCTAAGGTACCTGCAAAGACTCGTTCCGCTGGTCCTGTCATATAGACAGACTGCTGTCCACCTTCCCACTTAATTTTCAAGGGGCCACCTGGAAGCTCGATGGTAGCAGCCGATTGGCTTTTACCTGTCAGAACGCCAGCCACCAGCACGGCGCATGCTCCGGTTCCGCAGGCGAGCGTCGGGCCTGCGCCGCGTTCCCACACCAACATCTTCAGATAGTCAGGACGCATCACTTGAATAAACTCCGTATTAATGCGTTGAGGAAAGGCAGGGTGATGCTCAAACTGAGGGCCAATGGTTTGAAAATCAAGGGCGTCTAGATCCTCCACAAAGGTAATGCAGTGGGGGTTACCCATGCTGACACAGGTAACTAACCAGGTTTGTCCCCCCACGTCCAAGGGCTGATTGACCACCGGATCGGTGCCTTGGCCTAAGGTGGTGGGAATGTCCGCAGGCACAAGATAGGGTGGCCCCATATCCACCTGTACCAGACCATCTGGCTGCAGGCTAGGCGTAATCGTCCCCGCTAAGGTATGGATACGGTAAGTGAGTGCTGCCTGTGTTTGGCCTTCTAAATCGGCTAAAAAGCGAGCCAGGCAGCGAATGCCATTCCCACACATTTCGGGTTCCGACCCATCCGAGTTGTAAATCCGCATGGTGTAGTCGGTATCGCCTTGCGCAGGTAAGGCAAAGATTACGCCATCCGCACCGATACCAAAGTTGCGATCGCACATCCGTACCGCTTGTTCTGGCGTCAAACAAGGTTGAGCTTGGTGACGATTATCGATGAGGATAAAATCATTGCCCAATCCTTGATATTTTGTAAACTCGACCCGCATGAATATTCCTTAGACAACAACAGCGCTTCTCCATACTACTGCGGCATTGAGAGCAAGTGCGGCTGACACTATTACCCAGATCATCGCCATCAGAATCGTCACTATAATGGCTCCAGGCATCAATTGTGCCTAGTTTTCATTTGTCCTTTTATCCATCCTGCGACGAAAATAATGTCAACTGAACTTGATGTCAAACTGCCTAGTTTTCGCCAGCTTCAGACCTTAATCCAAGAAGAGTCTGAAGTTGAAATTAAATTGATCACCAATGATTTGCTCGTCGGCAAGGTACGTTGGCAGGACAATTTTTGCATATGCTTACTGGATCACTACGACCAGCCCACCCTTGTTTGGAAACAGGCAATTGTGTTCCTCAAGCCTAAACCCTAGCCTAGAGCTTCATGACAGAATTGAGACTCTGCGGGCGGCAATCAGCCAAATTGTGCCTTGTGTTATGATTTTCGTACTTTCTGAATGCAAAATCAGTCATTAACGGCTATTTTGTGACGACAATTTATTTGACGTTGAGTAAGTGAGAGTATCATCATGCAAGGTTTTATCCATTCACAAGCCTACCAATCTCAGCCCTTGGGAGCCTATTTAGTGGAAGCAGGTTTGCTCACGGATGCCCAAGTGGGCGTTGCCCTGGCCGATCAAAAAGTGACATCCATGCCCTTTGGAGAAATTGTAGTCGCTAGAGGGTGGGTGAAAGAGCAAACCGTCGAATTCATTATGAACAGAGTGGTCTTGCCAGAGCGATCCCCCTCAGTGTCTGATAGCATGCAGGACTGTATGACGCGACGCCACCGACCTAGATCGGGTATGGCTGCTGCGCAAACGGCTGCGTCTTCTAGTCGGGACAGCGTCAACTGGATTGGTTAAACAGACATATCAGCTTGGAACTCTGACGCCGATTCTTGAGACAATAAGATTATGAATCGCTTCTGTTTATCTCTACATGACTCATCACAATATTCGCTTGTTCAGTGCCTTGCTCCTAGCCGTGGTTGGCGGATCCTATGTTGGAGCTACACCCGCTACAGCACTGGAAGTCAGTGTTTCGCCTAAAAGCCCGAAATTAGGGGATACCCTAGCCATTACCGTCAAGCCTGATCCAGGAGAGCAGCTGACTCAAGCGCCCATCGTTAAAGTGGCTGGCAAAAAGATCCCCACCTACCGGATTGCGACGAACCGTTGGCGAGCCTTATTGCCAACCATTCCCTTAGAAAAACATGGTCGTCGGAGCTTAGTCGTCACCGGGAATCAACAAACTCGCAATATGATGCTGTGGATTGGTAAAAAATGGTTCCCGACCCAGAGCATTTGGTTACCCCCGGGTAAAGGGTCAGGCACAGACTTTGAATTTGATCGAGTGGATGCCTTCAAAGCAATTGTCTCTCCCCAAAAACTCTGGAGCGGCAAGTTCCTACGTCCCAATAATGGCCCCCTCACCGCTGGGTATGGTATCAAGCGAATTTATAATGGCGATTACTCTGATCCTGATTATCATCGAGGATTAGACTATGCCGGTTGGGGTGGCTCTCCAGTTAAAGCTTCAGCTGCAGGACAGGTCCGACTGGTTGGACGTGAATCAAAGGGCTTTCGACTGCATGGCAACATTGTGGGTATTGACCACGGTCAAGGGGTAAATACAGTCTATTTGCATTTACGGAATATCAACGTGCAAGAAGGCCAGAGGGTACGTGCAGGCCAAATCATTGGCACGGTCGGTTCTACTGGGGCCTCGACGGGTCCTCATCTCCACTTTGGTTTAAATGTGAATGGCCAAGCCGTGGATCCAACGCCATGGCTGAAGTGGGGGTTTCAATAACCACCCGTTGTGGTCGCTCATATTCTATGGAAGGGCCGTGATCTGAGAGGATAAGTCTCAGATGAATTGTGGAGGCCCCTAGAAGATTGCAAAAACTATTGCGACTATCCCAGATCATTGATCGCATCAACGAGGGGGTGGGGCGGTTCACTGTTCTGTTGATCCCATTAATGGTACTGATCGGGGTTTGGAATACCTTGGGGCGGAAAATCGGCAATTTGATTGGCCAAAATCTCAGCTCCAATTCTCTGATTGAAGGACAAGCCTATTTATTTGCCCTCATCTTTTTGTTGGGGGCCGCCTACACCTTCAAGCACAATGGCCATGTGCGAGTCGATGCGTTTTATGATCGTTGGTCTCCCAAACGACAAACTTGGGTCAATTTCTTAGGGGCATTACTGTTCGTGATCCCCTTTTGTAGCCTGATGATTTACTATGTATGGTCCCCGATCATCGATTCTTGGGCCGTTTGGGAAGTCTCTCCGAATGCCGGTGGACTACCTCGCTATCCCATTAAATCGGTTGTCTGTGTATTCTTTGTCTTGCTGTTGCTCCAAGGAATTTCAGAAGCCATCAAAAATGGGGTCAAACTGAAGCGGCTCAGCTTAGGCCAAGAAGGAGAAACCGACCATGGACTATGATTGGCTGAGCATTGCCATGTTTGTGGTCGCCTTAGTCTTGCTGTCAGCAGGGTATCCGGTGGCCTTTACCTTGGGGGGCGTAGCGCTGTTATTCAGTGTGTTACCCACCGCGATCAGTTGGGTCGATCCAGAAATCTTTGTCGATCCCAATTTGCTGGCCAGTATGCCTCAGCAAATTTTTAACACCATGCTGAGCTATACGCTACTGGCAATTCCCTTCTTTATTTTTATGGGGGCCATGCTCGAGAAATCGGGTTTGGCCGAGAAACTCCTAGAAACCATTGGCATTCTCTTCGGCCCGATTCGCGGCGGCTTGGCTTTAGCCGTGGTGTTTGTGGGGGCATTGCTGGCAGCGACGACGGGTGTTGTCGCCGCTTCTGTCGTTGCCATGGGCTTGATCTCGCTGCCGGTTATGCTGCGCTATAACTACAGCAAGGAGCTGACTGCTGGGGTGATTGTTGCCTCTGGAACCTTGGGGCAAATTATCCCTCCCAGCGTGGTGCTGGTCGTGTTAGGCGATCAACTCGGCGTACCCGTGGGGGATTTATTTCTGGGGGCTTTGATTCCCGGTTTGATGATTGCCGGAATGTTTGCCCTACATATCATTCTGGTTGCCATCTTTAAACCAGAAGCTGCCCCAGCCTTGCCCCTTTCTGTACGAGAGATCAAAGGAACAGAGCTGGCGATTCGGGTGGTCAAGGTTCTGATTCCGCCTCTCGCGCTCATTTTTTTGGTGTTGGGCAGTATCTTTTGGGGAATTGCAACGCCCACAGAAGCAGGGGCCTTAGGCGCTTTAGGGGCGATTATTTTGGCCGGGGCCAACGGCCAATTTTCCTTAAAGCGGCTCTTTGAAGTGTCAGAGTCTACCCTTCGAATCACCAGTATGGTGATGCTGATTTTGATCGGTTCTCGGGCCTTTAGCTTGGTATTTATTGGTTTGGGCGGGAATATCCTCGTTGCCGATACATTGCAAAATCTACCTGGTGGCAAACTCAGCTTCTTACTCGTCAGTATGCTGACGGTATTTTTGCTGGGTTTCTTTATCGACTTTTTTCAAATTGCCTTTATTGTGGTGCCGATTTTTCGGCCTATTGCCCAAGCGTTAGAGATGGACTTGCTGTGGTATGGCATTTTGTTGGGGGTCAATTTACAGACATCCTTTTTAACCCCTCCCTTTGGCTTTGCTTTGTTCTATCTAAGAGGAGTCGCTCCACCAGAGATCAAAACATCAGACATTTATCGCGGTGCAATCCCCTTTATTATCCTGCAGCTGATTGTTTTGGTGATCCTGGTTCAATTTCCCGAAATTGTTAGCTTTTTACCGTCGTTGAAATCTGCGCCTTAGCATCTTGGCAGTAGCAGGTTGGGGAGAAGAGAGCACCATCTTGACACCTCCTGATAGACCCCAAAAGAGTCCGGGGAATACTAGGAGAAAATGAGTGGTACCACGTGCGTATTTATAACGCCATGCTCAGATAACTTAACAACTTCCTTGAGATTATTTGTGCCTTTAAATACACATTTTGTAACAAATGGAGCTATCATAGCCCTAACTGTTATTCCTCCAATGGAAGTTTAACAAGTCTGTTAGATAGCGATTCTGTTATGAGTGCTGTATCCTCGACTGAGTACCCAACTCTAGCTCCCTTTCCTCCAACACAAATGGTTGATTTGCTCCAAGGTGAAATCCTGCTAGATGTACGCTCTCACACAAATTGGGGCGGTGCTGTGACGGCAACGATGTATCTGCCTCGGGTGCGATCTCAGATTTGGTCTCAACTCACTAACTACAGCCGCTGGGTTCGATTCTTTCCTGATATTGTCAAAAGCGAAGTGCTGGAACATGCCTCTCAAACAGCAGAGCAAACCCACCGTCTCTATCAAGCCGCACGCAAAACGTTTTTCTTACTTTCCGTTGATGTGGAAATCTTTTTGAGAGTGTCGGAACGGTTTCAAGAACACATCAAATTTTCGCTGGAACAAGGCAGCTTTAGCGACTTTTCTGCTGATCTGACATTGCAGGACTGTGGAGAAGGCACGATTCTCACTTATTCCGTTGCCGCTACACCACTAATTCCCATGCCTTCTATCTTTATCCAAGAAGCGATCCGTGCCGATCTGCCGGGAAATATGAAGCATATGCGTCAAGCACTCTGTAGCTAAGGTTTAGAGACTACAATTCTGAGTTTAGAACTCCCTTGCATAACAGCAGGGGAGTTCCTTGTTTGATCAGCGGCTTTAAGCAATCTTGTTGAGACGAATATGTTTGCGCCCCACAGAGATTTCAAATTCATCTCCAGGTTCAAGATCCAACGTTTGAGTATAAGTCCGACCCACCAAGATATTGCCATTGGACTGGACACTAACTCTATAACTGGGTTTACGTCCTCCTCGGCCATTTCCATTAGAGGATTGACCATCTAAATCAATCCCTTCTGCATCCAGTAGGGCATTGAGAAAGGCAATAGTTTTGATCCGTTCTGAGCCATTCCTTTCTAAAGAAATGTATCCACAAGCCTTAGCCTTTTCCTCGCGAGTGCAGTCACTCAGCTGTTTTACTTTTGCGACTAAGTCTTTTCCTGTCAAGGGTTTAGGTTGTCTCTTCTTTTTAGGCATAAGTTAAAAATCTCTTTAGCAGTATCACTGTTACTACTAGATAGTTGCATATTTTGTTTTATTTGTGTTTAGTGGATAACTCAGCCCATTAGCCTAAGCAGAAATGCTATATATTGAATTTTTACAGCAGAAGGCCCAAGCAGAATAGCCCATGTGAAGCTGTTAGAAACTTAGTGCCAAACTTCTGGTAGTTCCTTAGTTTTAATTTCAGATTCTATATTTCCCAAACTTGCATCGCATCACCATAATCATTGCAGTCATACACCGCTCTCTCGTGCCGGGGATTGGCCGTTGGCAAGGAATCGATAGCAACTACCACCGCGGCCTAAAGACATTAAAGGCTTGCACAATTTTGGAGTTACCGTTCTATCCTCATCCTTTCTGAGATCGTCATTATTGTCCGGCACGCTTACTCTCCAGATATCTCAGCCTGCCAATGGCCGGACTTGCCACCCATCTTTTTAACTAAGTGAATATGGTCGATAGATATAGACTTATCCAAAGCCTTAGCCATGTCATACAGTGTTAAGGCTGAAATAGACACGGCTGTTAAGGCCTCCATTTCCACACCGGTTGCCGCTTGAGTTTTTACGGTTGCTTCGATCCTGTATCCAGGGAGAGCAGATTGGGGTTGAATGACCACTTCTATCTTGCTCATTGGCAATGGATGACAAAGGGGGATCAGGTTTGCTGTTTGTTTGGCAGCCATAATTCCAGCTAACCGTGCAACCCCTAAAACGTCTCCTTTTGAGGCATTACCCGCTTGGATGGCAGTAAACGTATCTGAATGCATCCGTACCTGCCCTACTGCAGTGGCTTCCCTCACCGTTGCAGATTTGTTTGAGATATCTACCATTTGGGCTTCCCCTTGCGGGTCAAGATGGGTCAGGCCGGAATGCTGATTTGACATAACAAAAAATCGGAAGTAGAGCCAACGATGGTTAGCCTAGTCAGGTCGTTATTGCGATACCGTGAGGCTATGGTAAGATGATAATCCCTTAGGGGCTTGTAGCTCAGTGGACTAGAGCACGTGGCTACGGACCACGGTGTCGGGGGTTCGAATCCCTCCTAGCCCGTTTTTCCCTTGAATAGTCAGTATCCCCAGATGGGCCAGGCCCGTGTGGGGTTTGCATTTGCACTAAAGATTTATTGCTTTTGGCGCAAACTTCTCTATTTCTATAGAAGAGTAAAAGTATGCCTAGAGTTAGGTGATTGCCCTATCAGCATCGCAGAAACCCTATCTTTCAATAGAGAGTGGCCAATGGAGATTAACTATCTTTTTTCTTGGTTGAAGATCCGTAAGTCTAAACCTGAATCGCGCACTTCCCCTCGAACACTCACCCTGCTGCAATCCTTACTGCAAGACCTTAAAAGTAAAGGTAAACCCTATAACTTTGTAGGGTCATCCCACTCTTATAACGGCATTCAGCTCGTCGATGATAACGTTGCAGTCATTTTTGATAGCAATGATCTGAAAAACATTGCCTATAACTACGACACCCAAGAAGTAACCGTTGAAGCCGCAGTCACGATTGAAGAATTAAAACGATTTCTCCAGCCTCTAGGCAGGCAACTCATCAGCAGTGGCAATTTTATGCAGCAACGAGTCGTCGGCGCACTCGTGACAGGTACCCACGGGTATGGTGTTGAGGATGTCATTATGGCTGATAGCATCACTGCTGTAACTCTCCTGGATGAAGACGGTTGTCCTCACACGCTAACGGAACAGGAACATGGAAACGTTCTGAAATATGTCAGAGTTAGCTTGGGATATTTGGGAGTGATCGTTAGCCTTACTCTTAGAACAAAAAAGAACGAGCAGTTTGAAGTGACTCAGCAGATATTCCAGTTGAGTCAACTGCCGCAAACATTGGCACAGTATGGCAATAAAGCCCATGCAATGACGATGTTTCCCTACAGTGACAAGGCAGATCCATTTATCGGTTTCATTTCCTTAGACAAGCTGGATCAGTATAAAGAACCAGCCCCGGTCAATAGGGCCAATGCATTTGTCACCGCTATTTCTTGGGTCATTATCACCTTTGTATGGAAGCTTAATGCGCAGTTACCGATCTTTCAGGAGTTTCTACAAATGCTGATTGGTCGATTTGCTCCCAGCGTTGAACCGGAGGTAATTGTTACGAGTCCAGATGATTTGGACTACCTCTATGATTACCATCCGATGCTAGAAAGTGAGCGCAATCCTTCTATCCCCCAACGGATATTGAGTAGTACCTATACCGCTTATAACGTTGCAGTCTTTATCCCCAAAGCAGATTTGCCTGATCTACTCTTATTTCTGTTCGAGTTAGCTCAGAAGATGAAACAAGCCAATCCTCAGCAGTACTTTAAAAATTCAATTGGTGTTCGCTACGTCGGGCAATCCCAAAAATGTGCAATGGCTGGGAACTATAAGCAGGACTCCTATGCCGTTGATTTGTTCTTTAGCAAAACTGACTTAGAACTAGCGGAGCAGGTGCAAGATAAGGTGGCTCAGAAGTTCAAGATTCGCCCCCATTGGGGGAAAACCATCTTAAAACCCGAAGTCATTCAGAATATCAATCTAGATGATCTGAAAGAGTTTAGTAATCTACGGGCAAAGTACAATCCATCCAACTTACTACAACCCAATCTAGGGGGAATTAAATTTTAGTTGTATTTATAGAAATTCCCGATATTTTTAGCAGAAATCGAAACAAGATGATCTTCAGTCTCCTGGAGATTGCTGTATTGACTTCTGCATAGATAAAGCTTGGAATATCACCCATTCCTATGCCAATGCCGGACGTGAAGCATAAGCATCAATAATCTCCTGGCGGCGAAAACACTCCAGACTATGGTCATTCACCATCCCCGTTGCTTGCATATGGGCATAGCAGATCGTTGAGCCGAAAAACTTAAAGCCACGCTGTCGAAGATCCTGGCTCATCGCATCAGACTCTGGACTAGTCGTGGGCCATTGATCCGATTCACTCCGTGTATGGATAATGGGCTGTCCTCCAACAAAACGCCAGCTATAGGTCGCGAAGCTGTCAAACTCTGACTGAATTTGCAGAAAGACACGAGCATTGCCAATGATCGCTTCGATCTTTTTGCGGTTGCGAACAATTCCCGCATTACCCATAAGGGCCTCTATTTTTTGTTCATCATAGTTAGCAATCCGTTGGGGATTGAACTGATCAAACGCTACTCGGTAATTCTCACGTTTACGAAGAACGGTATACCAGCTCAAGCCTGCCTGGGAAGACTCTAGAGTTAAATGCTCAAACAAATGCAGATCGTCATAGATAGGAATCCCCCATTCCTGATCATGATATTGGATGTAATCGGGTTTACTGAGATCTACCCAGGAGCAACGGTGCATTTGATCTGCAGGAGCTATGATAATTACCTTATGGTCAGGATGCTAAGGATTATGGTACAGGTAGCTACAGGCCCAATCACTATACCCGCTAATCCGATTTCTAGACTTTCACAGAACTAGGGCAGATATAAACGGTCAATGTCACTTAATTCTTTCAGGGGGGGATGCACACTCTTCTCAGTATCATTGGCTCAGTATTATCTTTAGAGTCTAATTTTGCATTACGTCTGTTTGTTGTGAGCAATCAATGAGGTGGATCTATGAATTCTAAATTTGCACTCTGGTCAGCTGCGTTATTACTCGGACTTGGACTGAGTACGGGTTGTTCAGATGGTTTAAAGTCTGGCTCTCAATCAGGAGATCCTCAACAGGGGCAAGCGAATGCTAAACCCGCTATTTTTGCAGAAGAGGGTGCCGCGATCCGCGGGTATGATCCAGTGGCTTACTTTACTGACGGTGGACCAGTCAAGGGAAAAAGCGAATTTTCCTATGAGTGGCAAGGTGCCACTTGGCAGTTTGCCAGTGCTGAAAATCGAGATTCTTTCTCTAGCAATCCTAAAAAGTATGCACCCCAATATGGTGGCTATTGTGCTTGGGCGGTTAAAGAAGGCACAACTGCCCCTATCGATCCCCAAGCATGGAAAGTGGTTGATGGCAAACTGTATCTCAATTACAGTCTTGATATCCAAAAAAAGTGGGAAGCAGATATTCCAGGTCATATTGCCGAAGCGGACCAAAATTGGCCTGGTGTGTTACAACGATGATTTGATGCTCAGTCAGCTATAGGTCTCGATCCTACATTTGCTGCATAGGAGCGGCTCGCCTGTCGACAGCTCTCTGGTACGTTACCCACCCCAAGGCGGCTTCAAATTCTCGAGAGAAACTCTGGAGATCCCATTTTTGCATCCCTGAATCCTCGTCGGCACCTTGATGACTAGCGATTGGCCAGCATTTTTGCATCAGCTCTGGCAACTTAAAATAGCCCTATCACAAACTCCTGGAAGCCCGCCCCATCTTATTGACTCAAACATCAGTTTATCCATAACATCTACGATATTTGGGTGAATGAAATTTTGCTTTGGAGCTACCACCAACAGGTGGCTAGCTTTGCTGTTATAGTCTGCTTGCCATTGTAGATCTGACCGTTATGGATGAGTTTTTGAGAACTGAAACTCAAGTGGGTTAATGTCAACATTACCGATCCTGGACTATTGATTTGTATCTATCCTGACACCTGAGGGATGACCCAATGATGATATAAATTATCTTATCTATGAACAGAAAGTGAGATATTTATTGCAGCTCGTCTTAATAGTTAGTCTGTGATCGATACTTAAAACAATTAAAAACTCATCGCATCTCAGCGAGCATTCAGGGGGATAGTATTCTATGAATTTTTATGCCACAACAAAAAATTCTGACATCCATCCTCAGGTCTCAATTGAGATGGCAAATCCTCCCTAAATTTTGCTCTAAATTGCAATATCCACTGTTATTCCTGGCTTGGATCTGTTCTGTCACCCATTGCTTAGAGATAGCGGTTGCCCAAACAGCCCCTGACAATACTTTAGGTTCACAAAATTCGACCGTTATTCCGGGTGCAGTTGTCATCAATGGTCAGCCTGCGGATATCATTGCAGGGGGTGCAACCCGAGGGTCCAACCTCTTTCATAGTTTTTTAGACTTCAATGTTGCTGAGGGTCAGCAGATTTACTTTCGTAATCCTGCTGGTGTTGCTCGGATCATTAGTCGAGTGACTGGCAACCGACCATCCAATATTTTGGGCAGATTGGGCATACAAGGCAATGCCGATCTTTTTCTCATCAACTCCAATGGCATTTTCTTTGGACCCAATTCCAGGCTAGACCTTAACGGTTCGTTTCTGGGCACCACAGCCAATCGCCTGATTTTTGAGCAGGGTCTTGAGTTTGGGACAGATAATCCACAAGTTCCTTCTCAGTTGGCTATCAATGTGCCCTTAGGCTTGCAATTTAACCGTCCATCCGCAGATATCGTAGCTCAAGGAACAGGCCATCAACTCATATCTCCTAATCCCCTATTTGCTTTTTCCATACGAACTGGTAGCTCTGAGCTGGATTTAACGGTTAAGCCCACCAAAACACTGGCTTTAATCGGTCGCAATATTAATTTAAACGGCAGAATTCTCACGGCCCCAGGCGGAAGCATTCATTTAGGAGGGGTGACGTCCGGCGTTGTACAGATGACCCCTACCTCTTTAGGATGGGGTTTCAACTATCAAACGGTTCAAAGCTTTGGAGATATTAACCTCTCTCAGCAAGCCCTAGTAGATGGCAGTGGTATCAGCACAGGTTCCATAAACATCCAAGGCCGTCGAGTCTCTATCACTGATGGCTCGGTTATTCGTATTCAAAATTTGGGTAACCAAGCAGGACGTCCGTTAAGCATTAATGCTTCAGACTCATTACAGCTAATTGGCACGAATCCACAGGCTACGACTCGCAGCAGTCTAACCGCTCAATCCTTGGGGTTAGGCCGGGGTAGCGATATTGTTCTATCCACCCCAATGCTCTTCCTACGAGAAGGAGGGGTAATTTTTGCAGGCACCGTTGGCCCTGGAGAAGGGGGCACACTGCGGATTGATGCAGCTGAGTCTATCGATGTTCTGGGCACGTCCCCTTTAAACCCCAGCTTGCTTAGCCTTCTGAGTACAGGAGCCTTTGGCGCGGGGAACGCTGGAGATACATTTATTACCACTAAACGCCTCAGCGTGTCTGATGGGGGCTTAGTCACGTCTGCCACCTTAGGGCAGGGACATGGAGGAGACGTCACCGTTAATGCCTCAGAGTTAGTGAAACTTGTCGGTGTCGGTCCAACCTTGTTTGCGAATAGTGCTGTGTCGGCGTCTAGTCTAGAGCGTGGAGATGCAGGCAATTTAGTGATCAATACACAACGATTAGTGATCAAGGATGGGGCTAGAGTGGATGCTTCTACGTTTGCGAGTGGTGCGGCGGGCAGTGTCACTGTGAATGCGACAGACTCTATTCAAGTCAGTGGGGTTGCCCCTGGTGGTCGAGATTCCAGTTTTATTATTTCGTCTGCCAACCTGTTAAGCCCAGAGTTGCGCAATACTTTTAATCTTCCTCCTATTCCCACTGGCGAAGCAGGAAACGTGCAAATTACAACAAAAGATTTGAGCGTGACGAATGGGGGTTCTGTCAGCGTCAAAAATGATGGGCCAGGGGATGCAGGCACCTTGCAAGTTTATGCTGACAATATCTTGCTGGAACAACAAGCGGGGATTACCGCATCCACAATTTCTGGCAATGGCGGTGATATTGATCTACGAATCCATAATCGGTTGCTGATGCGCAATGAAAGCCTGGTGTCAGCCACAGCTAATGGTCCGGGTGATGGTGGCAATATCAATATCAATGCGGATCTGATCGTCGCTTTCCCCAATGAAAACAGCGATATCGTCGCCAATAGCTTTTCGGGGCGAGGAGGCAAGATATCGATTACGACCCAAGGCGTATTTGGATTGAAAGTGCGAGATCAAAGAACCAACTTCAGTGATATCACAGCTATTTCCCAAAGCGATCCAACGCTGAATGGCATTGTGGAAATTAATAACCCAGAAGTTGACCCGAACAACAGTTTGATAGATTTACCGGAATCCGTTGATGTTTCCCCACCCATTACTCAAGGGTGTCGTACAGGCCAGCCTTCAGGCACCAGTCGTTTTGTCCATACTGGACGAGGGGGTCTACCGCCAGGACCAGGAGAGCCTCAAACCGCCGTGACGCTCTGGCATGACCTTAGAGAGCTAAACGTTCAAAAGCCGACCTCTCATTCCATGCCTCTCTCAGCTCAGACGCACCACCGCACTACTGCACTCCCCAAATCCTCAGACATTGTTGAGGCTCAAGGCTGGGTTCATGATGCGCAAGGCCGAACTGTATTGACCGCAAACTTTCCTGATCAACCTGGGTTAGGCCGCAGGCAATCTGCAGCGATGTGTTAAGTCATCAGCGATAGAGGACATGTGCTCGTTGACTAAGACCCAGATCCACAAAAGGCTGGGCTTTATCATTTAGCCCTCCGCAAATAGGTAGCCCCTACCTATATTAGGTAGCTCCTATTCAATTCCACTACTGAGCGTTTGCCAAGGTCGCGATCTCCGACAAAACAGGGCTGTAAAACCGTTGTAAATGAAGCAGATCCTGATAAAAATTGGTTCGTAACCAAGTAGAGTAGCGAGCGGCTGGCGAAGGTTGCAACTGTCCCCCTTGAAATTGTTTATTGATAAGATGTGCGGCCATCATACCTGAGGCAACCGCTTTGAGTACCCCTTGGGATGAGATGGGATCGAGGACCGCAGCAGCATCTCCGACCAAGAAGTAGCCGGGGCCAGCGGCTGGATTGACCAGCCGCCAAGTTACTTCGACCGTATGGGGTGGGTCGCCGGGCCAAAGATGGGCTAAGTTGGGAGGATGCCAAGAGGCATTGGAGTGTTCAGCCCATTTCAAACGAGTCCATTGATAGCGTAAGGGTTGAACCTTCGCCACACAGACCCATCCTCCGGGGGCCGAGGCAATTAAGGGGGAATACTCTTGCTCTGAACAATGTCCCATCACATAGCCGTACTCGACGTGTAACGGGGGAGAGTAGGGTGTGGTGATCAGTTTCAGTTTCCGCGCGAGCCATTGGCATCTCCCCGTCGCATCCACCACATAGGTTGCCTCTATCCCACCCCAGGTGGTGATCAGACCCTGGATTTGTCCCTGGCTGACGAGCGGTTCGATGGCTCGACAAGGTTGAAGAATGTTGACTCCCAGCGCTTTAGCCTGTTCTAAAAGCAGGGTGTCGAAGTGTGATCGCTTGACTTGAAACCCCAATTTAGGCCCATGACTATCCTCACCAAAGTGGTGAAATTGGCGTTCTCCTTGCAAGGCTATCCAGCGTCCGGGACAACGCGGAAAGCCTGCGGCTAAGACTGAGTCTCTTACCCCGAGTGTTTGCAACAGTGGTTCAATCTCAGGATGTAAGGTCTCACTGGTAAGGGATTGGGACAATTCAGCCCCTTCTATCAGTGTGACGTGTAACCCATGCTGAGCGCAGCGAATGGCAGTTGCTGTTCCTCCCGGTCCTCCACCAATGACAACAACATCGGTTTTAGGGAGAGGTGGCATAGGACCAGCCCCCTTTCTTGCCATTGACTGGCGCGTTGCCCGCTAAATAGAGAAAACTGCGATCGCACAGTTGCTGCGTTTCCCCAATACATGCCATACACATTTCCCCCCGTTGGCATAAAAGAGTTTGCTATTTATGGTAATCCTATCAGTCTCACCGAGTTGTTTTTGTGATTCTTTTTGATAGAGTCTAAGCCTCCATCAAAAGAAAATTGTGAGGTGTAGCTAGCCGATATCCACAAACGAATGCTCAGATAGGAGTGGGATAGAGGTTTGTCAGACCTTTGCTTGACGCATAAGAGGTGGATCCGTCAGCGATGTGATGACCTAAATCTGGATTCCACCCTGCCGCAGCACCTGCCAACCGCGTGCAGTCCACTTAATGACAGTAGAGGGCAGCGGAGCAGACATTTTAGACTCGGGCCATTGGCTAGCTAGAGGTGTCAATATTTGGGGAAAGTGGTGATTAATCTCTGCAATGGTTCTTAAGGCAGGTTGACCGGAGCGATTGATACTTGTCGTCGCTAGGGGACCGGTCTGTTGCAAAATCATCTGAGCGATAGCGGAGTCAGGGACTCGAATGCCAATACTGTCGGGATTAAGCGGGTTCATTTGCGGGGGGACGCGATCGCAGGCCGGTAACACCAAGGTCAACGCCCCCGGCCAATAGTCAGCCGCCATCTGTTGCCACTGCTTCAGCTCCGCCTCACCCCCATGTACATAAGGCCAAAGCGCTTCTGGAGAAGCTCCCATCAGAATCAGCGGTTTATCGGCCTGACGCTGCTTTGCTGCAAAGATTTGCGTAGCCTGGTCAGGGCGAGCAGCCAAAGCCGGAACGGTATCGGTGGGGAAACTAATCAGGCGGCCAGACCGAGCAGCAGCAACGAAGGCGGCAATAGGAAGTTGAGTCATGCCAAACGCGAATTAGAATAAGATTTGGGGGAAGTTTAGGTCGTTTATTTCTGTATCGTTAGACCGCTAGAATATCTTCTCACCCCCCACCTCAGCAATAAATGAATTCTAGTTCTGATGTTTTAGTGATTGGCGGTGGCGCGATGGGTTTAGCCACCGCTATCGAACTCGCCTGCCAAGGGGCTCAAGTCACGGTTCTCAGTCGCAATTTCCAAGAAGCAGCTCTCCATGCCGCCGCCGGAATGCTAGCGCCTCAAGCGGAGGGGTTAGAACCAGGTCCAATGCTGGATCTATGTTTGCGCAGTCGTGACCTCTATGCGGACTGGACCAACCAACTGACAGAACTGACGGAACTAGAGACCGGATATTGGCCCTGTGGCATTGTGGCGCCTACGTATGCGGATTCGCCTGCTCGATTGGCGCAGGACGCTGAATGGTGCGATCGCACCACCATCCACCAATATCAACCCGACCTCGGCCCAGAAGTGGTAGGAGGCTGGTGGTTCCCTGACGATGCTCAAGTCAATAACCAGCAACTCGCTCAGGTCTTACTCCAAGCGGCAGAGCATCTCGGGGTCACCTTAAGGGAAGGGGTCACCGTTACAGCCTTAGATACCAAAGAACATCGCATTCAGCATCTGCAAACGACAGCCGGACCTTGGCAGGCGAAGACCTATATCTTGGCAACAGGGGCATGGTCCCAAGAACTATTGCCCATTCCGGTCATCCCTCGCAAAGGTCAGTTATGTGCAGTGCAGGCCCAGACCAAGCCCTTGCACAAAGTGCTGTTTGGACCGGGGGTCTATATTGTCCCGCGCCAAAATGGTCGCATCGTTGTCGGGGCCACGAGTGAAGATGTTGGTTTTGCGGCCTACAATACGCCTGCTGGAATGCAGTCACTCTTGGCTGCCGCCATTCGTCTCTACCCCCCTCTTGCTGATCACCCGTTAGAAGATTGTTGGTGGGGATTTCGGCCCGCTACACCAGATGAATGGCCAATTTTAGGGCACAGCCCCTACGAAAATTTGATTTTAGCCACCGGACATTACCGGAACGGTATTCTACTGGCACCCATAACGGCTCGCCTGATTTCCACCCTGGTGGTGACGGGACAGGCAGACCCTGTTTTGCAAGACTTTAGCTGGCAGCGATTTGCGCCATCCTCCCCCTCTCCTGCCCGGCTGGCCTTAGCGCCTTCCTAAAACCACCACAGACCTAACGTAACGGCTACACCTGTCAGCGTCAGGTTATCAATATCCCGAAAGGGTAAGGCTTCGACAACGGTCGCAATCAAGGCGATCGCGGCGACAACGCTAACCATGCTTGCCCAGGCTAAAGGGGGCTGAAAATAGTGCAAGCGATTAAACAAGGTCAAGAAACTGAGGGCAAATAGAAAGCTGCCCCCAAACATAGCGGCAGACCCCGCCCAGCTTTTCTCGGGGCTAAAGGGCAATTTGTGAAGCCCCAATCGTCGGCCGACGATATCAGCTAAGCCATCGCCGCCACACATCATCATCAAGGCCAGCATCCCTACGGGTGAGGTTCGCCAAAATCCAAGGGTACAAACGACAAATACCAACCCATAAAAGAGTGGCCCTTTGAGAATCTCTTTGGGGTCACCCGTACGGGTCATAGCTTGAACGGCGTCGGGGTCTTTAATCCAGCCCACGCCAATGCCGATAAATTGGAGAGTAATGGCTAAGGGCACCAGGGCAGCAAAGTAGCGGGCAGTGGGTTGGGGACTGAAAAAGGGCCAACAGAGGACAAACAGGGGGCCTGTGCCCATATGAATAATTTTGCGGCTCAATTTTTGCTCTAGCCAGCCATAGGCTGCCAATGCATCCATGATTCGCAGCCAGCTTAGGGCGAGCAGCAAGGTGATCACCATAACGACACTATCTTGCAGCATGGGATGGGTCATTAGTGGTTCCCAAAGCATTCCAGTGAGATCTGTAGACTTCTGTATTCGTAGCTTACTCCGATTAAGTGATCAGCCCCATGGCCTACACAGTACCGGTCTCTCAGTTTTCTCAGGTAACTCTTTAGTCTTGCTCAGCTAGGTCGATGACTACGCACAGTTTTCCCTAACTTGGGCCTCAGTTAGCCCCCGTACATTAAAGACATTGAAGTTGGAGCAAGACATTATGAACGTTACTCAAATCACCCGCAACACCATCGCCGCCGCCGCCCTCATCACCCTCGGCCTCAGCACAAACGCGGTTGCAGAAACCCAAACCGTGACCCGAGGCCCTAATGGTGCCGCCTCCATCGTTAAGAAAGTCCCTGTGGATGCCACGCTACAACCTAAAACAGAACCCAATCCAGCACTTTCTGTCGTTAATCGTGGCCCCAATGGTGCTGCCCATATTGCCAATACTGAATCTGCTGCACGCAGTGCCACCACTCCCACTGGCCGAATTATCACTCGTGGCCCCAACGGTGCAGCATTTATCGCTAATTAAGCCGTTGATTCAGACAAGTCTCTCATTGAGTAGGAGCAGGGGTAGATCGAGTCAGGTCTACCCTTTACTATGTGAGGCTATTTATCCAGTCAACAGAAACAAGAAAAGGCTCTCATTATTTAATACTTTCGTTCAAATTTTTATGCTTATGTTTAGCAGTTCGTTTTAATAAGGTTCCCACTCCTAGTACTATCACAGAGCCTAAAATCGTCGAAGGCTCAGGAACTGACAGATAAGCTTGGGAATTACCTTCTGTAGGATTAATGCCAAAAGCGGAATCAACGATACTTGTATTGCCAATGGTTTCCCACCCCGAGAAATCACCGGCTTCGAAACTACCATTAGTCCCCACATTGACGTTGTCTACCAATAAACCAGAATTGACAACTCTGTCTCCCACATCAACAACCCCCAGCCCTAATGTGTAAGTTCCAGTGGTCGGAATGTCATAAGAGAACGTGTTGTACCCCGTCTCATCATTAAAGCGAGCGTTATTCCCGAGTAGTGGAAAGCGCGAGTTCGTATCGGCTAAAGTTGATGTCCCTCCTAGGGGCCGCACGGAGACAAAAGCGAAGTCATTATAAAGCGTATTGGGAGTGGCCTCATTGGTTAAAAAATTCCAATCTAAGGTGACAGTTTGCCCTGCTGATGCCGAAAAAGTTTGCTTAATTGCTGAGCCCTCAGTCGCATCGCCATTACCAAGATTATCTATAGTGCCAGAGGGTTGACCCACAAAATTTTCTAGTGCAGCATCAGAAACAGGTTGTGCAGTGGCTAAAGGTTGAAACCCCATTAAAACTGTACCTAAAAGCAACCCGCAGGTTGGAGCCATCGTCGAATATAGTGCTATTTTTAGATCCATCAAACCCTTCCCTGATTGCTTTGGCGCGAAAATATAGATTCTACTTTCAAAGAGACATAAATATCATTTTGTTAGATAGATAGAGCGTCTCTCTTTACTCTTGTCACTTTATCGAAAAAGAATTTGTAAGCTTGAGATTGTGTTAGTCAATACTCTGGCACTTAAATTTACTCTAAGTATAAGTTCGCTTCTTCAAATTTCACCTACCTAAAGGAAGAAAGAAAATTATGCCTTTTTGAGGCTACTATATTAAGCCTGTTGAATACTAAAAGATTTTTTAAACTATTCTGAGAGATACTTATAAATTAACATTGCAGATATGCGCAATTATTCTAGTTATTTTTATTGCTGTTAAATTTTAAATTAACTACCTCACCGAAAGTCAATAGGGCATAAAAATACTACATCTTTCATACTATAAGGTTGGAGTTTGAGATAATTTCTTCACTACAAGCAGTGGAGGATTAAATTTTTCTAGATTTAAAATGCAAAAGATTGAGTGATACCAATTTCATGTGAGTATGAACGACGTGATTTACTAAATTGACGTATTTACAGTGCTTTCACAGATTAATACAGGTCATCTTGCTGGGTAATGGGTATGAGTTAAAGGCGGCAAGATTTCTTTATGGCAATTGATACACCTCTTTCGATGAGATCGTAGCTGCTATTGTATTCATTTAATTCACAAATTTTTATCAAATAAATGCATCAAGATAAGAGCAGGCTCATCAACTATCCATTGCATTGATATAAAATCAAGCGGCAATATGCCGAGAAAAGTACTGTGCATTGCAGGCCATAGGCGATATAGACATGGATATTGAAATGACGAAAGTTGCATTAGTCTTATCGACCGATTGAAATGCATATTCGAGCGGCGACTCAAGCCGACATTCACCTGATTTATCAGTTCATTCAGCAAAAAGCCGAGTTTGATCGCAGCGTTGGTGCCTATCAAGGCATCCTACAAACGTCAGACGCCAAAATTCGAACGACGATCTTTGGCCCGACTCCTTTTGCCTATGTGCTGTTCTGCGAACAGCAAAATCAGCCGACTGGCTTTGCCCTCTATGGTTTTCGATACTCCTCTTTTGCAGGTCAACCCAGTATTTGGCTGGACGATCTGTACGTCGCAGAAGAATACCGTAGCCAGGGTGCAGGTGCAGCATTGATGCAGTACTTAGCACAAATTGCTGCTAGCCATCACTGCACGCATCTGGCGTGGACAGCAGATGCTCGCAATCAACGCGGACTCCAGTTTTATCACCGACTAGGTGCTGAAATTATTAAACGGGAAGGGCAACGCTGTTACTGGAAATGGCAACCCAACCTCTTTAACAGATGAGCGAGTAAGTTAAATTCAGCCAAGTTGTAATGGGGATGCTCCCTGCGCTGGACGGCTTTGCCATTGCAGGATAACTGTGCTTTGCAACAACTGTAGTTCTCAGGCTGCCCTTAGATTGGTCCTTTAAGCTAGAGCCAACCCAGAAGGCATTCAAACTATCGAAGAAAGAAGCAACCTATGAAACGTCGTCAAGCATTAAAGCGACTGCTGCAAGCGTCCGGTGGCATGGTTGCAACACTCTTGCCAGGATGTGTAAACCATCAGCAAATTCATCTTTTATTTGCAGTAGAACCGCAGAAATTTGACCACTCCCTACCGGATCATCGGGTGACTCCGGTGGGTGAGTTTTATGTGCAGTCCTACGCGTCACCCCCAGACGTCGATCTCGACACTTGGCAATTGCATTTGACCGGGCTGGTGGATCAACCGTTGACCCTAAAATTTGCCGATATTTTAGCAGCGCCCCAAGTAGAGTTTTATTTAACGATGGAGTGCATTGGCAATCACACTGGGGGAAAGCAGATTGGCAATGCGCTGTGGACGGGAACGCCATTACTGCCCTTTCTTAAGCAAGTGAGGGTAAAGGATCAGGCTGTTGAATTTATGCTCCATGCGGCTGACTCCTATGAGACGACTGTGCCCATCGCCGATTTAATGAGACCAGATGTGCAGCTTGTGCATCGGATGAATGGAGAACCGCTAACACAATCTCATGGTTTTCCCCTGCGGGTCATCATTCCAGGTCGGTATGGCCAGAAGCAACCGAAATGGTTAACGGAAATCGAGGCGATTGCCACCCCCAAAAAAGGCTATTGGGAACGTCAGGGCTGGTCGAATACGGCAAAAATTGCGACCCATGCCATCACTCAGCAGGTTCAAGGGGAGAAAGTTTGGGATAAAAATTACCATGTCGATCTGCCCCGCACAGGGGAGGAAGGGTGGCAAAGAGGGGTGACTCTTGCGGGGGTGGCGATTGACCAGGCTCAGCCCATGGAGTGGGTCAGAATTAGTACGGATAATGGGCAGACCTGGACGGAAGCTGAAATCAACCAGCCCCGCTCTCCCCATGAATGGACCCTCTGGCGATACCTCTGGCAGCCCACTCGACCAGGAACCTATCAGCTGCTGGCCCAGGCGAAGTCGCGAACTGAAACGCAAAAAATCATAGATAAAAATGGCAAAGATGGCAGTGCTGGCATCTTAAAAATTTCAATTCATCTAGAATCCTAAAACGATCTTACAGAACCGGTTTGAGACTCATTTTATTGACCAAAACTTGCAATTTCTGAATTGCTTGATTGCATTTTTTGCATAATGTTGTTATTGGAATCATCAAACCGTAAGAACGGTTACAGAATTCCTCTACTAAGAATTGCTAACTTAAGTAAACATAACGAACAAACCTGTTGATAACAGCAAGTTTGAGCTTGTACCCAATGCATTTCAAAAGCCCAAGCTTTAGCAGTGGTGATGGCTAGCCCTAGTAGGCTTTCTACTTGTTTCGCTCACTTCTCGACATCCTATATGAACAGCAGATCACCTTTACTCTATGCAACCTTGATCGGTTTTTTTGCCGGAATTGGTCACGGTTTTGTATCGCATAATACTGATTTGCCCCTCTCGTTAACAGATCAGTTCGTCCAGCCTTTTCAAATTAGTCAAGCCCCAGAAGAGTAAAACTTTTATAAAGGGTATCGCTTTATACGGAATAAGCTGAGAAGATAAAGATTGAAACATTCAATCTTGGGCTTTATAGAAATGTATTCTCATACCCAATCTTCCTCGTCTGATCGAATTCTCGGCGCTTCAATTGCCGGTTTCTCGATTCTGGCAGTTGGTTTTTCTGCCTTTGTTGTGGGTTATACTCTAACGCGCTCTTCTCTTCAGGAAAGTGCTGTAAACGCTAACGCAGTTGTTCATGAAGGCGTTATCCCCCACGAAGGTACGCTCTGGCAGGATGTCGGTCAGTAGAGCTGACGTCTTAAATTAGTTCGATTCACTGTCATGCTGGACTAAAAACTTGCCAGCATGATCGCTGCACTTCTTTAAATATGTAGCCCTCAAATTGTGGAGGCTACGCATTTTGGTGTGCATCTACTGAAGGGCGCTTAAAAAACTACCTGAGCCCCAATCATTAACACAGCTGCCCAAGAAACTAAGTAGGTGGGAGTTCGTAAGTAAGGAACCCCTAAAATATATACGCTGGCATGCATCACTCGTGCCCAGAAGAAAGTGGCAGCCCAAGCTGTAATCACACCAGGATTGGCTTCGGTTAAATGGGCTGCAATCACAACGGCTGCAAATGCAGGTAGGGTCTCTACCATATTCAGATGAGTGCGTTGGGCTCGCTGGGCCCAGACTGGAATGTCGGGGGATTCCGCGGGGAATTTTCGAGTGGGATAGTTACTGGCAAAGGCCGGAATGCCCCAGACAAAAGCGCGATTGAGAATATAGGGAACCCACAGTAGTACACAGAGCATACCACTGGCAGCTAGATAGAAAAGGGCAGAGTTCATAATGTGCTCCTTAAGATGATTGAACGTTTGCAGATAGAGAAGGGACAGATTGCTTTACGCTGTACCTCGTAAAGGATAGTTATTGGGAATGACGTAGGCTAAGCCAGCCAAAAGGGAATCAAAATCGATGCGAGCGAAGGGATGGGTGCCAATATTTGCGAAGTACAACCGACCATCTGGCTGAATCAGAAAAACAGCAGGTTCGCTAAACAGCGCAGGTTCTTGTTCAAAATGGCCTTGGCTCAGATATAGGCCCCAACCCCGCATCTGTTCGGAAGTTAAGCCATAACCGAGGGATAGCTGTTGGAGGTTGGCTTGAGTTTTAAGTTGCTGGGTTTTGTCTATACCATCACCACTCAAGGCAATCACTTGAACGCCAAGCTGGGCAAAGGCTGACAGCTTTTGGTCGAGTTCCGTCAGGTATTGCTCACAGACGGGGCAATGGATCCCGCGATAGAAAACCACCATCGTATAGTGCTCAGGGGTTTGATCGGCCAACCGCCACAGCCCGTGATCCAAGGTCTGAACCACTAAGGGTGGGGCTGCATGGCCCATCAGTAATTTGGGTGAGGTGGATTGAGCGAAAGTCATCATCGGATTAGTCCTGGGTAGAGGGTGCGAATAGCAGTTACGATTCACACTTTCTATCCTGGAGTAGGTTAATCTATAGAGCAAGACTATTTTTATTATTGAAGTTATAGACACTGTCTATATATGGATCTCTACCAAGTTCGATATTTTCTGACCATTGCTGAAACGGGTACCTTTTCGCGGGCGGCAGAGCGACTTTATCTTTCTCAGCCGTCCCTCTCCGCAGGAATTAAAAAGCTAGAGCAGGAGCTAGGGGTGGCGTTGTTCGAGCGGGGTGGACGGCGGACGGTTCTAACCGCAGCGGGACAAGCCTTTAAGGAGCGGGCCACGGTGATTATGGCTCAGTATCAAGCGGCTCTCCACGAGCTTAAAGGCTTTAATGATCGACCGACGCTGAAGGTAGGGGTGCTAAGCACCTTGCGAGTGAGTGAGCTAGCCGAGTTGGTCCATAGTTTTCAGCAACAGTACCCCCACGTGACCCTGGAACTGTATGACCATCCTGCCGATGCGCTACAAGACAAACTGACCCAGGGTGAAATTGATGTGGCGATTACGGTGTTGAGACCACAGGATGATGCCCAAACCTCAACCCTTTTGTTTACCCAGCCCTTGCTGCTTGCCGTTCCTGCCCATCACCCCTTGGCACAGCGAACTTCAGTGCGGTTGGCTGAACTCGATGGTCAACCCTATATCGATCGGGTGAATTGTGAGTTTTTTAAGCAAGAGTGTCAACTGCTAGAGGCGCAAAAAATCTGTCCCCAAGTCGTGTATCGAGCCAGTCACGAGGAGTGGGTGATTTCCTTGGTTAAAGCTGGACTGGGGTTGAGTGTGATGCCTTTTTGGCGAGGGCTGACGGACATCGTTTATCTGCCAGTGGTCGATATTGACTTTCAGCGGCGGGTTGGCGTTAAGTGGCGGCTTCAGTGTTCTGAGATGGTGGAGCAGTTTTGCCGATTTGCCACGAGCCATAATTGGGAGTCGATGGCAGGGTGAAACTAAGGTGCGATCGCAACTCGGATTTCACAGAATGCCAGATCATTCCGACTATGCACGATTTTTGTGACACCCGTTTGATAGATATCAGATGATGCTTGAAGAAACGCTTCGATTGCAACTTGTGCAAGCTTGCAAGAAATTATGTGACCTCAAAAAAGTCTAAGTCTTTTATCATTTTAAACTGTTCTGTCCAAGGACATTTGAGTCGTCGCAACTGATAAAAGTTTTCACAAAAATCTAATCCTTGTAATTGACTAATAAATTCAGAATCGAATTCTTGAGGGTTAACAAAGAAACCATTTACACCATTCTGGTCAACCGTTACAAAGCTGTATCCATACCGTGTAAAAAAGGTCTTCCATGCAGTAATGGAAACGCCATAATAAATTTGACTTTCATGAGCACTTAATCCTGGAAATTCAGGATTATACGAAATGGTAGAGCTGAGGTCAGGTCCAAAGGCAGAGTTAAATTCTACAACAAATAGTTTGGGCCTAAATCCAGCCTCCATCAGTGTTTCAGCTATATAGTAGTCATTCCCATCTATATCAACTGACAACACATCAGGGTCTGAAAATAGGGACTGATGTCGTAATTGCTCAATATTGTCTCGGTTGACAAATTGACAAATACATTCAACGCCTTGATTGAGATATGGATATATCGTTTGACATTCTTCTGAGGCTTTAGAATTGCCCTCAATCATCAAGCCGCTGAATCGTCTTGCAATCGCCAACCAAGACGTATTATTTTCGAGCCCACTTTCAGCACCAATTTCGATAAAGTATCGATTTGGGTTAATGATTTTCCGAGATAGATAATCAATAATCCCATCTTCCCCATTTTGACTGAAGGCTGAGAACTCCCATGAGCTAGGGTTTGATGAATCTAACTGCCGCAGTGGGCTATTTGCAGCGCCCCGAGCTAAACACATATTGATACGCTGCATTCTTCGCAATCTTCCCAAATAAGATTTAAGACGTTTAACGATCATGGCTATTCCCTATCCAGTCGATAATGATGTCTAGATTTGAAATGCTGTAATCTAGACAGGTATGCAAGTGCAATCTTTCGAAGACAGCATATATATTACGAACGATTAATCTCAGTTAGACCGTCTACAATAGTTCAGAATTTAAGGCTAAAGGACTAGCCAAAACGGTAATGTTTGCGCACCATACTGCGAATATTCCAGGTACAAGACATCCCCGCCGGAAAGGTGACGAGATCTCCTTGCCCCATTGTTACGGGTTCGCCACCATCAGGCGTTACCACCACATCGCCTTCCAGGAAGTAGCACGTTTCAGCCTCATCATAGGTCCAAGGAAACTCGGATACTTCTTTAGACCAAATGGGCCAAGTCAGCACCCCCAACGCTTGAAGTCGTTCATCACTCGGTTGATGTTCGACCTGAATTTGGAGTTGCTTTGTATTCATTGATATAGCCTGTTTCTCTCTCATTTAAGCAGCTTAACATCCTGATTTAGTGAGAGCCAAACGGTGGGTTGTGCGCTTAAATAAGGGGCAGCTGTTTTTGCAGAGAATACCCAGGAAAAATGTGGTTGAGGTGTTTGGCTTCAATGCCCATTCCTTGGGTCAGCAGGGGTGCGATCGCATCTCTAAAATCCGTCGTAATCGCCAGATCTCGCCCTTGATAGCGCTGCGATTCAGCTAACCCTGGCCATTCTCCATAGACCTTGCCCCCTTGGATCTGTCCTCCTAAGACCCACAGGACATTCCCATGACCATGATCCGTGCCACCATTGCCGTTTTCAGCTACCGTGCGACCGAACTCAGACATCACCACCACCATAGTGTTATCGAAGGTGGTGCCCAGGTCTGCTTTGAGCTGATTTAAACCTTGCCCCAAGGGTTTGAGCAATCGTGCTAGACGCCCCTGCGCTGCCCCTTGACTGACATGGGTATCTCAGCCACCCAACGAGACAAAGGCAATTTGGGTTTCGGCATTACCCGTCAACAGTTGGGCAAGGCGGCGACTATTGATTTTTAAACTAGAAGGACCCGGTGCCCCTCTGGATGCTTGCGTCATTTCGGTATTCAGTTCAGCCTTCAAAATCTCTCTCGCCTCCAACCCCTCTTGATAGGCGCGGCTGAGCGGGGTATCCCCTGCATACAGACGATCAAAGGCCGCTTGAATGGGGGGACGATCCACGGGCAACGGTCGGATTGCCTGCCGTCCAAAGGCTAAATTAGCCACGGATTTAGACCCCGACAAAATTAAAGGCGTCTGATTACCCAGGTTGAGGGCTTGGGTAGGGCGGCCTGCAGGTAGATGAGCCAACACCCGATTTAACCAACCATCTCCTGGTTTTTTATTCCCCGGCGTTCCCAATTCCATATAATCTTGGGCATCAAAATGGGACCGTGTTGGATCGGGTGAACCGCAGGCATGGACGAAGGCTAATTGCTTTGATTGCCACAACGGCATTAACTCTGCCAACGCCGGATGTAAACCAAACTGCCCATCTAAATCAATCGCCCCTTGCCCTGCCCCCGGTGGAGCAATCGCCAAGGTTGGACGCGCATCGTAATAGTCGGCCTCACGGTAGGGAACGACCACATTGAGACCATCTACAACCCCTCGCAACAGAATCACAACCAGTTTTTGCCGCCCAGAGGGACTTTGAGACTGAGCGGGTTGCTGACCGAACTGACTCAGCCCCATCGCGGTTAAACCAGAGGCAATGGCGTACTGTAAAAATTGTCGACGTTTCATAGAAATTTCTGTTGTCAGGAGTGGCAAACGATTCAGACTCGAATTAGCGATACATCATTTCGGGACTGCCCAACATCAGGGCGGCCCGCAGCCTTTGCGGACTACTGTTAATCACGGCTTGAGTTTGGGCGGAGAAACGGTCTCCTAAGGTCTGTTCTAGTTGATTGGACTGTACCGGGATGCGTTGCCGTCCATATCCTCGTGCAAACGCGGTCGCTAAACTGATGCGGCGAAGGGTGGCATCTGGATTGAGCCAAGCCGATTCAGTATTGGCATAGCCCTGAGGGGTTGAGCATGCATACAACGGCATACTGAACTGTCGTAAAGCTCCCATGACTAAACGCGGTTGAACGCTTGGACGCCCCGCTGCTCTGGCCATCGACAGCAGATATTCATAGGGAGTCTTAAATTTCTGTCCGCAGTATTGAGGATCTCTAAATTCGGGACTTTCAAATAGGGTGGCTAAGACGGCCTGAATATTTCCATCAGTCGCGAGAAATCGCTGTGCTAGGCGATCCACTAACGCCTGAGGGGGTGTATCTGCAACAAAGTACTGAGCCAGCTTGTAACTAATATGCTGGGCAGTGGCGGGATGGGTTGCCAAGATATTGAGGAGTTCTTCTCCTTCGGCGAGGCCCTGCCCTCGAATGGGCCGTCCCAGAAATGTTTTGCGGCTATTATCATGCCGTCTGGCATCAAAGTAAAACACCTGTTGGGCTCGTAATCTCTGTCGTCCTCGAGGGAAGCCCCACCCGGTTAAAATTTTTGCTGCTGACACCACATCAGCCTGAGAATATCCGCCCTTGACGCCCATCGTATGGAGTTCCAGCAACTCCCGAGCGTAGTTCTCATTTAACCCCTTAAAACGACCACGGGCACCTGCACTATTGGGGGCTGTATTCTGCCAATTATCAAGATAAAACAGCATCGCCGGATGCTTCGCTGTGGCACCTAATAAATCTCGAAAAGAGCCAAATACATAAGGGCGAATGGCCTCTTGTTCATAGGAACCGACCCATAATCCAGTCCGCCCCTTTTGGGCGGATACGTTGAAGTGGTTGAACCAAAAGTTAACCATCACTTCTTCCAGTTGATTCGGACTAGAGATTGCCCGAATCAACCGCACTTCAGACGCTTCGTGCAAGGGAATACGGGATCGGCGGCGGCGTTGTTTCAGTTCTTGGGGGTTGAGCTTGCCGCTGCCCGGTCGTCTCACGCCATATTGACGTTCTAACTGCATCGATGTCAGCGACAGGGTGGGATATTGCCGAAGTTGGCGCTGTAGCTCGGGTGGATATTGCTCGGGTGAAAGCTGCTCTTGAATATATCCGTCAATTCCTACAGCCTGAATATGCTGCAGATCACCTGGACTGGGGCCAAAACTCAGGCGATTGATCACGTGGGTCACTTCTGTAGGGACCGCCAGTGCGGGCTGGAGAGCCATCGTAGTCATGCCACTCCATATCCCTACTCCCAGTATCAGGCCAAGGAAAATCTTGAAAATATTGCGAGAGAATTGCAGCATGTCGTGATGAGTCTGTGGACCTAAACCTAATTCTTTAGACAGAAGAAGAGTGAATTAGGTTCAAAGACGCAACGACGAATCGGTTGTTGCCTGGGCAAACGGGTTAACAGGCCATATATTCTTGCAACATGACTTTTTGCGATCGCAAAATCTTAAAGGCTTCCCGCTCGACTCGGCGGACCCACTCTCGGCTGACGTTGAGCCGCTCTCCCACCTTGGCGAGGGTTAAGGGATTCTGATCAATCAGGCCATAGCGCAGCGTAATCACTTCTCGCTGCTGCGGGTTAAGATCGGCCAACAGCTTCTCTAAATCAGAACGCAGTGAGGCAGCTGTCGCATAGTCATCGGGCGACGCATTCGGATCCTCCAGCAACTCCCACAGCTCCGTATTCTGCTGATCTCCAATTTGGATATCTAAGGAAATAGAACGACGGGCGTAATTGAGATAGTCTTCAATCTTTTTAGGGGTGAGGTCCATCGCGGTCGCCAGTTCTTTGATCGTAGGGTCGCGATGAAGCTCCTGGGAGAGCTGGCGTTTCACTTTGCGCAATTTGCTGAGCTTTTCATTGATGTGAATCGGTAAGCGTATCGTTCGCTCTTGCTCTGCGATCGCACGGGTCATCGCTTGGCGGATCCACCAGTAGGCATAGGTGGAGAACCGATAGCCTTTCATCGGGTCAAACTTCTCGACACCCCGTTGAAGACCAATCGTGCCTTCTTGAATTAAATCGAGAAACTCGACTTTCGCTTTGTTGTACTTCTTGGCAATGGAGACAACCAAGCGCAGATTAGACTCTACCATCTTGCGATTTGCCCGTTGACCCAACTTCAGTTCTTTTTTAAGTTGACCGACGGACAGCCTAGCTTTTTCGGCCCACTCTGTTAGGGTCGGCTGTCGATCGAGATGGTCTTGCAATTCTTGCTGCAAGTCTTGCAACGCTGTTAACCGCTGAACCTGTTTGCCATAGATAATTTCTTGCTCATGATTCAACAGGGGAAAGCGGCTAATCTCTCGTAAGTATGTCGTAATTGAATCTTGGCTAACAGATGTTTTTTTCATGATGGCAATGTTTGGGTAAACACTAAATTTCTAAAAAGAGAGATAAAACTCCCCAGCCTAGCGCTGGGGAAGATGTATTTATGGCATAAGGACTGTTTTTCCCTGTTAGAAGCCGCTCAGGTTTAGAAGTGCAACAAAGCGGCAACTTGACCAACAATTCCTTGGCCAGTCAGAATTTCAGTAACAAGGGCTAGAAAAAACCCCATCATTGCCAGACGACCTCCAAAGGTCTCTGCAAAGTCAGTAAAACCCCAAACCGGATTTTGAGTGCTCATGGTGGTTGACTCCGTAAAAAAACTGGTGTTTATGTAAATAAATGTAACCAACAGTGTAACGTTTTGTCAAGAAACTGATAACGATTTAGTTCTGATCTGACGTCAAACAGGCTGTATGGGTAGGTTTGCCACTCCCTATCTCACAACTGCTCGACGGCCCCTCAGGCTTCACTAGGCAACTCAGGCCAGCACCTTAGAAGCGTTTTCTAAGCTTGAGTGCCTCTCCGAGTCATGCGTTGAGCAATTTTAAAGCCGCAAAGACTGACTGAAACCTGTGTGTCCACAGACTGAACTTAAACATTGCCATCCCGATTGGAGAGGAGCAGACGGCCAACTGCTAAACTCAAGTTCTAGAAGCCATCAGGATTTATGTAAAAAAACCTGATATATATGACCCTATGCGCTTGTCAATCGATTCTGCTCAAGAATTGGTGTTTTGAAAGTTGTCTGTTTCTGGATACTAAAGTAGTTTGAAAGACCAGCAGCAAATAATCCTAGTCGCTGATGATGAAGCCAGTATTCGCCGGATCCTAGAAACTCGGCTATCGATGATGGGATTCGTAGTCATTACGGCTGCGGATGGCGAAGAAACGCTGCGGGTTTTTCAGCGGCAGGAACCTGACTTGATTATTTTGGATGTGATGATGCCGAAATTAAACGGGTATCAAGTCTGTCAAGCCCTGCGCCAGGAATCAGACGTCCCGATCATTATGTTGACCGCACTATCAGATGTCGCGGATCGGATCACAGGCTTGGAAATGGGTGCAGATGACTATATGGTGAAGCCGTTTTCACCCAAAGAGTTAGAATCCCGCATCCGCTGCATTCTTCGCCGGCTGACAAAATTACACACGACTCACCACAAGACAGCAGGGGTGATTCAAGTGGGCAAGCTGGAAATTGATACGAACAAACGCCAAGTTTATAAAGATAACGCGCGGATTCAACTGACACATCTAGAATTTAATTTATTAGAGCTGCTGGTGAGCAAACCCGGTGAACCCATCTCTAGAGTAGAATTCTTGCAAAAGGTGTGGGGATACAGTCCTGACGGCAAAATTGATACGCGAGTAGTCGATGTTCACATGTCTCGCCTACGTAATAAGCTCAAAGATGATGCAGATGGAGCCGACATTATTTTGTCTGTCCGTGGGGTTGGCTATGCCCTGCAACGAGGAGATTAACTAGGGTACAGCACAGTCATGGACTGTGCTTTGATAGCCCATTACCAAAAAGTGCCCGCAGTCATGGACTGCGAGCACTTTTTAGCCAAACTGAACCTATACACCCGTTACAATCTGCACAAAGGTCAGATGGGTTGCCAGCTCAAATAATAAGATGCCGACAAAGCCAATCATGGCTAATCGACCACTGTATCGTTCTGCATTCTTATTAAAGCCAAAGACTGGCTCTGTTTTGACCGCTTGCTTAGGCTCAACAGCAAAGCGATTGATGCGTCCGCGATCGTCAGAAGTATATCCGCTAGAAGTCATGTGTGTTAGCTCCGTAATTGCTTATGTAAACAAATGTAACACATCTTGACTATATTGTAAAGAAATATATCTTATCTTCCAGCCTCACGTAGGGGGTCCCTTGATCGTTGAGCTTGGTATGATTTTCTACAACGCTAATAATGAAAAGTGACTGTTGATTGCAGAATCCTATGTGTGATGGCGAGCTGCCTAGTCTTCCTATCGGCCGTTGCAAGGACACCCTCTTCGCCTTTTCATTGGCGGACATGAGAGATGTGTCAGCTCACCACAAGCATTGAAAGAGGCAGCCTGAGATATGAAAAGCCATTTGCATCGCCATACTTTCATGATGTTAGGGGTGGGGCTGCTGGGCGGTCTAGGTGTCCTAGGGATGAAGACCTGGCTCTGGCCGTTAGTGTCAACCGCACAGACCTGTGACCCTTTGCCGCAGCAAGATGTAACGAAACGCTTGGAGCGCTTAGGCACGCCTTTTGCTACGGGCCAATACGCCAAATCTCAACCTTATGCCCGCAATGTTTGGGTGATGTACCCGTTTCAGAACCAAGTCTATCTAGGGCATGGCGACAGTAATGCAAATCAGGGGCCGATACCACTCTGGTTTTTTGACCCTCAATCTCAGCAATTTCAATTTAATTTTGTCGCGCCGGAAGAACAGATTCGAGACTTCCAACGAATCAATGCCACCCTCTATACCCCTGGGATCGATTCACGAGAGAGTTGGAAATTTGGCAATATCTATCGCTTCCAAAAACGGCGTTGGCAAAAGGTGCGCACGTTGCCTGGCGGCGTTCATGTTTGGTCGATTCAAGGCTTTAAACGTCAACTCTGGTCTGTCATCCGGCGTCGAGACAATCGTGGGTACTTGCTCAGGTCTGCCAATAATGGACGCACATGGCAGGATGTGCAAACGCTTCGACCAGACCCAGCCCTGATGGCTCAGTTCGAAGGATCACTGTATGTCTTTCCTGGCGGATCCCCTTGGCAGATCGATACCACCTTAAGGCCGATCCACCGAACCGATCTAGAGCGAACTCAGTTATTCCCCGATCACAGTCAAGCCACTCAGATCACGAAAGTTGTGCCCTACCAATCTCGATTGGCTTATCTGGGACATCTATCCCGCTATGTTTCTTATTCTGCTCAAGGCGCAAAAGTCCTCAATCGTGAAGATCCACATCTCCAGCCACCTGGATTATTTGTGGCACGGTCTTTGAAGCCCAATCAAACGCAAGTTCGCCGCATCTCGCTTAACCCTAACGAAGTGCCTTGGGACTTAGTAGCGACTCGACAGGGATTATATGTCTTAACCAGTGAACGCCAGCAGCGTACGGGGCAGCAACGCTTTGTCAATCGGGTCAGACAAGCTACCGATCAAGATCTGTGGTGCGAGGTTTTGACCTTTGAATCTGACACCTTTGCCCGTTCCTTTACTCAATTACAGGGGAAATGGTACTTCGGCTTAGGGACAGATTATGGTGCAGCCTATGGCAGTAAATCCTATACTCAAACGGCTCATCCTCAAGCAGGAACCATTTTACGGACTCAGGATTGAGTCCCAATCTTGGGGAAGGGGGACTATCCCATCTCTAGGGTTGTCACTCCATAAATTTCCTGTAAAGGCAGGGAGGGGATGGTCCCTTTATACATCCGACAATTACTAAATAGGGGAATAGCGTCGAACATCTGCATCAGCGGCTGGGCCTGAACGTTAATTTTGGGCACATCCATAAAGATCGGTTGACTAGAGGGGGGAAGTTGTAAGAGTGCTGACAAGAGCTGTTGAGCGACTTCGGCTGTGTTGGCAAACAGCGGGCCAATCCGGTATCCGATTTCAGCGGGTCGAATCAAGCCATACCCCTGTAATTCACCGGATTGAACATAGCCCCAGCCTTGCATGCTAGGGCTCGTCAACCAGTCACGTAGGAAATGCGATCGCATTCCCACAGAGTGACGCGTATCGTAGGCCAAGATTTGCTTAAAAGGCAAGGTATGAATAGGCACCAAAGCCTCGGATTTACTTGCACCAGGGCGAGAAAGGAGTTGATGGCGAACATGCAAACAGGACTTCAAAAAGCCATGTCGGAGATACGTCTCTTGCAGGGCAACGGCTCCTTCTAGACCAATACAGTGTGCAGGTAAGGCAGAAATGGCCTTATCCCATAGAAATCGGCCATAACCATGTCCCCGATGGCGATGATCGACAAGATAGCACCCTAAAAACCCAAATTCTGGGCCGTAGGATGCGGCAGAAATACAGCCAATGGGTTGCTGATCGAGCCAGCCCACGAGTAAACAATTTTGTTGCCAATACACCTCTAAATCATATCGACCAGGATTCCAGGACTCCTGCACAGCCCAAGCGCGGATATGAGCCAGATCCGCGTGTTGAGCAGGTCGGATTTGGAAGTCCATCCGGTCAATGCCTCTCGGAGTGTCAGGGGCGAGCTTCTCGATCATAGAAGTGATTCTGTGCGACATTCTGGACATCCATACATCTTTTACAATTTGATCACAGTAACCTTAAGGTCTATCCATGACCGAGTTAAAGAATGCTGTTGTTCTCTTAACAGGAGCAACAGGTGGTTTTGGCCAAGAGTTGACCCAGCTTTTATTAGCCGCAGGCAGTCGAGTGATTTGTACGGGGACCAATGCTGCACGGCTTGAACAACAGGCCCAACAGTCCCACTCATCCTCGTCTCCAGGCGAATTACTGCCGAGCATTGTCACTGATCTGACCTCTGCAGCAGGGTGTGAGTTTTTGTATCAGCAGGTGCGATCGCTCAATCTGCCTGTGGATATCTTGATCAACAATGCTGGCATAGCGGTGTATGGGCGTCTCGATGAAATCCCCAGCGATCGCTGGGAGCAGGTGATGCAGCTTAACCTATTGGCACCGATGCGATTGAGTAGCCGATGGGTTCCTGATATGATTGCTCGTCGTCATGGGCATATCGTCAACATTTCATCGGTCGCTGGATGGACCGCCTTTGCAGGATTAACCCCCTATGCCACCAGCAAATTTGGATTGCGGGGCTTTAGTGAAGGCTTACGCCATGAAGTCAAGAGCTTTAACGTGAAGGTCACGGCTGTTTACCCCTTTTTTAGCCGTACGCCGATCTTAAATGTGGATCGGTTTGGGTCTTTCGCCACGGGGAAACAAGATTTACCTTCTTGGCTAATCACAGATCCTCGCCATATTATGCTGGCAACCATTCAGGGAATTCAGAAGAATAAAGCAGACGTTTTCCCTGATCTGCCTGCCCAAATATTGTCTCGCCTCAAGCGGTTTGCACCTGGACTCGTGAACTGGGGCAGTACTCAAATCAGCCAACAAATAAGCAAACAGGCTTAGCACAGAAAAGCTATTTGATATGCTCTCTGTGCTAACGCTCGGGGATTCTCTGGCTAGAAGCACAACGCTAACTGTACTTCACACGGTTGGCCAGACACATCACCGGACTATGCAGCCACAGCCGTCTTACCTATCCTCCGCCATCCGTTGTATATAGATTGCTAAATTGTTATCCAGCACGTTCCCGCCCCCTAGCCTTAACAGATAAAGTTATAGTCAAAATAAAGCCCCACTGTGTCAAAAAATTGCATGATTATCGACTCCACTTCATCTGCTACCCATTCTTCAGACGAGAGCAGCACCTCATGGCAAATTAAGCTGCTCTACGATAGCGCTTGCCCCCTCTGTGTGAGAGAAGTCAATTTTTTACAGAAACGGGATGCAGGTCGAGGGTTAGTCGCCTTTGTCGATATCGCCGACTTGAATTATGCCCCTGAAGACAACGGCAACATTGACTTTGAGACCGCAATGGGGACCATTCACGCATTATTGCCTGATGGCACAGTGATGGTGGGTGTGCCCGTCTTTCGCAAAGTCTATGAAGCTTTAGGAATGGGTTGGGTCTATGCGATTACGAAGCTGCCCATTATTGGTCCCATCGCAGACTTTATTTATGAGATTTGGGCTGCTTGGCGCTTAAAGCTCACAGGTAGAGCAAATTTAGCCACCATTATTGCTGAACGACACCAGCAAATTGAGCAGTGCGATTCAGATCGTTGTCGCTTCCCGACGGACTAATCTTGCGTTTTCACCTTGGTATCGGTCACACGACCCAACCAACCCCTCTCTTTTACATATCTTGGAGAAGGTTTAAATCACAGCCGTCTCAATGATCTCGAAATGCTTTTTGGCACTATCGATTTTAGCCTGACAACCAATGGGTAAGGTAAATTGCGGTGCTGTATGGCCAAAATCCATGTTGGTGATAATGGGGAAATCGAATTTGCGGGTTCTTTCAAGAATATGCTGATCTAATTGTGATTTCTCTTCATCTGAATAATACATGGGACGTCCCACAATCAACCCACTCAACTTTTGAAGGACACCCATGATTTCATAGTCCATCAAAATTCCGTCAATGGTTGCAGGCGATGGCTTTTCCTCTGACGTCTCGAAGAAGAAAATGGTATTGTCCCAATCGGGCCAGTAAGGTGTCCCTCGCAAATGCTGAAGAGACTCCAAACAACCACCCATCAATTTCCCTTCCGCTTTCCCGGCTCGGAGCCAGTGCCACCCAACAGATGGCGTCAATTTGCGAGGGCGATTTAAATCCATCTTTTGTTCCCAGTCTTGGAACTCTTCAGTCCAATCAGAAGCAGGTTCCAGGATACCGATAGGCTCCCCTGAGACCGTTGCCTTGAGAAAGTAATGCTCGGTATAAGACAACATGGAAGGATGTTCACCAAAATCGGTAATCAGCGCAGGACCATTAAAAGTGACAAGCCCAGTTTCTTTCCAGATGGCCAGGTTGAGTACGGTGATATCTGAATAACCCATAAAGATCTTTGGATTACTGGCAATCAAATTAAAGTCCAGTTAAGGAAGTAAGTGGCAGGAGTGGTCGCCACCTACTGCAGCAATCACAGCTTTCACGCTCGGATCTGAAAACATATCGTGAATGTCTTGCGCACGATTAACTGCGGTGTCGGAAGTAATACCCTTTGTATTCAGGGCATGTTTGGCAAATTTTACTTTAAAGCCAAGTGATGTCAGATGTTGCTTTGCTTTTTCCACACGGTGAGGATAATAACCTGCACCTCCCCATGAAGGGCTCACAATGCCTATCGTGTCGCCTTTAGCAAGTTTACAAGCTTTGAGATTCGCTAACATGCTATTTTTGCTAGGCTGTAGTCCGCAGATTTGAGCATAGAATATCAGAGGTTCCACGGCTCTGTATGCTATTGCTCGCGATTCCAACCCATATACAGCGATTAGAAAGCATGGACAAACTGAGCTAAGTTTCTGCTTTCGTGTTTGTAGATAGCAAGTCCTGAGCATATTGATAGAGTTCAGGTTCTGTCTGCTGTTTAAGCAGACGATCCTTTAAATCCATCAGGCCCGAAGAAAGCAATTCAGCCTGATCTCGGTAATGGGCATTCGCAGCTAAAAGATCGGTAAAAACCAGTCGCTCAATATCGTGGCGAGAGGGGAGTTCTTCTTGATCACTGATATAACTATGGTACTCAACCCCGGTGACTTCATATTTAATCAGCATAATTAAGGCTTTGCTGAGGGTATGGAGTTGAGTTCTCAACTCTTTCACATTCAGATCCGAGCGTTCAAACCCAATGGTGCCCTGAATTTTGAGTTCGACGATTGCGTCTTCTGTTTTGCCTTTTTTATAGGCCGTTTCAATCGTAGTAATTGCCGCTGCTTCCAACTCTGCCGCCGTTTGCTTCGGCTCGGCTTTCAGGATCAACCGCTCAATATGGCGTTGATAATAATCGGATTTGAGATCAGCTTTGATTCCTTTCTTGGTTAGGTTAACCAGGAAAACCCCCCGAGGATTCTGGTCCTGGTTTTCAATCACGCTATTCGCTTCGATGGAGCCGGGATTAAAGATCCAGCTTTCGGCAGTGTAGCTACGGTGAATATGGCCGAGGGCTAAATAATCCACTCCTGCAGTGAGCAACGGCGCAAAGTCTTGATACCGCAATGCACCACTATAGCGAGAGACATGTCCCTCCAATCCATGATGGAACATCATTACCGTATGGTCCGGGCCAGAGGGAAGTTGTTCTATCAAAGGAGCTAAGGATTGAATTGCTTGCGGCGCAGCAGCACCATACCATCGAGATCCAATCACTCGCACACCACAGTCCAGGTCGATATAACCACCGCGCCTCGCTTCAGGATCCCATGGTTCTAATTCTTCTTCAGTATTGGGTTCCAACAGCATCAAGCGTCCCCAGTCGGCCAGATATCGCAACCAGCTGGTACTGGTGCCATAGAGTCGATAGTCATGATTCCCTTCAATGGCTAAGACAGGAATGCCTGCTTCTTGTAGCCGATCCAAACAGAGCTGAGCTTGATTAAGGACTGCAGGAAGGACCTGGCGATGCTCGAATAAATCTCCGACAATTAAGACGAAATCGACTTGGGGTTCAATGGCATAACGCTCTAGAGCATCACTAAAAGCGAGAAAAAAATCTTTGGTGCGCTCTGGTGAGTCATATTTGGTGTAGCCCAAATGCACATCAGCAACATGAAGGAAGCGAGGCATATTGCTCTAATCCATAACCGTAACTTTAGACAACTAGATGCACCTGAGGCAGCCTACTTAATTGCTGGAGGGTTAGCCAACTGATTTTGAGCTAAACAATAGTTTGGGTGTTGTGTAGAGGCGAATTCACCTTTACACAGTGCTGAGCGCTCAGGTTCAAGTAAAAGTCGTATTCCCCAATGATAGAGGCCAAAAGGAACAATATGGGCCTGATTATTAATGAGGTCTGACTTCATGTCTTGATGGGCTTGAGGAAGATCACTCCAGTGAATGGAGGGATCAGAATGATGTTCAATGTGATACCCAATATTGAACATGGTCAGGTTAAAGAATGGAGAGACAAAGGTGACTGAATGACAAAATGGGTCTTTTGCAGAGGGCTCCACACAGCCAATATGCTGAGCATACATTCCCGGCCCCATAATGACGACATTGGCAATATATTGAGGTAAAACCCATAACCCTAATGACATTTTTGGAGCAATCAAAAAAGGGATAGACCAAAGACAGAGGAAAATCATCAACTCTTTAATGGCTTCAGAATTGGTGTATTTACCTTTACTACCCCGTCGAAATTCTTGCCACAGATGAACAATATAGCGATAAGGCCAGTGAGCGAAACAAAATCGATAAATATTTTCAAAACCACCACTGGGTCGATATCGAGGTGCCGTCCAGTCTTCTGATGCCATCACGTTGGGGTGATGAACCATTAAATGGTTATATTCCCAAAAAAAACCAGGCCATCCCCCCGAGAATGTCCATAATCGAGTGATCCATCGATTCAACCAAGCGACTCGAAAGAATTTTCGATGTGTATGGTTGTGAAAGTTAACGCCTACATTAACCCCTGTAATCCATCCCAATAGAAGTGCAGATGCAGCTATAAAGGCTAGCCGAGATCCCAAACTATTGGTATGTGACAGTTCTGGGTGTAGATAAAGCCAAAATGCACAGCCATATGCAGCTAAACATAGCATATGGAAAATAATGCAGTGTATATCTTCAAAGTTGACAAGAATTGCTTTCCTGGGGATGCCTTGAGTTTTATCTACACCCATAGTCTTAACCTATCCACCAAAGGACGGTGATAAACCAAGACAATGCTAAAACTAGGCTTATCCAAGGCCCCCAGAGAACCGTTCCTCCTATAATTATGAGAGCAGTAATTGGGAATAGAGAACGTCCAAAAATTTCTCCAATAAACCTGAGAAGATTAAATTTTTTCTGCATGAATCCTGGCGCTCATATTGGGCACTGGTAGCTCTTAAAGTATTAGAAGTAGGGAAATATTTAGAAGCTAAACGGCTAGTTGATTTTATGCAACTTAGAATTATTCATCTAAATCTACCAGCCTCTATTTGCATTAACTTTTATCTTGATTTCTAGAACTTGCTTTAGGCACTCAATCACCAAGCAAATGCAAGGGCACTAACGCGCTTAGAGATGATCGCTTAGGCAGTCTAATTGAAAATAATTACAATCACAAAAAAATAGACAATTAATTTTATAATTGCATTTTGAACATCAGAATGCTAACACAGCGTTTAATCAGGCACGATATAGCGCTACTTGTGAATGCACAAGCTCAAAAGTAGCCATTGGCCAGTGATCTAGGTCTTAGCCTCTTGAAATTATGCGGCTAGAATGAAAATAGATACTTAATTTTTCTTCTGATGGATAAAACCTTGTCTCACCTATATCCTGGTGGGGGTATCCTCGCTTGAGAGGATTATGCTCACTGAATACGATACTTACGCATTGGTTTATAGGCTATCGGCATATTTTTAGGACACTGCATGAACATTCCCCCCAAAATCACCCTGCTCTTGGGAACGGTTGCCGCACTCAGCTTGGCACCGCAAGTCGCCCTCGCCCTTAGCCCCGCTGAAATTAACAAAGTCGCCAAACAGATTACCGTACGACTAGACAGCCAAGCCCCTGGCTCCGGCGTGATCATCAAACGGAATGGCAATCGCTATACGGTGTTGACCGCAGCCCATGTGGTGGCCACCGTCGATGAATACGTCGTTATTACCAATGATGGCCAGGAATATCCCGTTAATGTGCAGACGATTACCAAATTTCCTGGGGTTGACTTAGCTCTGCTGGAGTTTACCAGTGACCGCTCCTATACTGTGGTCAAGATCGGCGATTCTCAGCAGCTCTCAGAAGGAAGTGAGAGCTATGTTGCCGGGTTTCCCAGCCGAACTCAGGCGTTGACAGACATTATCTATAACTTCACCACAGGCACGATTACGGCCAATGCCACCCGTCCCTTGAGTGATGGCTATGCCCTGGTTTATACCAACAACACCCTTCCCGGCATGAGCGGCGGACCCGTCCTAGACAAGGATGGCAAATTACTGGGCATTCATGGCCGTGCCGACACCACCACTACAGTTCAAAATCAAAATATCAACCCCGATATCTTTATCAAAACGGGGTTTAATCTCGGGATTCCGATTCATACGTTTCTGAAGATGGCCCCGGCCAATACCGTCACTCCCACGGTTAAACCGACCTTAGCTTCTATACCGTCTGCCCCCTCTAGTGCAGATGACTTCCACTTGCAGGCACTCGATCAATATCGCCTGGGGAATATGGCAGGGGCGCTACGCCATACCACCCAAGCCATTGGTCAAGATCCGCAATTTGCCCCGGCTTATGCTCTGCGCGGCAGTATTCGCCTCGTTAAACAGGATCAGACCGGAGCTTTACAGGATTTTAATCAGGCGATTCAGTTGGATAAAAATCTACTGCAAGCCTATATCGGTCGGGCTTTGGTGCAATCGTCTTTGGGGGATAGTGGGGGTGCGATCACAGATTACTCCCAAGCTATCCAGCTCCAAGGAGACCATGCCATTCTCTACTACAACCGAGGGATTGTGTACCTTAACCAAGGCCAACAAGGAGCCGCCCTCAACGATTTACGCACCGCCGCCGATCTGGCCCTTAAAGATAACAACCAAGCCGACTATCAGCGGGCTTTAGAAGCGATCAATATTGCCTCTAAAAACTGCCGACAGTCGATTCGAACCATTTGCGATGGCCATAGGCCGGTCGAAGACCATCGCTAAACTTTTTCTCCACCCAGATTCTATCTTTTCAAAACTGGAAACTGAATCTTCCTCACTACCGTCAAAACCTTTAAGGATGTACTGGACGCCTACTTTCATGAAACACACAGTTTTACCCATTGCTAAACTTTCTATTGCTCTCACGGTTCTCACAGCTTTTTGCGTTCCGAGTTCAGTTTATGCTAACCCTCTCAGCTCTCCTAGTATCGGTGTGGAGCAAATCAAGCCCAAGGAAAGCCGCCGGATCGCCGTCCTAGACTTTGACTATGCCAATGTCAGCAAAACGGGGCTGAGTTATGGATTGTACGGTCAAAACGGAGCCTCTAAAGGTATCAGCAATCTACTCACCAATGAGCTCGTCAAAGAGGGAACCTACATCCTCGTCGAACGCAGTAAAGTTGATGCCATTTTAGCAGAGCAAAATCTGGGACGGTCTGGTCGGATTGAACCCACGACTGCTGCTCAGATTGGGCGCGTGCTGGGTGTAGATGCAGTCTTGATTGGTTCAATTACCCAATTCCATGTAGAAGAGCAGTCTAAAGGTGGATCCGTGGGCGGATTCTTTGGTCTGGGAGGTAAACAAAAAACTCAGGTCGCGATTGTGCAGCTCTCCACCCGTCTCGTCAGCACTGCCACCGGCGAAATCTTAACAGCAGCAGAGGGAACGGGCCAGGCCGATCAAAGTGGAGGGCGAGGTCGCATTCTGGGCATTGGCGTAAATACAGATTCCGACAGCAGTGAGCGATTATTGGGAGAAGCCTCTGGCCAAGCGGTTGACAAAATCGTAGCTCAGTTGGCTGCCGTTGCTCCACAGCTAGCGGCCCAACCCGCAACACTTCCCGTCGAAGAAATGGTCGTGGCTGATGTCACGGGGAATCAAATTGTCCTCAATAAGGGGGGTGCCCATGGCTTCCGACCGGGTATGGTTGTTTCTGTGGAACGTGTCATCAAAGATATCAAGGACCCCACCACTGGCAAATTACTCAGGCGGCAAACGGAATCTGTGGGTCGCATCCAGTTGACAGAAGTCGATGCTCAATCTTCTGTCGGCAAAATCCTGACCGGCACAGGATTTAAGGTAGGAGATGTTGCCAAAGCCGTTGAATAAGGGAGGCTACCCCCCGACTGAGTTTGAGCCTGGCTTGCCAATCCCTTGCAATCGTCAAAAAGGCAAGGGATTGGCTGTGATCAGCCTGCACACAACCTCTAAGGGGTGGTATCGGGTGCCGATCACTTTAAGACTGTGGATCGATCCTGTTGGCACAAACCTAAGACCATATAAACAGTGAATAAATATCCCGTCGCCAACGCCAGAATTAAGAGTGAAGGACAGAGGGTAATCATAGGATATACAGGTGCGAATTTTGCCGTATTCAACCATAAAAAGATGAATTTAGCAATCTCTAAGCCATAAATAGATATGTACAAATATGTGCTTCTACTTCATAAACGGGGCTGAATGACATAGATTTCAACATCACAATGCCCAAAACAGTTGGTTTTATAGCTATTTCAGGGACAGGCTAAGCGCTATCACGTTAAGTTTCAATATAACTAGCTGATCAACTATCAATCTCATCTAGAATTTCTGTATAAACTAATACATTTTTTGGTTTGTGATGAGTATATCTACTAAAACGCCACAAGCAACCCTCTCTTTAGCAGATGTTTTTGTTCCTAAAGCGGCTCAATGGGTACAACTGCGTGATTGCCTCTCTGAATACAGCGCAGATACTGCATTATTGCTGTGCGAAGCTGAAAAAGATCGCTGGGTGGCCTGGGTCCCTGGCTTTGGCCAAGCCACATTGGAGCGATCGCAACTCTTGCAAGCGATTGATTAGATCGACCTAAATATTGCTGTCAGAACCTCAGATGCTCTGAGCATAGGCAACCCACAAAATCATGAGTCAAAGCGATGGACATAACAATTTCGCCTCGCTCTTGATCTACTCAGAGTTTTTCAGCCACGACCGCTTTTTTTCAGACAAAAAGCCTCCAGATCTTGATAGATTGGAGGCTTTTTGTGTTGATGACTGCGGTATCAAGCGCTAGTTCAGCTGATGCTGCTCTTGCTCTAACATCTGAATCAGTCCTTGGTCACCTTTAAGCTTGGCTACGGCTAGGCGGTGCTCCAAGGTTTGGCGAATAAAGGTATTGTGCACCTTCTCTAATTCAGACACATCGCGAATACCCAAGCGACCCGTCGGTCTAGCGTAATTCATCGCAGAACCCACAGCAATCGATTTGGGAACCACATCAGGAATCTTAGGTGTGGTCGTTTGTACATGTTCACGGGGCATGTCTGTGCTCACACCCGATCCATACTCAACGCCACGATACTTCAGTTGATGCGTGGGTTGATGGAGATGAGTCGTTGCATAATTCCGTCGGCGCATTGGCATTCCGCGATAATGCCCGATGATTTCAGTTTCAGTGACTTCTAGCGAGGGGGAAACGTGGTTATACTCGACACCACGATAGGAATACTTCATAGTTGGCCTCCGACCTAATATTCAAGAAAGATATTGATTGAGGCGCGTTCCTTCAGGTAATTGCCTTACTTCCGTCTTGCGGCCCCACCCTTGAAAGGAATCAAACGGATAAGTGATGCAAGATGAACGATTTATTTCTGTATCTAATGATACCCTTTTCAAATTAGAACCTGACAAAGAGAAGCTTATCTAAAGCTTAAAATTTGCTTAAGCCTTTTGATTCGTCTCCTGGTTAAGACAGAATTTTCAAGCGAGCATCACCATTTCCAGACTGATATTCTCCCCAGGCCGTTCCCACTGAAAAGACTGCATTCTGCGGCATGCTGGCATAAAAAAACAGCCTGCAGAATCGCAGACTGTTAGAGAAGACTCAAGGTCTTAGACCAGCAAAGGCTTACATCATGCCCATGCCGCCCATGCCACCCATGCCGCCCATGCCACCCATGCCGCCCATGCCACCCATGCCGCCCATATCGGGCGCGGCAGCAGCAGCGGGTTCAGGTTTATCGACCACGAGAGCTTCGGTGGTCAAGACCATACCTGCAATCGAACCTGCATTTTGCAGGCCAGAGCGAACCACCTTTGCAGGATCAACCACACCCGCGGCAATCATGTCTTCATAGGTATCCGTCATGGCATTGTAGCCATAGCTAAAGTCAGCATCACGGACTTTTTCGACGACCACAGCCCCTTCTTTACCGGCATTATCGGCAATTTGAGAGAGTGGTGCTTCTAAAGCAATGCCCACTAAATCAGCACCGACTTTTTCTTCATCTTTTAATTGGGCTTTGATGGCCTCAATATTTTTGGTCAGATGAATTAGGGTGGTGCCGCCTCCAGGTACGATGCCCTCATCTACCGCAGCTTTAGTGGCGTTAAGGGCATCTTCGATGCGCAACTTGCGATCCTTCAGTTCGGTCTCTGTGGCCGCACCGACTTTGATCACGGCAACGCCGCCTGCCAGCTTCGCAATTCGCTCCTGTAGCTTTTCTTTGTCGTACTCTGAATCGGTTTCTTCCAGTTGACGACGCAGTTGTTCCACTCGCTTGTCAACATCACTTTTGTTGCCTGTTTCAGACACGATCGTGGTGTTGTCTTTGCTGATGGTGACTTTACGGGCGGTGCCCAACATCTCTAACTCAACTTTGTCGAGGGATAAGCCCACATCTTCTGAAATGACTTGGCCGCCAGTCAGCACGGCAATATCTTGCAGCATGGCTTGTCGGCGCTCACCAAAGCCAGGCGCTTTGATTGCTACAACATTCAGAACGCCTCGCAGTTTATTTACTACTAGGGTGGCTAAGGCTTCGCCTTCTAGGTCTTCTGCGATAATCAGCAACGGCTGTCCGGCCCGAGCCACTTGCTCCAAAATACTGACGAGGTCTTGGAGAGAACTCACTTTTTTGTTGACAATCAGTAACCGGGCATTTTCCAGCTCAGCCACCATGCGCTCGGCATCGGTGACAAAGTAGGGAGAAATATAACCCCGATCAATTTGCATCCCTTCTACGGTTTCCATTTCTGTGGCTAGGGACTTTGATTCTTCGACCGTGATCACGCCATCTTTGCCGACTTTATCCATGGCTTGGGCGATCATCTGGCCGACTTCGGTATCGTTCCCGGCAGAGATGGTGGCCACTTGTGCGATCGCATCTCCAGCAACCGGCTTCGACTTGGTTTCAATCTCCTTAACCAAGGCATCAATCGTTTTATCAATGCCCTTGCGGACGGCCACAGGATTTGCGCCAGCAGCAACATTCTTAAGACCTTCGCGAATCAAGGCTTGGGCCAATACTGTTGCAGTGGTGGTGCCATCCCCCGCCACGTCATTGGTTTTGGAAGCCACCTCTCGCATCAGCTGGGCACCCGCATTTTCCAACGGATCCTCAAGCTCTACTTCCTTGGCAATTGTGACCCCATCATTAATAATCTGGGGTGCTCCGAATTTCTTCTCTAGAACCACATTGCGACCTTTGGGTCCCAAGGTGATACGTACGGCATCTGCCAGAGAGTTTACGCCACGCTCTAGAGCACGACGAGACTCTTCATCAAATACTACATGTTTGGCCATTGCAAGCGTCCTCTCGTTCGCGCCTTCTCAGTGAATTACACACAACGTTTTTTATCGTTTTCAGCAAACTAGCACTCTCAAGAGGAGAGTGCTAAATCTGAGCTAACCCATTGTAGCCCCAAGGCCCGAACTAAAATATCGGGTTATTGTGCAGATAACCGAACTTCTGCGGATGGGCTGGCACCCCAATGAAATAATCTGCTGGCACCAGTCTCTCCTCACATTGATAGGGCTTGCAGTATGCTGCTGCTATAACTGACATAGAGTTCTTGCTGGATGCGACAAAATCATGATCTCAACAGATCTAAGACGATTGAGCGTACAGGACTACCATCGGATGGTAGAGGTGGGTATCTTAACCCCAGACGAACGGGTAGAGTTAATTGCGGGGCAGTTGTATCACATGGCTGCTAAAGGAACGGCCCACAGCGCAGCCATGACCCGAATCGCAAGAGTTTTGAGTCAAGTATTAGGTGAGCAGGCATTATTGCGGTTCCAAGACCCTGTGCAATTAAACAATAATTCTGAGCCAGAACCAGATATTGCAGTTGTTGCCCTCAATCCGCGAGACTACGAAGATCATCACCCTAATCCTGATGAAATCCATTTGTTAATAGAAGTCTCTGATCGAACTTTCAAGCGAGATCAAACACTCAAGGCCAGAGTTTATGCTCAATCCAATATCACAGACTATTGGATCTGGGATGTCTCTGATCAGCAGCTATGGGTTTTGCGCCATCCGTCCCCTACGGGTTACCAGCAAGAGATAACCTTATCTGCTGAAGATACTATTTCTCCTATTGCATTCCCTAAGTGCATTATCTCTTTTGCCAGCTTTCTGTGAAATTGGGGGTTTAAGGGCGATTTCCCTGAAAATATTCATAGAAACCTTGCACGTTTTGCGCTCCTTCAACGCCCATCGGCAAAAAGTTAGGTTGAGCTTCGACTTGAGACAGCCATTTTTCGATTGCTGGATAGTCAGCTAAATTGAAACCAGATTCATTGGCAGTGCGCGTATAAGGATAGAGTGCGTAATCAGCGACTGTACATCGATCGGATGCTAGCCACAAATGCGACTGCAACTGCTGCTCTAATACTAGAAGAGCATGACGGGCTTTGGGTTTCAGGCTTTGGATATGTTTGGTATATTTGTGGGGATCTTTGACATAGCGGCTTAAGTGGCGGATAACTGCCAAAGTCGGTTCATGACTGTACTGCTCGAAAAATAACCAGCGCAGAACCTCCGTTTGGGTTCGAGTATCGTCAGGCCATAACCTCGTATCTTTGGCGAAATAAAATAGAATCGCATTTGACTCGGACAGCACATCACCACTTTCAAGCAGTAGAACTGGAAACTTACCCATAGGGTTCAGCTTCAGCAATTCTGGTCGTTTGGTTTCGCCTTTTGCCTGACTAACCTCAACTCGAAGAAATGGCTGATTAATAAAACGCAAAATTAATTGCACTTTATGAACATTACCAGAGGCCAAACTGCCAAAAAGTGTGATCACTAATCATCTCTCCGACAACAGAAATAGTAATGAACTCTGCCACAGATACCATTTCCTCCTTTACACGTTCCTGAGTGCATTATCTTTATTGCCAGCTTGCTTTGAGTTCTGGTATGGACCAACAGTAAATTAGTAAAGACAAGATCATTTCGCCAAAGCTTATGCTGACTAGACAGCGACTTCTGCTTATTGGTGGTGCGTCCCATGTAGGCAAATCAACCCTTGCTCAGTGTCTAGCTTCTCATCTCAATTGGACTTACCTTGCCACAGATAAACTAGCCCGCCATCCTGGACGGCCTTGGCGAGTGGGGCGTAAAGACATTCCCAGTCATGTAGCTAGGCACTATCAACGACTGGCTGCTGATGAATTGCTCCAAGATGTTCTCAGGCACTATAGAGAGAATGTGTGGCCGACTATTGAACATATTGTTGTTGGTCATGCCAATGATGCATCTTCAGACAAAGTAGTCATAGAAGGATCAGCCCTATTGCCAGATTTGGTCAAGACTTTGGACTTTGACAGTATTTCTGCTATTTGGCTAACGGCTAGTAATGGATTTTTGAAACAGAGAATCTACTCTAACAGCGAATATGAAACAAAATCCTCGCATGAGAGACTTTTGATAGACAAGTTCTTAGAGCGCAATAACCTATTCAATGAACAGATAATCGAAACTGTCCACCGACTGGGCTTAGCAAGCTTGAAGGTAGAAGATGAATCGACTTTGGATAGTCTGAAGAACATATGTTTGTCATCATTACTTTAAGCTCCACCCAAACTCTGAGAGTTTGGGTGGAGCTGCTGTAAAAGCCATACCTTGCAAGGCAATTTAGCCCTAGAGAAGATACAGAATCAGAAATAAAATAATCCAAATTACATCCACAAAGTGCCAGTAGACTTCAGTGGCTTCAATGCCAAAATGGCTCGTTTCAGAATAATGACCGGGAACTCGTGAACGCCATAGCACGGCTGACATCAACAGGAGGCCCACAAACACATGTAATCCGTGGAACCCTGTTAACAGATAGAAGGTACTGGCAAACAGGTTGGTGGTGAGTCCAAAGCCCAAATGATTGTATTCATACACCTGGCCTGCGAGGAACGTGGCTCCCATGGCAATGGTGATTGCAAACCACAAGCGGGCGGCTTTGACATCCCCACTTTTTTTTATCGCGGTATCAGCCTTATGGATGACAAAACTACTGGAAATCAGAATGATGGTGTTGATGCCAGGGAGCATCAATTCTAGTTCTTCTGTGCCCTCCGGTGGCCACTCAGGGGTCACCACCCGAAAGGCAAAATAGGCCACAAAGAGTCCCAGAAATAACATGCTTTCCGAGACCAAGAACACAATAAACCCGAAAAGTCGCAAATCGGGATGCTCACTATGGTGCTCAGCGGTTTCCACCGTTGCGGCATAGGCGATGTCGGCTTGATTTTGATCGGCTGTTGAACCTTGCATAGGTATCCAATGTTGCTAACGTGTTCAGGTTTAAGGAGGGTATTACTCTAAGCTGTCAGCTGCCAGGGCTGGGGCAGGCGCTAGGGTGGCCGCCACAAAATCGAGGGCCTTGGGCGTCCCATAATCATAGGGACCAATCGCTAAAACGGGATCTTCCTCAAAGTTCTCTACGGGTGGGGGGGAAGGAACCGTCCACTCTAACGTCAGTCCTTTCCAAGGATTACTGTTGGCTCTGGGACCTGCCAGCCAGCTCCACACCGCATTGACCACAAAGGGAATCGTCGATGTCGCCAAGATATAGGACCCAATCGTACACACGACATTCAAAGCTGCAAACTTCGGATCATATTCGGCAATCCGACGATTCATCCCTTGCAATCCCAAGACATGCATGGGCAAAAAGCAAATGTTGAAGCCCACAAAGGTCATGGCAAAATGCACCTTGCCCCAGAATTCATTCAGCATCCGCCCGGTCATTTTGGGAAACCAGTGATAGAGCCCGGCATAGATGCCAAATACACTGCCGCCAAATAAGACGTAATGCAGGTGAGCCACGACAAAATAGGTATCGTGTACGTGGATATCAAAGGGCACCGAGGCCACCATCACCCCGCTGAGGCCACCGACCACAAACATGGAGACAAAGGCCATCCCAAACAGCATGGCGCTGCATAAGTTGAGCTTGCCGCCCCAGACCGTTGCCACCCAGCTAAACACCTTAATACCCGTGGGTACGGCGATCACCATCGTAGCAATCATAAAGAACATCCGTAGCCAGTCGGGGGTGCCACTGGTAAACATATGGTGGGCCCAGACAATTAACCCCAGAAAGCTAATGGCAATACTGGAATAGGCAATCGCTTGATAACCAAAAATAGGCTTACGAGCATGGACGGGCAGAATTTCTGAGATTAAGCCAAAGGCCGGCAGAATCATGATGTAAACCGCCGGGTGGGAATAAAACCAGAACATATGCTGGTAGACAATCGGATCACCACCCCCTGCTGGGTTAAAGAAATTGGTGCCGACCAATAAGTCAAAGCCCAACAACACCATTGCCCCACTCAAAACAGGGGTTGCCACCAGCTGCAAAGCAGAGGTGGCCAACATGGCCCAGCAAAACAGGGGCATATCATTTAAGGTCATGCTGGGAATCCGCATCTTCAGGATGGTGACCAGGAAGTTCAACCCCGCCATAATCGATGACGTTCCCAGGAGAATCACGCCTAGAATCCAGATAGCTTCTCCGGCTTTATTGGTCATTAAGCTCAGGGGAGGGTAGGAGGTCCAACCTGCAGCAGCGGGTCCCACGAAGAAGCTACACAACAACAAAATGCTAGTGGGTGGGATGATCCAAAATGCGATCGCATTCAGTTTCGGGAACGCCATATCCCTAGCCCCAATCATCAGCGGCACCAAAAAATTGCCAAAGCCCCCCGTCAAGGTGGGAATGATCCACAAAAAGATCATGATCGTGGCATGCATGGTGAACAGTTCGTTATAGGTCTCTCGTGGCACAAAATCTGAAGCTGGCGTCGCCAACTCAGTCCGTACCAATTCTGCCAAGAGTCCACCAATCAGATAGAACACAAAGCTCGTGACCAGATATTGAATACCAATCACCTTGTGGTCTGTACTGAAGCTGAAGTATTCGCGCCAAGGCGTCACCTCTACTTCTTCTAGATGGGGTGCTTGCGCTTCCGTCATAAATCAATCCTTTAACCCGGGGTGATCACAGAAATGTCTTGTCGTCAAAATTTAAGTAGCGCTGTCAGGACGCTGAATGGGAGTGGCCGGCCTGAGCTAAATCCGACTGATGGGGGTCATGCAGGTGATCAGGTAGACCCATCGCCGCAGCATGGTGTTCTAAGGGGGACGCGGTTACAGATTGAGCGACCGTCTCCCTCGACGTATTCGCTACGAGCTGACTATCCACCCAAGCTTGGTACTCAGGACCGGAGTGAACAATGGAGCGGGTTTTCATCGCTCCGTGATATGCCCCACATAACTCGGCGCAAATCACGGGATAAACCCCTTCTTCTGTGGGCTGAAAATTCAAATGAGTGACCTGCCCAGGGACCGCATCTTGCTTCAAGCGAAACTCAGGCACCCAAAAGGCATGAATCACATCCCTCGCCGTAATGTTGAGGGTTACGGGACGATTCACGGGTAGATGGAGTTCACCAGAGATGATGCCCGTATCGGGATATGTAAATAGCCAAGCATATTGCAAACCATCTACATTGACCTGCAATGGTTCAACGGTTTCAGTTGCAACCGCTTGGCTGAGTGCGCCAGAAGGCATCTGACCTTGATCAGTAACCATGGTGGCGGCATCTGCATCAGCCACCTGTTCCATATCGCCATGCTGATGGGCCATATTATGAGATCCCATCGTACCGACGCTATCAATACTCTGATAGACATCGAAACTGTAGATTCCCAACCACAGCACTAGCATTGCAGGAATAGCAGTCCAGACAATTTCTAAAGGCACATTGCCATGCACGGGTTCAGCATCCGTCTGATCATCTGACTTACGGCGAAACGCAAATAAGGAATATAGCAACGCCCCTTGAACAATCAGAAATAGGCCCGTGGCAATGGCCATCATCGCTGCGAATAAGCGATCGATTTCGGCTGCTTCAGATGCTGCAGCGATGGGTAGTAATACATCATTGTTTTGACTGACCCAAAGACTCGCAAGGGTAATTAAAATCCCAATAATTAAGGTGAGAATCGCCGTTGGAACTTTCACAGTGATTTTCCTGTAGTGATAGAGCGGATATCAGGCCAAACAATAAGAAGACTTCAACACCTATTTAGGACCTTCAACATCACCTACTACGGTAGATCAGCTCACTCGGTAAGGTGGAACTCTGATCAGCAGTCTTAGGCTTTTCTTTGGGATCCTGACAAGACAACAGACACTACTATCTTGGCAGTTGATTCATAAGTTTGGAGATGACTGAACCTTAAAGTTTCCTTACAAAAATCTATGTCTTTCTATCTTTCAGTAGAACCCTTAAAAAAAGGTAATATCCATGACAGTGCAGATTAACCTGCAACACTTGTGTAGCAATATGTTTCAGGTCATTCCAGCTTCAGGAAAATACTGGTTACAGTGTAACTATTCGAATCAAGTGCTTTATAGAGTACTAGCAGTGAGTATTCAAAAGTTTATAACTGCAGATGTGGTTACACTCTCCTTCCTATAGTTGTTGAAATATTTATGGCCGAGATATTACAGAACCATTCCCCAGCTACGAATGCTGGGGGTAAAACTCCGTCCCATTTCCTGAGCTACGCGTTCTTCGGCATGGCCACCTTGACGCTGTTTTTGATGGCTTTAGGTAGCGCCACACGGGTGATGAATGCAGGACTATCCTGCCCAGATTGGCCTTTATGCTACGGAGAGTTCGTCCCCAAAGAGCAAATGAATCTCCAAGTTTTCTTAGAGTGGTTTCATCGTCTGATTGCGTCTTCTCTCGGCTGTTTGATGATTGTGTTAACCGGCGTGACCTGGTGGTTGAAATCACGATTACCCAAATGGTTGCCTGCTCTAACAACCCTCTGTCTAGGTTTGATTATCTTTCAAGGGGTACTAGGAGGCCTAACCGTCACTCAACTGCTGAGATTCGATATTGTCACGGCTCATCTAGCCACAGGGCTGTTGTTTTTTAGCTGCATGTTAGTCCTTGGCAGTAGTTTGATGCCTTATCAAGGCACGGGAGTGGTTAATCGCCTACCGTGGCTCAGCTCCTTAGCCGTTGTCCTCGTCTACGGCCAAAGTATTCTGGGCGGATTAGTGGCATCGCAATGGGCTGCTCACCAATGCTTAGCGGGAGCCCAACTGTGTCGGATTATGAATAATCACATTGCTGGCGTTGTTCCCCCAAGTCTCACGGTTTTGACTTTAGTGTTTTTATCATGGCGTACCCCTGCCTTACACCCGTACTTAAGAGGCTTGGGGAAACTCGCTTTGGGCTTGCTGGGTCTGCAAATTTTGGTCGGCCTTTCAACACTACGATTACATCTGCAAGTGGTGGGCCTAACGGTTGCCCATCAAGCCATTGGCGCTAGCTTGTTAGGGACCTTAGTGATCTTTAGCGTGATTGCGATTCGTGATCGCCATCAAGCAGAATATGTAAAACCACTGCAAACGGTGCCCATTTCCATCACAGGCTCCTTGGAACCCTCTTAAACAAGCAGCCCCCAATCGTTTTGCCCTGACAGTGACAACCTTCGCACTGTCTCGTCCTACCTTAGAATTTATTCAGAGGCTTAAATATGCAAAAAACCATATGGGCTGAGGTTCCTTGGCTTCATCCTGGTTTTGCTCAGACCTGCATCGATTTCTATCAACTGACTAAACCGCGCCTCATCTTGTTGTTTCTGATTACAACGGCAGCCGCTATGTGGGTTGCGTCCTCTGGGCAAGTAGGTCCACGATTATTTTTGACAACCTTAATCGCAGGCGCTTGTGCGGCAGGGTCGGCCAATACCATCAACTGTATTTACGATCGCGACATTGATTTCATCATGGAGCGAACCCGGCATCGCCCTTTACCCTCTGGACGGATTCAAGTCTGGCAGGCTAGCGTCTTTGCCGCCGCCTTAGCATTGGCAGCTTTTCTGATTTTGGCCTTAAGCGCTAACCTTCTCAGTGCCTGCCTAGCCATGTCTGGCATTGCTGTCTATATTGGCGTCTACACCTACTGGCTGAAGCGCTCATCTACCCAAAACATTGTGATTGGGGGGGCAGCAGGTGCGATTCCGCCCTTAGTCGGCTGGGCAGCAGTCACAGGAGAGTTGAGTTGGGCCGCTTGGGTGTTGTTTGCCATCATCTTTGTATGGACCCCACCCCATTTCTGGCCCCTCGCCATGATGATTGAAGAAGACTACTCCAAAGTTGGGGTCCCCATGATGCCTGTCGTCAATGGTATGGCCACCACCGCCAACCAAACCTTTGTATATACGCTCCTATTATTGCCCGTCACCCTGTTATTGGTGTATCCATTGCAAGTGTCTGGTGCTCTATATGCGATGATTGCCATTGTGCTCTGGGCACAATTTATTCACAAAGCCTGGCAACTAACTCAAACACCAGAGGATAAGCAGATGGCGCGGTCAGTCTTTAAATTTTCCATTCTGTATATGATGTTGCTCTGTGCAGGGATGGGAGTCGATAGCCTACCCTGGACCCATCAAATGTGGCACCAATCAGCCCATATTCTGCAAGCTTGGGCACCCAGTATTGGTTAAGACTGCAGCGTTGAATGCAACGGATCTGGAATTTTTTGATCGAGATCAATCGATTTTTTCGCCGATGGTCTGATGACACAATATGGCGAATAGTCGACTTAAAAGGCTTAAAAGAGTCTTGCAAGAAAAAGGTGTTGCAATACTGACCTAAAATCCTGTCAAAGGCTAAATATAGTCTATTTCTGTCATTAAACCCAACAAAATCAATGAGGCTTGGCCTCAATCATCACGCTGGCAACCAGCAATTCCTAGGATTCATGCGATTGCATCGTAGACACAGTAATAAAATAAGAAAGACTGCCTGTTGAGATTTGTGATTCTATGGCTCCTGCTGTTCTCATCCAAAACCTAAAAAAATCCTACGGCAAGGTTGAAGCAGTTAAAGATGTCTCCTTTCAAATTCAACCGGGAGAGATTTTTGGCTTG
>NZ_JANQOY010000114.1 GCF_028285565.1 Acaryochloris sp. IP29b_bin.148
CCCGGAAAGTACTTCCCTTGGTGATCAGTTTCCGGTATTCCGCTTCAGACTGAAAGGGAAGGCAAATGGTTTTGTGTCCGGGACTGTTGAATTCCATGATGACCAAGAGTGAGGGCATCAAGAACTCTATATTCTACAGAACATTGTTGGGAAAAGGGATTGAGCAGTTCACTCCACAAAATCCAAAAGAACGAGGTCCGTTCATTATAAGTCCGACGACATTGCTTGCAGCGGAACATGGCATAGCCGAGGTTAGTTTTACGCTGAAGAAAAGAGACTCGGTTTGAGTGGCAATGAGGGCAATCCATTAAAGGTAGACAAAGCATAGCTTAGGGTAAGCAATCAGCCTATCAGACTGGTGGCAGCTCCTCAATTCTGGCTACTCAGGGCTGTCCCTATGATGAGTACATCAGTGATCAGAATATTTCTACCGAGAATGTCCGTTTTTTTAACATCGCTATTTTGGTGGACTTATAGACTTTAAGTGATCACCCTATCGACAGTGGAGGGTTTTTACCATGAGCAAATCATCTAAAGTTGAGAGCTATCAAGGTAAGAAAGTATTCATTGGCATTGATGTGCATAAGCGAACATATGCGATTGCCAGTTTCATGGATGGGGGTGTTATCAAGAGATGGACTACCCTGACTAGTCCTGAGCAATTAGTAGTGCAACTAAAAGCGTTTTACCCTCAGGCTGATATTTGCACAGCCTATGAAGCAGGATTCTCAGGCTTTGTGTTACACAGAGCCTTGAAGAACGCCGGTATCGAAAATTTAGTCGTGAATCCTGGCAGCATTGAAACTGCGAGTCATAATCGAGTGAAAACAGATAAGCGCGATGCAAAGAAGATAGCCTCCCTGCTGGCAGTCGGGAGACTCCGTGGAATTAGAGTGCCGACAGAACACATAGAACAGAAACGCCTCCTGACGCGAACCAGAGAATAATTGGTGCGGGAACGAACAGCGATTAAAAACATGATTCGGATGCGCGCCCATCAGTTTGGGTTGCTTTCACCAGAAGACCGGAGAGAAATGAGCCAAAGTTTGCTGAAATCAATCCTCGCCAAAGCACCCAGTCCCGAATTCACCACGATTACTCAGGCCTATCAAAACATCTGGCAGACCCTTGATACTGAAATTAGGGCCATTGAGTTAGCGTTAAAACAGCAAGCTCAAAAAGACCCACTTGAAGAAACTTACCGGTCAGCACCTGGCATTGGCCCCCTCTCCTCAAGGATTTTAGCCAATGAGCTGGGTGATATGAGTCAGTTTGCCAACGAACGTCAGTTGTTTAGCTATACAGGGTTGACGCCCAGTGAGCATTCTAGTGGCGACACGATTCGCAGAGGCCACATCACACGACAAGGCAACCCACGAGTTAGGCATATATTGTGTGAATCGGCCTGGGCTGCCATCCGAAAAGACAAAGATTTGAGGACCTTCTACGAGCGACTCTATCCAAAAACGGGCAAGAAGAAAGCCATCGTTGCCGTAGCTAGAAAATTGGTAGGTCGTCTTCGCTCAGCCTTCCGTCAAGGTGTCCCCTATCGGCTGAATCCGATGTGCTAATCGGCACAAGGGAAATAGAGGTTCCAAGGGAAAACAACAGTGAGATGAATGTAGAGAATCTGAGCAGAGTATCAACGACATGCTGACTTTGTAACCACGGGAAATTGTCCGTAAATGTTCATTCTGAATAATTACGTAGTGTGCTGTATGTGGTGCAAATCTTGTTAGAGCGAAGGAGGAAAGGGTGGCGCAGCCATGACTGTGACCACGGATGACTGAGTGTTTCAACTCAACTCGCATTCTCTAGATTCAGTGCTTCGATAACGGAGGGGAATTGAACGAAGAAAACGGATTATCAAGGTTAGTATTTCCCCTGAAGCTAGACAGGGTAGATTTTTGATGCAGAGTATTGACAATTCATCATGACTGACAATTTCTCTAAATATTGAATCTAAGTGAAGAATTAGCTATCTCCTCTATTTTGATAAAAGCAAGCGGTCTATGATAGGAGCCATCAGAAGATTTTTTTGCTGATAAAGTCGTCCTAAAAACGGCAAATAGATTTTGCAAATCACTGGGCCAGCACCTCAGCCATGGACACAGATTTCTCCCATAAAAATCTACGTGGCCGCACCTTTAGAAATCAAGATTTAACTGAAGCTGACTTCAGCCATGCCGATCTACGGGGAACCAATTTCACCCACGCTATTCTTCGGGGAGCTAATTTTAGTCGGGCCAAGGCTGGAATTCAACGACGTTGGGTGGTGACATTAGTCCTCTTTACGGTTCTGCTTGCAGTTATGGCAGGCTCCATTGTGGGCTATGTCAGTGCCTTTCTTGGATTCGCAGGCAGTTATAAAGCAGAATTGGCGGGGAATATTCTGGGTGGAACGGTTTTAGCCACTGGCGTGCCCATCCTTACCCTCACGATTTTTTGTATCATCATGGTTCGCCATGGGATGGGAAAGGCGATGGGGATAGGGAGTTTAGCGGCGGCAATGGGAATCGTCCTTGTGGCGATGATCTCACAATTTGAGCCGGAATCTTCTACTGAAATTATTGTGATCTTTGTCATTCTTCGATTAATCATGGGACTCGGAGGCATTGGCGGTGTTTTCCTGGGGGCAATTGGGCTCACTACCGCAGTGATGATTGCTCGGCAGGTGCCCTTCATTGTAGGGTTGGGGGTATTAACAGGTGGAGTGGTGGGTCTGTGGGAAGGTGTTCTCGGCAGCCAAGGGGAAGCGACGGCTTGGGATTGGGTGTTGCCGATTTTTATAACCCTAGTCCTGATGGGATTAGTCGCCCATATCACTCGCCAAGGGGTTAAAGGTGCCAAGAAATTCTCGTTAATTAAAGCGCTGTCAACGTCATTGGCAACCGCTCGGGGGACTAGTTTTTATGGAGCTAATCTCACCGACGCCAACTTCCACCAAGCCACCCTGAAAAGTGCTAATTTTAGACAGGGTCTCCTGACTCGAACCAACTGGCACCAGGTTCACAAACTCGATCAAGCCCGCATTAATGGGACCTACCTTGCCGATGACAGCATTCGGGATTTGGTCGTCACCAAAAATGCCTATGAGCAATCCTTCGATCGCCAAGACCTCCGTCATCTTAATCTGCAAAACGCAAATCTCACGGATGCGAGCTTGATCGGCGCTGATTTAAGTGGTGCAAATCTTCAACAGGCAAACTTAACTCGCGCCAAATTGGTTCAAGCACAGCTGTACCATACCAACCTTAACCAGGCCACCCTGACGGGGGCCTATATCCAAGACTGGGCAATCTCCGTCGATACCCAACTGGCTGAGGTAGCTTGCGACTATATCTATATGCATCTACCGACCAAGGACGATCCTGATCCGGTCCGTAAACCTGATAATCGCCAAAAAACATTTGCGGCAGGAGAGTTCACTGATTTTATCTCCCCCATCATAAAAACCCTCGATCTGTACCAGAAACAGGGGGTTGATATGAGGGATGTGGCCATGGCATCTAAGTCATTAGACCTTTTCCACCAAGGGGGTCTTGACCCTAGCGCGGCGGCTATTGCCCTTAAGCAGATTGCTGAAAAGTTCCCGGAAGCAGGGTTAGAAGTCGTGGCCCTGGAGGGACGGGGCAATGAGCGGGTGCGGGTCCAAGCCCGAGTGGCGGGGGATGCCGATCGCTCTCAACTCAGTGAAGCTTATTTTGACCAATATCAGCAAGTCGAATCCATGCCCCAGGGGGATATCCAAGCTCTGTTGCGAGGCATTGAGGAAAAAGATGAGCGCATTCGCAGTCTCGAATCGATGGTGATGAGTGCCCTCAAAGAAGATAAATACTATGTCGAAAGTGTATATAACCTAGGAGATAACGTGGCTGAACAACGTTCTATAAATATTAATGCGGGTGGCGATATCGGCAATATCAGCGGTGTCGTTGCGGGGGATCAAAGTGGTGTACTCAACCTTGGGACGATTAGCGGCGATGTTACTAACACCATTAATCAACTCCCCGATACCCCGGATAGCAGGGAACCTGGGCTCAAAGAATTATTGACTGAGTTGCAGGCTGCCATTGAAGGGGAGCCTGAGCTAGAGAAAGAAGATAAAGTCGAAGCGTTAGAACAGGTCAAAGTATTGGCGGAAGTGGGACAAGATCCTCAAGCCGGTCCCATGCAAAAAGCTGGCAAAACGGCGATGAAGATTCTTAAGGGAACCACCGCGATTTTGCCCCCCACGACCCAGTTGGTCAAAGAATGCACTAAGTTGCTTCCCGCCATTGGGGGCCTTTTACTCTTACTGTGATTGGCTAGGAAAAGCGGTGATTATTTCTTTGAACTACCACTCTACGTGAAGAATTTCGGGCATCCAGGGCAGTTTAACTACACGGATGCTCCAGGGGAGTTGATCGAGCAGTATGTCATAGGTTTCTCGTTCGATCTGCAGTAACCAATTACCGTTGTAGAGTCTAAGAATACCTGCCCTGTGAAGAAAGGTTCGCCTAAAGCCTTTAGGTGTGGTGTTTTTTAAGGCGGACCAGTTATGAATGACGGCTCTGAGAAGGATGTTGCATTCGGTTCGCTCTAATTCGGTTATGTCTAAGTGAGCGGCAATGGGGTCTAGGAGATCTAGGCCGCACATGAGTTTGTTAAGGGGGAGCAGATGCTCTGGGAACTCGATTGATTCATCAACTAAATATTGGAGTAGGAGGACAGCGCGTTCGGTCGTCTGAGGATCGATAAAGTGATTAGCTTGAAGCAGATTGAGAGCTTCAAACAAACGAGGGAGAAAGGGCCAGAGTAAGATCAAACCGGCATTTTGAATGTAGATTTCTTCAGACTCGCTGAATGGATCGACGGGATCGTCAAAGGCATCAAAGGAGTTTGGGGAAGCAGGGGGAGCAGGGGGGTTAGAGGGAGCGAGGTTGATGGCTGGCTGGCTGGCTTGTAAAACTACCTTGATTTGCTCGGTTAAGGGGCGATAGGTGGTCGGTGCTTGGGTTTCTAGCTCAGTAACCAGAGTGGCTATGTCAGTGAGAAGCTGATTAGACAGGCTGTTTAGGGAGTCACTTAGGGGCTCTTGCAATAGCGAGTTGAGTTGACGTAAGAGAGTGTCAATTTTGGTTTGTAAGGATGATGAAATCGATGGTTCGTCATTGAGATCGTTGAACGCACTTAAGAGACTAACTAGATTGTTGATTTCTGAACGGTTGCTGTTGGCTGCTGTTGTTGGAGGATGCTTTGCGAGAACATCTGGCAGCTCACTTTCGAAGCGTATGCCATCAGTGTGGAGGTGCTCTATGGCACGGAGCAGTTGTTGCCAGAGCGTAGGCAGGTTGATTTGAAAACTGGTGGACAAGTGCAGCAGGTGATTCCGAATGGCTGTATCTGCACTGGAATGAGGAGTGGGGCTTAAGGATAGGGGACCAAATATCCCTAGCCAATACTTGAGTCTGAATTGCCTGGGGGAGATATCTTGCAGACTATCTACGTGGGGTTTCAAGGCTTGAATATCCTGGGTGTAGGGTTGTACCCACTCAAATCTGGCGGGGGCCAGTAAGGTCACCAGGTTGCTCAGGGTTTGATCAGAAAATTGATCAATCAGGCGCTGCAAAGGTTTTGCGTATTTGAGTTGGGCCTGGAGTAGAGCTTTGAGAGGGACAGGTGAGAGTCGGAGCAGCTGCTCACAGCAGTCTTCTAGAGCTGAGGGGCTGAGGGTGTCACACCACCAGGGTAAACGCCCGGTTTGCAGGAAGTAGCTGAATATTTCGAGTAGAGATTCGGTAGGGTTAGTAGGAGGGTGAGATTTAGATTTTTCAGTAGGAGTTATGGCCTGTTCAGGGGGGCTAGTGGGGCTGGGGGCAGTCGCCAAGGGGCCGAGTTTTTTGGCTAGCTGCTGATACAGGTGGTCTTTAACTTTTGCGACGAAGTCTGTTTCAAGGGTTTGCAGGTTTATTTCACCCAGGTCAATATCGAGGGTATTGATTCTAACGAGGGTATCTGGATCGCTAATCTGATCGCAGTAGACCTGAATCAGGGAGATGATTTTGCTGCGATAGAGGGCGCTGAGTTGGTTTTGGAGTTCAAATGCTTTGATATTAGACCCGACCCGCAAGTCTAAGATTTGCTGTTTGATCGTGTGGCGTTGTTGGGACATTAGGTCGCACTCGGTCCACTACGATTTGGAGACACTGTAAATGGGTTTTCTGTGCTGGCGTCAGCTTCACCTTGGCTGATGGTCATGTAGCCGAGCAGGGCTGGGAAGACAGGAATTTCGGTGGAGCCCAGTTCCAGAAAATTGATCAGTCGGGTGACGGATGCCTCAGCCTCAGCCCCAGTATCTTCCTTAACGTTTCCGGATAGGTGTTGAAGCCAGAGGGCGTAGATAGATTCGAAGTCCCGCATTTTGGCTTGATCTAACCAGTGAATATGGAGGGTAATGTGGGCAGGGGTTTCGGCAATTAGGGTGTCGTAAATGAGTTGCTTGACGCTGGGCAAACGGAATCGTCCTGGCCAACTCGGAATAATGACGCTGAGTTGAAAGGAGAAGGGGTCGGGACACTGATTACTACGAACCCACTCTCCGGTGTCTTCTGCCACGAATGGTTTCTTAATATCAAAGGTATCGACCTTCGGATTATCGAGTACGCGATAGGTCCCGCTATAGTGGGTGGAATAGAAGATATTAATGGACCCGCCTGCCTTTAGCCCATGGTTGGGAGAAGTACAGGTGAGGTGATCTGGGAAGACAGAAGCCTTAAATTCAGTGATGGACTGGGAAAAGCTGAGGAAATTGCTGGTTGGTGCATTCGGGTTGGTGTTGGAGCTGGCTCCCGAGGATAGCCCTCTGCGGGGGCGGAGCAGAATATGTTCGACGATGTAAAACCCTTCTTTATTGTCATCGGAGGCGAGGAATTGTCGGTCTGGGTCCATCCCCAGTAATCGGGCAACCCGCCGCTTGAGGCCCGAGACATTGCTGACGGTTTTGAGATCATTGGGATTGCGGGTGTAATTAAAGGCTTGACCACGTCCGGCACTGATCTGACGGTAGTCCCGAGCGAAGTCGGCTTTACGCTTTAGCAGCGTATCTGAGAGGAAGGTATTGGGATAGAGCAGAGAATGGTTTGTAAAAGTTTCGCCGTACTGGGCAATCAGGTGATCTAAGAGACGATTCTTACGGTCCAGATCAACGGCAGTTTCAGCAGATGAGTCGTTGAGATAGTCTTTGTAGGTGGCTTGGAGAATCTCATTGCCACCAGGAAAGTGAGCAATACTTTGGGAAAAATAGGTCTGGATTTGGGTGTTGCTGAGGGAAAAGAGATCCCTGGCGTGATCAAGCTGGGCAAAGTAGTTAGCTAAGAGCTGATCGAACACCATCAAATAGGCTTGCAGTTGCTTGGCTTGGGCTTTGCGTTCAGGACTGGCCGAAGCGGGAAGGCCAATTTCACCAATGCCGTAGGTGACGGGAAATTCTGATTGAACCGATACATAGTCTGACAATTCGCGATAGTCACCCGTGGGGATGGGGAGGTCTAAACTGCTAGCTGGGGGACGTTGAGAGGTTGAGGATTGCGGCTGAGATGGGGCGAGAACAGAAAGGGTTTGTTGAACCTGGGCAAAGTCAAGCTCACAGAGAATCTGGCCTTTGTAGAACTTGATGTTGCCTGCCTGTACTGTTGGCTCTAGGGAGTGCAATCGGGGGGTGAGCTGGGAATTGAGGTCAAGTGCCCATTCTTGATCCTTTGCTTGACTGCCCGTGAGGGTAATGTGCTTCACTGCATTGACCCCAGGCAGGTCCAAAATGATGCGGATCAGATCAGAGGTGTGGAGTTCGGTTTTGCGCTCAAACTGTTGGAGCTGGGCGTCGTCTAGAAAGCCGTGGTCAAGAATCGGCCCGGCAAAAATGTCTTCAACGGGTTTGCCCTGCTCCAGTAATGTGGGCAGGCTCAGAAAGGGCAACGACGGGGAGATGTAGTCGGTAAGAGCCGTATGAATTTGCCCCATGAGCACTTGAGGGTCAACCGCTTCGGCAATTTCGATCGCAGCGTTGACGATAATCTCTTCAAACCCTAATACCGTAATCTCAGCAAAATCTTCGCAGAGGTTGCGGTGTTGTTGGAGTCTGGCGTTGGCGAACGCCGCTAATGCCTGCTCTCTCCCCTGGTAGGCTAATTCGGGTTCAATGAGAACACGGTAGAGGCCCTGGAGGCGCACCGGTTCTGCAAGATTCTCGCTGCTAAAGCTGAGACGGGCATTCGGGGCGTCGTAATACAGCTCAGGTTGGGGATTCTTAATGGGTTCCAACCAGGCGTTTTTGACCCCATCGATATCAATCAAGAGTTTGCGGTAATCGGTAATCGTGAGGGGATTGACGGTGAGGATTTCGCGAGCCGTCAAAAAGAGTGGTTCAGCATTAGAGGTGCCAACAGGCTGAGCTAGCAGATCCTCTATAGCGAAGGAAAGGCGATAGCTGAGGTCCGTGATGGCGTAGCACAGAGCTTCCAGGATAGTGATGCCCGGATCATGGCTGTTGTAGTCGGTCCAGCGGCTACCGGCGAGTTGTTGGATGGATTTGATACCTTCCTGGCGGAGAAAGGCATAGTCCATACCGGGATGTTCGAGGGGGGCATTGGAGATGGTGAGGGAGTCAACCATGGGGAGGAGGATGCAAGTAACAGTGACGAGTTAAGAATTAAAAATGGAAATCGGGAAGTGAAGGCCAGTTGTTACTTGTTACTCATTACTTGAACTTAAGGCTTCAACCGTTTCATGAATCCTACCGTTGGCCGCATCTAAAGTTTCCGCATCTACATTGTCAGTTGAATCAGCAGTTGTATCCTTCTCTGCTTTGGCGAGTTCTTCTTCTAACACCTGAATCGCCCCTTGAATACGGAGCAAGGTATTTTGAATGTTCGCTCGCTTTTCTTCCAGTTCAGCTAACACTTGCTGACCCGATTCAAACTCGGCTTTGAGTTGTTGGAGGCGTTGTTCAAGCTGTTTCTTCATCTGTACATTCCCTAATTAGTACCCAAGCTGAATAGCTCTGGGTTGGCATTGTTCTATGGCTACATCAGACGGATCTGAAAACATCTAAATACTGATAGGCATTTCCAAGTCATGGGTCCCAATTTCACGGAAGTGAATATGGTTATTTTGAGTGTCCATGTTTATTTTGACGCTGAGATGCCGAGCATTGGGGGCAATCAAACTGGCTGGGATTCGAGCCGCAATATAGCGCTCGTAGAATTTACTATTCCAATGACGCGCGAAGGGATTTTCATAGGATGCCATAAACCGCTCAATCGGTGTTCCACCAACCTTAATGCTTTCATGCATACACCCATTCAGGTGATTGTTATGCTCGACTAAGTAAAGTAACTTATCACGGCCAGACGGCACCACCGGGACTTTTAATTCCAGATCAGTTTTTGAGGGGATATTTGAAAGTACGTCACTGTTCCAATTGTGCCCATCTGTTGCCCATAATGTTCTATCACCACCATTCGATGCCCAATGGTATGCAACTGCCGATTGCGCGGCATGTGACCAGGGGTTTTTGCTAAACGCTAATCCAGAGAACCAGAAATCTTGATTAGTATGTTGCTTGGCAATAAGGGCTAGTCTTCCACTTCGACCTGCTGGAATCGGTAACCACTGATGCATATTGTCGTAACTGTCAGACAGAGACCCATCTGGACAGTAACAGTTTGCTGATCGATATCCGCCAACCCATAAGCCCAGTTGTTCACGATTGCCATCCCGAAAATATGCCTTGATTACGGTCCAGCGTTCTCCTAACACCCTCACCCAGACGGTATTGTAGCCATTGGGAATCGTCACTTCGGCACCGTTATCATCTGCTTCATTATTTCCTCCATAACGAATGATTGGACGATCATTCCATTTTCTAGAGGGCGGATGTGATGTGTCGTTGTATTGAGGATTTCCAAGCTTTTTGATCGCACCGGCATTTTTGGCGGCAAAAATATTTTGATAAACAATGGGATCCGCCGGGTACATGTGATGTCTGAGATGGCTGGTCGCATGAGCTTCTATGACGCCCCCTACTTTGAGATTTCCCCTGATTTCAGTATTTCCATTTGCTGCAATGGAAAGCTTGGGATCGCCCACTCCATTTAATAAGAAAGAGAAAGCACCATCTGCACGCACTCCAGCATCCCAAAAAGAACCCGTCCGTACTCTTCCAATTCGTCCATAACGAATTGAAGCCTTGTTATATCTCCAAGTCACATGGGGATAGGACAACATGATGCCAGCTGCACCCCCTGAGCCAATGGTCACATATTGAGTATCACCATCTCCCCATTCAGATGTGGTCGTCACGACTAATTCATCCCAGTCTGTAGCGCCACCGGTGTCAATAGTCAACGTGCCAGAAATTCTTCCAGAGGTAATTTTATTAGCTGATAAATCAGGAATACGCTCAACTGCTAATACCCCAGAAGTGATGTTTTCTGAAGCAATTGTTCCTGAAATTGTTCCACCTACAGTTAAATTGCCGTCTACGATCGATGTATCCCCAGTCACCTTCAATTTCTCAGTTCCTGGTGCCGCTCCAACCCCTACATTTCCGGTCAATGTAGTGGTTTGACTCACAGAGAGGGAACCCGCAAAGGACGATTTACCTGTTCCTTTTACCTTTAGCTCGCCTTTGGCTCCTGTTGTCAGCACCATTCGTTCGTTCGTTCCATCAGCATCTCGCCAAGAATGTGTACCGTCGGCTGCGTAGAATAATGTGGTGGAATTAATACCCAGACCATAGCCACTCCAAAGCCGCAGCTTAAGATTATTGGTCGTATCTTCATCAGTGAAGGCAATTTGCTGGGCACCTGGGACCGTGAGTTTTCCACTCAGGCCAACATCCCCCCTCACATCTAGTCGTTTTGAGGGCTGATCAGTGCCAATCCCCACCTTGCCATCGGCATCTACCACTAAGGGGGTTTTGTCTCCTGTTTCATCATCAATGCGTAGGGCATTTTCGCTACCCGACTGTTGAATATGAAGCTTAGCCATTGGCTGAGTAATGCTGAGGCCCACGTTTCCTGATGCACTGTCAATAAAGAGTTTACTGACGCCTCCGGTTTCAAAATTGAGTCCTGTATTTCCCCCAGTTGGCTTTTGATTCAATCGCCAAGTATGGGCTGTTTTGGCGTAGAAATCGAGCAGATTTTCGCTATCTCCATGGGCCAAAATCTTGAGGGGATTATCGACTCCAGAGGGCTTTTCAATGCCATCATCTTCAGTATTGATGACGGAATCAATAAAGTCTTTGAAATCTCCCTCAGAAGGTTTGGCTCCAGTTTTAAAGAGCGTTTGGAGTTGGATTCTGTCTTTTTTGCCTGCCACGGGGTCGCTCCTGTTAAGTCGTCAGAAAGTAGTTCAGAAATTACGTCACCACGAAATCTACGCCGATGATCATGTAATCAATCCCTTCAAAGGTTTCCTCCTCATAGTCAGCTGTCGCAATCAAGTCAATGATGTGTTCTGGAGCCGACACCAGAATGGAATCTACCTGCGTTACCTGGGCTAAGTTGGTATTACTCACCCGGTAGGGAGTATCTGCTTCAAGACTGCCATCATTGGCAAGCGTGACCTGTTCGATGAGCTTCAGGTTGGTCACGTAGTCCACATAGGGACGGGTTTCGATGAAGTGAATCACGGCTGAACTGTGAATGGAGCTGCCAAAAGAGATGTCGCTCTGTGCTTCATAGGCCCACGGGGATAGAAAACGCACTAATTCTTCGTTGAGCTGCTTGAGATAATAGCCCTGCTCATAGCTTTCTCGAAACCGCACCCCAATCCGATATTTGATCTGTTCATAGCGAGGATTTTTGACCGCTACCTTCACGAAGGGAGATGAATGGGCTTGGAGATAAGCTGCAATCGCCTGCAGCAAATATTGGGGTGCCTTGGGTTCCAACGGCAAAAAAGGAGCGGTATTGGCCAAGTTAGGAATCACCACAACAGTCACTTGGGCCGCATTGGGCGCATTGGCTTGTTCTGCCTGGGTAAGGCATTTGACCTTATAAATCTGGGGAAATTGCTCCAGCACCAGACGCTCATAGTCCCAACGGGTGATTGCCCGGCGCTTATGGCGCAACTGCTCACTCACCCGAGTATAGAAAGTGCGATGGGATTCCTGCCGCCGCCCGCCAAAGGAACTATAGGGTTGTTCGACGGTGGCGATCGCAGCGTTTTCTTCCGTCAAAGACTGAATAGACTGAGCAGCCAATGGCTGACTCAGGTGCTCTGGATCGTTCTGCTGATCGACAAACGTCGCTGTCACCGCCTGGGTCCGAATCGCCAAGGTGTCGGGAATAGCAGCTGCATGTTTATCTACCGTGGCTCGAAGCCAATGGAGCCCTGCAGGCAATAAATGATTGTTAGCTGTAGCTGTGGCTGGAATATCGAGGTGTACAATGCCCGAATCTACCAGACCGTTGGTGCTGTCAGACAACACCTCCGCAGGTTGGAATGGGTGCCAGCGATCGCCTGCCAGATAGCTCCACTGAATATCGGGAGGGGTCAGATCGGCATTGCCACTGCCAGATACCAGTTGAAATAAGAGTGTTAACGCCTGAGACGGCTTCACATCGCAGAGACCGATAAACAAACTGCCCTCAGTTTTATATTGAGGAAGTAAGAAATAGCGACTAGCTGCATCACCGGGCGTGGCCGTCTGTTGTAAATCCACATAGCCGAAGGGATGTAACTGAAAGAGCGTGCCTGCTGCTTCCTGATTTGCCTGGTCGCCCGCCCTGAGGTTAATCTCAGCCGAGGCCTGATAATTAAGCGAGATCCCTTTAATTTTCGGGGTGTAGGGAGGAAAAACCGAGAGGTTTTGAATTTTGGTTTCAGTATCGTTACCCTCCTCATCTTTAACAAAATCAGTATCCTGAGCCCTGGCCACTTTATTGAGCACCAAGGGATAGAGGGTGTGTTGAAAGTCAGGTCGAGCTAACTCCAGGCGAAAATAACGGTTCTGTTCCCACACATCGTCAATATCAGGCGCAGTTGGAATTACCTTAAACGTAGCGGCAGGCAGGCCAACAAACTGAGCTTTGGTGTATTGAAGGGTGCTTATGGGCGATAGCTTTGTCGTATTCTGACCAATACTAAATAGTACTTGTTTGCCAATGGTATGCCAGGTACGATTCAGCCATAAATCCAATTGAACCTGGAAACTATCGTCATTAATCACTGGTGGCCGAGGCGAAAGCCCACAGCGATAATAGGCATAATAATGCGCTGCAAAGCTATCCGGTAGTCCCATCCACTCCAGCTTAAGGGACAGGGTATCGAGCTTTTTCATCACAATCTCGGGATGGGAAAAATATAAGGAAGCTCCAGCAATGGGCTGGATATCAAAGGGCTCAAAGGGGCTCTTGGGATTGAGCACCGTGCGATCGTTCCGCAGCTGCAGCGCCTGGATATCGCGAACGGTCACCTGCACATTAGCCTTCTCCAGACAGAAGTCCTTAAACAACTGATAGGACGAGGATTGCCCTTGCTGCTGCTGAAGATCTTCTAGGGTAATGGTAATGATGGGATGAGCTGTTTGGAAGTTGCTAATCGGCGCTTGGACAGTGGGGGCGGTAATTGCAGGCTGGGTGGTATCCAGGGAGAATTTAAACTGCAACCCATTGAGATAGATACCGGTAGCGGAATATTGCTCAAACTGGGTGTTGGGAATCGGGGAACGGCTAATGCGACCAATGGCGGTTACGGTTGCGGCCCTATTGTCGACCAGTCCCTCCAGTTTGTAAATTGCTCCAGTGACCCCGGTTATCAGGGTACCAATATCCTTAGGCTCAAACAGGGCGTTCTCCCTAAACTTAACCTGTGTTGGAGTGAGTTTCGCTAACCGTGCTGTTGGGGCTGCATTCAAGGCAATGCGATCGTGTTTTTGTATTTGACCAGAGGCGGGCAGATAGCCCCATAGCTGCACTCCGACCCGTGTAGTTCCCCCAAATTGCGTAATTTCGTATATAACGCCATCTGACCAAACAATGAAACTGCCGACATCCGATCGCTTAAACCGAAACGCGTCTTGTGAGGGGCGATCCGTCGCTCGCATTTCCTGGTGACCATCACTGGCTCTAGAGAGTTCAAGGTTGTTGAGGATAATGCCACCACCACCTAGGTCCAGGTTAGGGTACTGATGAATGGCATCACCAGAGGCAATCCTTCCCACCGGACTTAAAGACGCGCTCGTTGTGCCCTCAACGGTATTAATGCGATATAGCCACCCATCGGGAAATTGCAGGTACTGACCTACATGGGAAGCCGCAAAGGTATTCTCAGACCCCTGATACATAACCTCTACATCGGCCTGCCCATAGGAAGTCAAAGGGGGCTCCAGGAAAAAATCGCCGACCTGAAAGGTTAGCTGGTGCTGCGAAATCGATAGCCAGCCCGTTGCACTGCTGATAGCCACAGCAAAGGGGCGGTCTCCCTGTTGCAGCAGGTCTTCCAACAGACCCCGGTTAAAGGTATCGGCCTGACAGGCCAGGGTGAGGGTAATCTCGCGGTGGCCTTCGCTCATCGCTAGAACCGGAGAGGCGATCGCAATCCCCAAGGATTGCACTCCGGTGTACTTACTAGCTTGACTAGCTGAGGGAGCCTGAACAATCAAGGGATGGAAGCGAGGTAACGTTAGGGATTGCCCAGGTTTGGTATCGGCGATCGCTTGAGCCCAAACCTTTTTTAGTTCTGTTCGCCCAATGGGGGGATAAGTAAACTTCCGCTTGCGGGTTTGAGCCTGCTCTAGGAGGCGATATACCTCGGCCCATTGCGCCTCCTCCTGATCGGTCATGAGAAGAGAAGCTGAATTATTGGGACTGCCGCTGGCTTGAGCATTTGCCTGACGTCTGTACGCCATCTGAATGCCCATTATTTTGCGAAAATCGGCAACGCTGAGGAAAAGCTGATCTTGGACATAGCGGTTGGCCGCTTCTATATCATCTCCTTCATTCAGGGCTGTTAACAGAGTGTTCAAATCCACTAAGGGCGCTTGCAAGAAGGGGGGCAAGGGATTGCCCGATGCCGGATCCCCTAATGCCAGTTGCCACAGTCCCATGAATGCAGCAGCGGCATCTAGGTATTGATCGTTGAGGTGCTCTTGTTTAAGGCGGGTGCGACGATCGCGGTTGATCTTTTTGCGATAGGCTCTTTCCACCCGCTGATAGACCTGTTCCCATTCCGCTTCAGTGGGAGGGGTGATGTCGGGTAGATGCTTCGTATTCTCGCGGGCATGGACATCAAAGCAAAATTTGAAATCCTCCAAGGTGGCAAAACACAACTGATCCATGATGTAGTACTGCCGCGATTGGTCAATATTTTGTAAGGTCAGATCTTTGACTACCTGAAACAGGGCAACGATTTCTGAGAAGGTCGTTTGGTCAGTTCTATGCGCTTGGGTTGTCAAGGGATCTGTCGCGGGCGGGGAAGGTAAACTCCCTCCCTGACTTGGGGTTCCTACGGCCCAGCGCAGCATTTTTGCAAAGGCTGTATCACTGCGGTTGTCGGCGAGGTGGATGTATTTCAGGTCGATATAGACTTTTTCAACGGCGAGGGTTTTGACGCTGGCGACCTGAGCCTGAGTGATGTAGAGATCAGTATCTACTTCGTACTCTAATCCGTTGCCTTGTTGATCGACGCCTGCACTCAACCGCGTGCCCTTGGCTAGCACCGCGTCTGTTTGATCAGGGGCGAGGGTAAAAATGACATGGGTGCGATCGGGGATGGCTGCTTTTTCGGCTAATTGCAACACCTGCCGGTAGTAGAAGTCTAGGCGGCGCTGGGTCAGCGCTTTGAATTGTTGTTGGGGATAGCGTAGCAGCCGTAGGAAGGTGAGAAATAGGGTCAGTTGAGGTTGGCTCAGGGTCTGGAGGAGTTTAGGGGGAAGGGGGGAAGGAAAGGAGGAGGTATTGCCCCTCTCTGTGGCCTGAATCGCATCTTTGGTATCCAGGATTTGGAGAGCGGCGGCAATGGCTTCGACATCCATGGCAAAGAAGGCCGACCAGTCTCCGTCTAGTTGATTGTGCTCATTAAAATAGGTCAGTTTTTTGGCATAGGCTTGAGCAAACCGAATCCAATCGGCCAGGGTTTGCTCGTCGATAGAGACGTAGTCAGGATCGAGCGATCGCAGCGATCGATTGCGTTGACTGGTGCCATCCCTCAATCCCTGAGCCTTGAGTTCCATAATCTTCTAGACTCCCTTCCACTTCGTATTGGTGGTTTGAAAGGTGCCACTACCGGGATAGAAGGTATTGGAATCGGGGACTGGAGACCCTGGCCCCGGTGGTGGTTGCTGGGCAGGCAATTGAACCTCAAATTTGGCTGTAAACTGGTTGCCCTTGAGTAAAACTGGTTTGTCGGCACTGTGGGTCTTTGACGCTTTTTGATCTCCCCCTAGGGCATCAATTTTTAGGGTCCCGGTCCCAGGAATCGAATAGGCACCTGCGGTATAGATACAGCCTGGCACGGATACATCTTTTTCATCGCCTTCAATACAAAGCGCTTTCCCCCCTACGCTGCCTTTGCCACTGCCCGCCAATTTACCGGGTTGTACCACAACGGTTGCCAGCCCAAAGGCGGGATTGAAGTTAACGATATCGCCATCAATCATAATAAAGTCAGACATTTTAATCCTTAAACATTTGTCGCTTCCTTCAGATAAAATGGGTAAACCAAATTCGAGCGCGTATTGGTTTGGCGAACTGTATAGTCAATATTGATTAGCAACAGCCCATTGTTTGCCTGACTGGTATCCATATCAATGCGATTCACATTAATGCGAGGTTCGTGATACAGCAAGGCATCTGAGATTACCCCCCGAATACCGGTAATCACTCCTTGCCGGATTTCTTCAAATAAGAATTGGCTCAGTTCACAGCCAAAGTCGGGCTGCATCAAACGCTCTCCTGGTTGCGTCGACAGGATAATCTGCAAACTTTGTACAATATCGGCTTCAGCCGAGATCATTTCAACCTGACCCTGCTGAGGGCCTAACTTGGAAAACCGGGGAGGAAATGCCCATCCTATCCCTAAGAAGGAGTCATCTTTGGGGATCTGTGAAGAAGGGGGCAGTTGGCTATTTGACATCGACTTTGTTCCCCTCAAGCGTAATGTTGCCGTCGGCTTTGATGGTAATGTCTTTGCTACTAATCAGTTGTATACCCTTTGAACTCATCACGACTGTGTTCTTGTTTTGATCAACAATTTGAATGCCTTCGTCTTTATTGCTCAACACAATCTGGTTAGCATCGGGGGTTTCCAGCATGATCGATTTATCTTCATCGTTAAATAAGAGCTTCAAGTTCGCTTTGGTAAAAATGCCCTTTTCATTATTTTTATCGGTTACCGGCAGTGGAGATTTATGTTTGTTCCCATAGAGGGACCCCAAAATTATTGCTTGCCTCGGGTCATCATTTAGAAAACCCAGAACCACTTCATCCCCTGGCTCAGGCCAAAAAGCTGTGCCCCTGCCCTGGCTACCATCAGCGGCCAAGCCAGCGTCTAAAACGGCTAATCGTGCCCAGATCAACCCGTCGTCGCTTTTGGCGGAGGGTGATTTCGCAGTAGTAACAGTCAAGCGAGGAACTTTTACCTGGATCCGCAGTTTACCCTCTGGATCGTTTGCATATTTATCAACAACGCCAATCTGCAACCCATTCACTGCCGGTAAGAGCCCGCTGGCTGGAGATTCTACAATGTCATCACTGAGGGCAAAGGGCGTCGCTGATGCCCCAAATTGAATATCAGTTTGCCAACCGCCCTTAGTAACCTGATGACGAATGCCTGTAATTAGAGTATCTCCATTAAATCGCTTACCCAGTTTCTTCAGGGTTAGCACATCCCCAAGTTTGAGATCGGCCCGACCTGGAATCCGAATGCGTCCCTGCATCATCGACAAGCGATGTTTGACCATTTGGGCACTGGCCCAAGCTTTCATTTCCTTGGGGTCTAGCTCAGATCCACTGACCAATTGGCATTGATCTGCCCCAACGATTTTCCCCAGAGTGTCTGGATCCAAATTAGACTGACTTAGCTTATAGGGTTTACCGGCCTGAGGCTTAGTCAAGGCTTGCTTTTTTTCATCCCAAGCAATCGCCTGAATAGATTGAAACTGCTCTCGAATATCGGCTTCTGCCTCCAACTCATAGATTTCATCAATGCCATACTCTAACTGCGTTTTTTTACCCTTGATCAAGGCATCTGGCGATTGAACGTTCATCACGCCGTCATCGACTAAAACCAATAGTCCATTGGCCTCAGATCGAGAGAGAATAAAATCCCAGTCACTACAGTAGAACTGCACCATCTCTGGGTGGGTAACGACTGTCTGCTTGGGAGCAAAAGTACCTGACTTTAGATCCTTAGTAATGCTTTGTTTATTAACGGCACTGACAATCTCCTTAATAATGGCAATATCATCCTTTTTGCGGAAGATTTTATTTTTCCGCTGCTGAGTCAGCTTAATCGCAGCATCTTTCAAATAGATTGTCAGAATCGACTTTTGGGTGGTTGTCTGGATGCTATGTTTAACTACTAAACCAATAAAGACCGTTGCATTTGATGAACTTAATTCCCCTTCATAGCGAAGCTGGATCTCAATTTTCTGCCCTGGTTCAAAAAAGCTTGTATTGCTAATCTCAAATTTCTGCTGGGCAGCATCCCCGTCTAGTAGCACAATTTGAGCGGTTGGAATCTTATTAATATCCTTAATAATATCAATCGACAAGAGCGGATATTGGGGATTCATCGTTGTGCTTAGAATCCCTCCAATGCTCTTAATTGTTGCTGTAACAACACCTTTCATTTAATTTTTACTAGCTTATTTTATAGGCTTACTTTGATGTATCTGTATCTTGAAGGGGGGGGAATTTTAGGGTGGTGCCCGCTCTGAGCTTCCTAAAATTGTTTAGCTTATTGGCTTGGGCCACGCGCATATAGTAGGCTGGATCGCGATAGATTCCATGGGTCATGAGGGGTAATGTACCCCCACTTATCACGATCCGAGCATGGGTTAGATCGGGGGATTTTTTATTAGAAAGTTTGGCCAGCTTTTCTGGATTAAGATCTTCTACAAAAACTGTATCCAGCTCTGCTCGCAGTGCTTTACCGTTGCGACTGAACAGCGTATAGTTAACATCAACCGACTGCAACCGACAATCATAAATTAAGTCTCCCCATTCAATCCTGAGATAGCGAGGTTCATGGAGATTCCCATCCATCTGACCAGCAAGTTTCAGAAAATCATTGACTTCATCCTCAATCGTATTTCTAAGAATAGGAATGGATGGTGCTCCGGAAAGTAAGCCAGCAGTTGCGCTGGAGTCATCAATAATAAACTTTAACGACAACGTGCGTGCTCGCGTAAGAGAATAGCGTGCTGTTCTTCCTGCTGTGTTAATTCCTTGCAGTCCCTGATATTCATTCTCATACTGGAAGGAATAAGACTCTGGATTAAACTGGACCTGATAATAGTCTTTAACAAGCAGAAGACTCCAGAAACTCCTTACCCGCTTTTCGTTTCCATAAGACTTGATCCTCAGTTTCTCTATTATCTTTGGCCCAATCATCGCTCTCTCTTACAATCTAATATTTTCAATACCTGCTCTACACAAGCGGCAATCAGGGCCTCATCTCCGTTGCTGGTAGCAGATTTAGAGGAACTCTTGCCACTGCCTGGGTTCACAACCGTTGTCCGAATAATCAGCTCTCTGATTTCAACTGGCATGGTTATATCCTCAAACTTTGAAAGCGAGTGTAGGCAAGCTCCATGGTGTCGATGACCACCGAATTTTGATTGGCATCCAAGTCAGAAACTGACCATTTCAATGGATAGGTCTCTTGAAACAGCCAAGCTGCAATGGGGGTTTCTTTGGCATTGAGTAACATCACCAGAACATTGCCTGGCTCAAACCTAAGGGTACTCATAGCTACATTAAATTCAACATTCAGTACAGAGCCAATAACCATGCCTCGCTCTAGGACCAAATTGTCGTAGGTGACGCGCGTGGGTAACCGGTGGACAAAGAGATTTTCACCGCCTTCTCTAACCTCGGTGGTCTCAATTGTGGATGTCATACCCGATACCCGTTGAAAGCGAATATCGAGAGGATTGGGAATGAATCCACCTATGAGAAAAGTGACCGCGAAGAAAAACCCAACAGGAGGATTTTCATTTAAGGTGAAAGCCGGTAAGAGAAGTGGATTATTCATGTAAATTTTATAGGCGTCTACAGGAATGGGTGTACGACTACAGAGCTGGATTTTTCACTTCTAGCCAGGTTGCTGTCAACTCTAAACTTTCGATCGCCACTTCGTTACTAGATGCATTAAACGCAGGTGCATCTAATTTAGTGGGGAAGGCATCTTTCGCTAGCCATGAGATGGTTGCTTCACCGTTTTCATTCAGGAGGTCTATACGCACGTCGCGCTTTTCCACCGTGTTCAAACGAATCGTCTTAAACCAGTCCAACAGGAAGCTATCAGCTTTGACAACGCCTTTTTGTAGAGTCAAATTTACGACATTAAAAAATCCTGGCATGTATTTGGGACCATCTTTGTAGCTCAATCCATCCTTGTACGTGATAGTTTCATACTGGAAATTTAGACCTGAAACCTCAGAAAAGGCGATGGAATCTTCGTCACCAATGGTGACTCGGTAATAAAAAACTGGAATGGGATATTTATTTTTGATGTCTTCGATGGAGGTTGCCATTACTATATGCTCCTTTTGTTGAGGGGTAGGTGACGCAATACTTGATGGATAAGGCAGGTGAGTAGCACCCAGAATTCAAAATTCTGAATTCATAATTCCTATGTCTGCTGCAATTTGTGGGAGAACCGCAAGACGATAAATTCAGCTGGCCGAACAACTGACACACCAATTTCAATAATCATGCGGCCTTCTAAAATGTCTTGTTCTGTCATGGTTTGCCCTAGGCCAACATTGACAAAATAGGCTTCTTCTGGAGTTGCTCCGGCCAAGGCACCCTGACGCCACAACCCATCTAAGTAAGTTTCAGCAATGGTTTTGACCTTGAGCCAGGTAATGGCGTTGTTAGATTCAAACACCACGAAGTTAGTCGCTTTTTGGATGGATTCTTCAATCAAGTTGAAGAACCGGCGCACTGAAACATACCGCCATTCATTATCGTTGCCAGCTAGGGTTCTAGCGCCCCAAATCAAGGTGCCTTTGCCGGTAAAACCGCGAATTGCATTAATGGATTTCCCAGTAGTATGCACATTGAGATTCTCTTGTTCCTCATTAGTTACTTTGACTGTGGGGCCAATGACAGAGGCTAAGCTCACATTCGCCGGCGCTTTCCAAACGCCTCTTTCGCGATCGACCGTGGCATACACCCCGACTATGGCACTACTGGGGGGCATCGTAACCCGCAGTGCATTGAGCGCCAGTTTAATCTTGCTATAGAGTTCGGTCTTTTCTGTCTTAATTGACTTGTCTGCGAGCGTATCTGGAGGATAACTCAGGGGGGTCTCATCCAATGTGGTATCGAACATTTGGGTGGTTGCTCCGCTGGCTCTCACGGTATACTTACCGAGTGAGGCGGCCGCTACCTTAGTCAAAATATCGGCAACGCTACCACCAGCCTGCGGTAACCGAATGGTCAATACATTATTGTCTAAAGCAACATCAATGTCCTGGCGAGCGGTGATAGTCACCCTGGCCCGAGGCGTCTCAGAGCGAGACCCACTATAGGTTACTAGCAGGCCATCTGCTCCGCCGATGATCAACTGGCCGACAGCGGTTGTCGTCGTAATCGTGACAGAATCGTCGGTGTAGTGATAGTTGAGGGAGGTTTGCAGGTAAGGATAGTAAGCAGCCCCATACTTAAGATACTCAGTACCAATTCCTCCCCTAAAGTTTGCCCCAATGCCCTTTGTCGCGTCATTATCAGTTGCCAACACGTCTAGAACGGAAAACCTATCTTTGAGGTCGTTACACTGCCTGAGGGCGCTTTTGCAGAGGTCGTAGTAATCGGTGCTACCAGCCAGATTAACGGCATCAGTTAAGAGGATGAGGGTGGGTTCATCCTCCTTACGTAAGGCTGCCAAGCCGTCTTCAAATGCTTGCTTATTAGGTTTCTTGCTGTAGTCTTCGACCGAGATAATATAGCATGATCCGCCTCCATTATCAAAGAATAGACGTACCGCATAATACATCAAATAGTTGGGAGTCGTGATGGCGCTATCCCCAACTTGAATCTGGGTAATCTGCTCCTTCTCATCCAGTGTGACCGCGAAGGGGGTCGCGTGGGCACCGCCAAAGTGGGTGGTGTAATCCAAAAGCGAGCTAATGCGAATCGGCATCAGCCGATACTCGTTATTATTGCCTGCTTTTTCAGTGCAACCAATAAAGGCAGGGATCGCGGTTGCCACCGGCACCACTGAGGGGGGAAGCGTGGCGACTTCTTCAATGTAGACATTGGGCGTTTTGTAGATGGGCATTGTTTTGTCCTTGCAGTTATTTTGGGCTGTTGTTTTTGGCAGTTATAGATCTCTGAGCAGGTTAATCACTTGGGTGCCGTGCTGATTTGGTGGGTTGGGTAAATGGGAAATCCAGGGCTTGGCGTCATCCTGTTTGAGCAGCTGGAGCTGGGGTCTGCCGATTTGTTGGCAGGTGACGGGGTTTGTCGATTTCAGCAGGATGGATTGACTGTTGGGAAAGCGATTTTGGAGCGCGGTGACGATGCGATCTCCCGAGGCAATAATCGCTGTTTCAAAACTAATTGCAGCGCTTTTATCTTTATTTTTGTCTTGAATGGAAAAGGTTTGGGCCGATGTTCCTTTGTTTACGACCAGATAATATGCCCAGATCTGTTGCTTGGCCGCTAAGGTCACTTTAAATTCACTGCTTTGGCTAAAATCCGCAGTGAGGGACCCATTATTGTGAATTTCAACCAGCCCGAATACTGTCTGGCGTTGGTGGGGAGATAATGTGGCCAGGGTGGCAGCACAGCGGGCTTCTATCGGGGATTGCGTTACTGCTGGTTTAGTCAGATCCGATCGCTGAATCACGACGGACGCCATCTCTGAAGAATCTGAAGCTGTGAGCGTTTCATTGCTAAAGACATAGAGACTGTGGCCCATCTGAAACCGAGGATCAAGCTGGGTAAAGCTGATAAAGGCTGGGTTATTCAGCCTGAGGAGAAAGGTCAAGGTCAAAGACCTGTCCAAAGGGATGAGGGGTTGCTGGGGTGTCTCTAAAGGCACCAATATCTGCACACCATTGATGCTGGACTTGAGCAGACAGCGATGACCTTGTAGGAGGTGCTGGCAAGCAAGGGTGGATTCAAGCGTAAAATCCGGGCAGATTTTCTCCCGATAGTAATTGTGAAACAGTTTCAGATTGAAATAGGATTGGTAGCGCATCGAAGCCGTCCTATAGATTCTGCCCTATAGCTGTGCAGTCGCTATCTCAATCGAACCCAGCTCAGCACCGGTTTCGACCTGATCGATGTCAGTATCCTGGAAGACCAGCATCCTGACTTTGTAAAGAACCGAAGGGCTAATGGGCAGCTCTAATGCTCGCCACAACTCACCCTGCTCCATAAAGGTAAGATTGACCAGTTCAGTGGATAGTTGATAAATCTCTGCATGTAAAGCAGGAAACTTTTGTTGATCAAAGAGACGATAACTCCGAAAAAACTTTATTACCAGAGAAAGCAGCCTTAGACCTTCCGTATAGCTTGCAAAGTTTGCCAAAAACATTAAATGCAAATTCATACACAGCATGGGTATGACCGCTGGATTGACCGCGTTGGTTAAATGATTAACCTGTGCAGCACCAGACCGAAAGACACGCTCTTCTTCTAAGTTGATTAACAATGCTGTGATCGCATTATTTTGCATCGTAATTTCCTTCGGGGGTTGGATTTCGGCAAATTGCACGATATCTTCTTTTTGCCCGCCGGTTTTGATCTTGATATAGTTACTTAGCTCTTCTTGGAAGAAAATCAGGGCTGAATCTAGCATTAGAACAAAGTTTCCTTAAGGGCCTTAAGCATAGTAGGAAAGCCATTTAACCACGTAAATCCTGTTAAGGAATACTAATCGGCTAGTATCGGGCTACATGACTTACTCCCGACACTCAAGCAGCACTTAGTGTGCTGGCTTCTCCCGTCTTCCGACTTTCGCGTTTTATAGTGAGGCGAACGCCCAACCCCACTTTCTTGATAAAAATTCCAGAATTATGATCTCTTTGGATTGAGCCCCCACAATGTGGACAATCATGCCTATGATCCGACAATGATTTTGGAACTCGATTGAGACACATTGCACAATGCTGGGAAGTGCCAGTAGGATTGACCTTAATGACCTTACACTGAGCCTTTTCAGCTAATTATGGAAGAATGACATTCAGGAACCTACCGATGCCAGTATCAGCAAACCTTTTGTTTAATCCTGACTTAGCACTTTGACCATTTGGTAAATATTGTCCTCCTTCATCTTGCTTGGGTTTATTTCTACGGGCCATATTTAATACCCGCAGGTTCTCGATGAAAATAACATCAGCTTTTTGATAGAGATCATAAGCAGTTTCATTTTTATACTAAAACCAAGAGAAAACTTACAATTTATGAGCTATATATATTATTTTTAATTAGAGTTAAAATTAATATATATGAAACTCAGTTAGAGTATTTTTTGTCCTTCTAACCATATTTGACTCTAACAATACTAAATTAAAGTATAGATTTTTATTTATAAAGTGTTAACTATAAGTTTATCTAAAGAAAACAAATCAGAAGTGTACAAACATTTTGGGAAACATATTGAATACAAAAAAGGCTATATTAAAAACACTCAAGTAGTGCTGGAATTATATTCCAGCAGAATTTAATATTTATAGATATTCAATAATGTAAATGTGGGTTTAAGCAAATTAATATGGAAGATTAATTTGCTTCCATGCATTCTACTTCAAGCATCAGTTTTTTTGACGGCTACCATCAATCCTAGAGCACTTGATGCTGATTAATTCTTTTGTAATTAAAGTTAATTGGATAAATAAAACTATTAGACCTCCGGCTATCAGCATAAAGCGGGAAAGATTTGATCCCTCTTTTGTCACTTTGGGAGAAGTAAACTAGAGAGCAATGTCACTGACTTACGAAGGTAGAAAAGGGCTGCAAGTCTTGATAGGTATAGAATCAAGACTTGCAATCCATCAATAATCTGTCTTCCACTATGTCTGAGTCAGCCGAAATTCTCAAGTACCAGTTTTCCAAAAGCCTGATACTGTTGGCGAATTCAATACTCTCTAAAAAGAGAATAATGACTCAGGAGAACGATTTTAATTACGAGACTGGTGCAAGCTTGGCAAAACGGGATTTTCGTGTCTGGGCTAAGGGCACCTCCTCCAACCAAGACACTGCCCGAACGACATTCATGGCGACAGCTGCAACAACGTGCTGCAAACGAGTCTTGGCCATGCCAATGTAGCGACACTGCCGAATCTCA
>NZ_JANQOY010000118.1 GCF_028285565.1 Acaryochloris sp. IP29b_bin.148
GCGATAGTCAGCCATGCGAAAAGGCATATTTGGATTGGGGTCAGTCTGAAACTCAATTTGCAAAACTACCTCATCGGATTGAAGTAGGATCAGCGAATCTGCTCGGATGGGTTCCAGGGATAATTCAGTGGGACTGAGTTCAGTTAGAGCAATCGGTTCGCCAATCAACCAGGAAGCAAAATCAGTGGAAAAGCTTTCTGCAAGGAACTTACAGGTGGAATCAAACATTCAGGGATTATAGCAGCACTGAGGGAAAGTCCGTATTGGGTGAGGCATATTTTCGATTAGCAGTAGCCAGTATGTGTTAACATGTTTATATATTAATAAAATAATATGCCTATATAAGCTCACAAAAACATAGTAATTTGAGAGCAAGCTGCTATATTGTCATAGGAATACAGTAATATGAGCGCATGAAAACTCTAGCTATCCTTTCTAGAAAAGGAGGTGTAGGCAAGACTTTGATTAGTTTGCACCTCTCGGTAGCATCTCAGGCTTCTGGTATTGAAACAGCACTCATTGATCTTGATCCGCAAGCTAGTGCAACGGGATGGGCAGAAGATCGAGAAAACGATGAACCATTTGTATTGCCAGTACATGGTGCCAGGTTGAGTAAGACATTGACACAACTTAGAGAACAAGGTGCTCAGTTGGCGATTATTGATACAGCACCTAATTCTGAAGGTTCATCCTTGATGGCTGCGAGAGCGGCTGATCTTGTGTTGATACCATGTCAACCTGCAATTCTCGATCTAAAAGCAATCAGAAATACTGTAGACATTGCGAAATTAGCAAAGGTCAAAGCCTATGCAGTACTCAATAGAGTCCCGCCTAAAGGCAGCATCATAGAAGATTCCAAAGAAGCAATAGCACAATACGATTTAGAAGTTTGCCCAAAGATGATAGGGCAAAGAGTAGCTTATAGCTATTCTTTGATTTCAGGAATGACGGCTCAAGAGTATGAGCCTAACGGTCAAGCGGCTAAGGAATTCTCTCAATTCTATAAGTGGGTAGAAAATAAATTGAGTTGACAGGCATATATGTTAATAAAAAAGCATGTTAACATGTTCTCATAGTAATGAGTTACTATGTGATTAGTACAATATGAATACTTAATCCTTCAAGGTAATTGCTATGCCTAAGCGAGCAAGTTTAAGTGAAAGAGTGGCCCAGTCCACAGCAGAGAAAGTTGAAGAAACTAAAGCTAAGAGCACAGTGCTGGGTAAGAAGAAGAAAGACTATCTACCGCCAAGTAGACAGGGCAAGAAGGTAGTGAGCGTGTATATCCCACCAACAAACATGAGGGATCTGAAGGTATTAGCTGCTGATGAAGATACTAATGTTCATGCTCTTGGTCTTGAGGCGCTAAACATGCTTTTGACATCTAGAGGTCTACCGCTCATTGAGCTAGACGAATAACAATTGATGCTTTCTCAGGAATCATTCCTGGGATGTTATTCAAAGCCAACATGACAGGGAAAACATATTAATAAATTCTTATGTATACAGGGTAACAAGTTAACGTGTTAACACATTAAACTATTAATAGATTGCTATATTTGCAAGTTAACAGTTTAATATATGAATTTGTTAATAAACTAATAGATTAGCAAGTACTCATGCAAATACATTGACAGATTAATATAAAGACATTTGTTTTCTTAATCGAGAGCAATGCAAATAGAAATAGGGGGGCCAACTGCTGGTAATCCTCTAATACATCAGCAGAACTTATCATTCACAGACTATTCAACGAGTTTTCAGTACTTTCAGCCCCAAAACCATTCATAAGTTCAACTTAATCGAGGGGTCTTCCATGACCCCTACCCCCAGAACCCCCTAAAATCGTTCTACAACTGACTACAAAAGAGTTGTTTTGTTATCAGTTCTATATGAGTGGAATCCTCAAGGTGAAAATGGTCATTTGCCGCCAACGAAACGAGCACTATCGCAGTCGGGAGTATCTGACCCTGGCGGAAGTGAATCGGCTGATCATGGCCGCTGAGTTGAGAGGTCGTCACCCGATCCGAGACAAAGCGTTGTTACTGCTGATGTTCCGTCATGGGTTGGGGGTCAGTGAAGCGATCTCCCTGAGATGGGATGCGGTGATGCTGGAGCTGAAAGCGATTGGGATTACTCGGCTCAAAGGATCCGTCAGTGGCACCCATCCGTTGCAGGCCGATGAGGTGGAGTCGTTGAAGGACTTACGCACTGAAGGTTACCCGGAACCGTATCTGTTTGTAGGGGAGCGGGGTGGTCATCTCAAACGTCATGCCGTGACGAGTCTGATCAATCGCTGTGCGGAGTTGGCGCAACTGGGAATTAAGTGCCATCCCCATATGCTGCGCCATAGCTGTGGGTATCACCTGGCGAATCAGGGGTTGGATACGAGATTGATCCAAGATTGGTTGGGTCATCGAAATATACAGCATACGGTGACGTATACGATGCTGAATCCGAAGCGGTTTGGGGAGATTGTGTGGGGGTGGGTTAGGACGGATGAGTAGGTGGAGGGGGCGATTGCGGAGTTGGTGTTTTGACAAGGGGTGAGTATATCTTGAGTAGGGTGGCATTTGTGCAAAACCTACGGTTTTGAAACTGAGTTAAAGTGCGGCTTTCAAGCTTTGGTAATGGTGCCCCTATGTGGCACCAAATTTAGCAAGATTCGGTTTGAGATTTATCGGTTCCAGACTCAGAATGCTCTTATAAGTCGCTACAGGAAATGACAGCGACTATGATAGTTTGAGGATTTTCTGTATGACAGGACTAGCTAGAAAAGTAGCGGTTATTACTGGCGCGAGTTCTGGGATAGGCTATGCCACAGCAAAACTGTTTGCCCTCGAAGGTGCAAGCGTTGTCCTGGGTGCTCGTCGCCGCGAAAAGCTGGAGCAGCTTTCCAGTGAAATCACTAAGAATGGGGGCAAGGCTCGATTTTTGGTAGGTGATGTCAAAGATGAGTTGTTTTCAAAGGAATTAGTTGACCTTGCTTGTATAGAGTTTGGTGGACTTGACGTTGCTTTCAATAATGCAGGTACCATCGGAGCGTTAGGAACGGCCTCGCATCAAGTAACCCTGTCAGAATGGGAAAATACGATCACTACCAACTTAACCAGCGCGTTTTTGGGGGCGAAATATCAGCTGCCTGAGATGCTTAAACGGGGAGGAGGTTCCATTATTTTCACCTCATCATTTGTGGGTTATACCGTTGGCATGCCCCAAAAAGCAGCCTATGCCGCCAGTAAGGCTGGCATGATCGGCCT
>NZ_JANQOY010000120.1 GCF_028285565.1 Acaryochloris sp. IP29b_bin.148
ACAACTGCAGCGGCAGTTTCATCACAACTCGTTTCAATTGCTAAAACTGTTGCCATAAACTGGTAACTTCTTGATGGTGTATACGTGTATTCAAGGGCCTCAATTCTTTACCAAGACCCTACTGGAAGAGTATGATGGGTTTAAGTTTATGCGTCTACGCTGGCAAAAAGTTAAAGCTTTTTGTTACATAACAATTCTTGTTTCGTTATTAAGGGAAACAATTTCTATGCGTCGATTGTTTGCTGTCCTTCTCGTAATGACACTTTGGCTGGGTGTCGTTCCTCCAGCCTCTGCTGATATTGGTGGACTCGTTCCCTGTAGTGAGTCCCCCCAATTTCAAGAGCGGGCTGCTAAAGCTCGTAATACGACTAGTGATCCCAACTCGGGTCAAAAACGCTTTGAAATGTATAGCAAAGCTTTGTGTGGCCCGGACGATGGTCTACCCCGAATTATTGCAGGTGGACCGATGAGTCGTGCGAATGATTTTCTGATCCCCGGTCTATTATTCATCTATATCGCTGGTGGTATTGGCAATGCGAGCCGCAACTACCAAATTGCGAACCGTAAGAAGAATCCAAAGAACCCTGCAATGGGCGAGATCATTATCGATGTGCCTTTGGCAATTTCTTCTACTCTAGCAGCAATGGCTTGGCCACTTACTGCTTTCAAGGAGTTGACTACTGGTCAGTTGACGGTTCCAGACTCAGATGTCACAACTTCACCACGATAGATGAATTGGGTTGAAGACCCACTCAAAATTGATTCGGAGAAAGATTTTATGAAGTTTTTTAGTACGGCTCCTGTGATTGCTTTGATCTTTTTTACTCTGACAGCAGGGTTCTTGGTTGAGCTAAATCGCTTTTTCCCAGATATTTTGTTTTTCCCGTACTAGGGTGGAAGCAATTTTAGGTTGAGAGCCATGTTAGACGTAAACTTTAATCGCTCTAGCGCAGGTTACTCAACCTCTCTCGTTTATATATGTGGATTTGATGCAATGTTGCATATCCTGACGGGAGATGCAGGATAAAAATTTAGAACAACACATTAGTGAACGTCATACCCAGATTCATCAAACTGTGGTGACAGCTGAACAGATGCGAAACATTGAGTCTCGCATCTTTCTATCGGGAATGCCCGTTCCTGCTCTTATGGAAAAAGTTGGGGGTCTGATTGCACAACGCATTCAGGCCTTTTTTCCATGTCAACAGACATCGGTAGGCATTTTAGTTGGGCCAGGACATAACGGTGGAGATGCTTTAGTCGTAGCTCGGGAGCTGTATTTTCAAGGGTATGAGGTCCATGTCTGCCGCCCTTTACCTCGAGCAAAAGAGCTAACTGAACAGCATGCCCAGTATGTTGTCTCCCTCGGGGTGGACATGAGCCAGAGAATAGAATTGCTTCAACAGTGTGATGTGGTTGTGGATGGTCTATTTGGGTTTGGTTTGGAGCGGCCTATTGAGGGTGCGATCGCAGATCTAATCCACCAACTCAATACCTGGTCCCAGCCCATCGTCAGTATTGATCTTCCCTCGGGCTTACATACGGATACCGGAGCGGTTCTGGGGACTGCCATTCAAGCTACCTACACCCTATGCCTAGGCTTGTGGAAGCTAGGTTTGCTCCAAGACCAGAGCTTGCCCTACAGTGGACATTTGCATCTGATTGATTTTGATATTCCCGTTGCAGATATCAATGCCGTTTTAGGTGATCTGCCGGATATTCGCCGCATCACATCGGTTACCGCGAAAAAAGAACTACCCACACAGCGCCATCCCAATACCCATAAGTATCGACAGGGGCACTGCCTATTAATCGGGGGCTCTCAGAAATATGCGGGCAGCATTCTGCTGACTGCTTTGGGCGCACGAGCAACAGGGGTGGGAATGATTACGATTGCGGTGCCAGCCTCTTTGAAGCCGCTGGTATTGCAGTCCGTTCCTGAGGCGTTAGTGATCGCATGTCCTGAGACGGAACAAGGTGCGATCGCAAGTCTACCTTCAGACCTCTTATTGGACTCATTTGATGCCATTGCCTATGGCCCCGGCATAACGACGGAAACAGATGCCATTTTAAGCGAGGTGTTGAACTGTGCTTGCCCCCTTGTCTTGGACGCTGATGGGCTTAATCTCCTAGCACAACATCAACCGTTCGAGATCCTTCAGGCTAGATCAGCACCCACCATCCTTACCCCTCATCCTGGAGAATTTAAGCGCTTGTTTCCTGCCCACCCCCCCCAGGACATACTTCAAAGGGTGAGACAGGCTGCCCAGGCTAGCAATGCTTACATTATTTACAAAGGCGCAAGGGTGATGCTAGCCCCACCGCAAGGGCCGCTATGGATTAACCCAGACAGCACCCCAGCCTTGGCTCGTGGGGGGAGTGGAGACGTGCTCACTGGCATCTTGGCAGGACTTTTGAGCCAGCCACTGGAGGAGCATTCATTCAGTGAAGTTCTGTGTAGTGGAATTTGGTGGCATGCCCAAGCAGGACTATTTGCTGCTCGCCAGCGAACAGAGTTAGGGGTTGATCCGCTGACACTTTGTAAATCCCTGATCCCTACCATTGCTCGCCAATCACCGAAAAACCCCCTGTAAGCTACAGAGGGTTTTTCAGCGAGTTTCTCAAATACCTATTTCTAGGAATGGGTGCTGGATAGTAAAGGTTGGTGTAATGACTTCCTAGCCAACAAATGCAGCAATGGCATAGGAAAGAACACCAGCGATGACGGCACCACCACAGCCACCGATCAGGAAGCCGCTACCCACTGCGCTCCAACCCTCTTTAGTGCCAAAGTCGTTACCAGGATCCGCCGTTGTGATGGATGGGCGGGGTTTGGCGACAGAGACACTGGAATAGATCTGAATCGCAACGGATAAGACGATAATGATACAGCTGGCTGACAGCACGCCCGATACCAGTGCCATCTGAGTGCCCCGAATCGTGCTAGGGCCTGAAGTCGCAAAGGGACCATACAGGTAATAGCCGTGGGCCATCCCAATTTCTAAACCCCTAGCATTGGCAGACATGCCTTTGCGGTAAGCCGGTAGGTTATTGATCCAGGCTTTAACAATCCCAGAACTATTAACAGGTGTAGCAAGATCCCCGACGAAGGGGTCGCCACCATGTGTGACCAAGTCCATTGTCATTGATATAAGTCTCCTCTCAAATCTTAGGGTCCCCTGTAAAATGGCTGGAAGCTAGGGGTAATAGAATAAATGAAAAGATAATGCTGGGACTCATCATCTCATAGAACAGAATTGTTTCTGCTAATTGCAACGAAGAAAGGGTCACCAGCAAGGGATTGCGTTAGATTTCTTAGCATAATGAAATCTTTTTTTGTATTCTTCAATAGGCTTTACTCTGTGCTAAGCATTGATAGCTCCCCCGTTGCCGAAAGAATAATGTCAACCCTGCTCTTGAACTAAACGAATTATTCCATGTCTAAGACCTTACAAGACCTGCAACGCCAAAATGGAGCCCGATGGACCGAGGAGGGCAGCACAATCCTCAGTTTTGGCAATGATGCCTTAGCCCTACAGGCTCTTCAAGAGGGGGTCGCTATTTGCGATCGCACTCACTGGGGACGCCTTCAGGTCACCGATCAGGATCGGCTGTCTTTTCTCCACAACCAAACCACCAACACATTCAAAACCCTGAATCCCGGCGAAGGTTGTGAGAGTGTATTTGTCACCTCTACGGCTCGGACCATTGACCTGGTCAGTGCTTATGTCACCGAAGATGCTGTTCTGTTACTGGTTTCCCCCAATCGCCGAGAACAGCTAATGAAGTGGTGCGATCGCTATATTTTCTTTGGCGACAAGGTCAACATTGAAGATATTACAAATCAAATGGTCACCTTTAGCCTTTTGGGGCCAGAAAGTGCGCAATTGCTGCAAAAAATGGGAATTAAAGACCTCCCTGAGCCGATCAATCACCATATTACTGCCCAAATTAAGGGACAAACCGTGCGGATTGCAGCGGGCAGTGGGCTAACTACACCGGGATTTACGCTGTTTGCCGATGCTGAGGCGGGCGCTGATCTGTGGCAAGCCCTGATAGAACAGGGTGCTCACCCTTTTGGTGATACGGTTTGGGAGCAGGTCAGAGTGGCCGAAGGACGGCCCAAACCAGATGCTGAGTTAACCGAAGATTTTAATCCCCTAGAAGCGGGGCTTTGGCAAACGATTTCCTTTGATAAAGGTTGCTATATCGGTCAAGAAACGATTGCTCGTCTGAACACTTATCAAGGGGTTAAGCAGCGACTCTGGGGTATTCAGCTCAGCGAAACAGTTCCGACAGATACCCCCATCACTGTGTCAGATAAAAAGGTGGGGGTGCTCACCAGTCTGGTAGAAACCCCTAAAGGGCCTTTGGGATTAGGGTATGTGAAAACGAAGGCGGGGGATATTGGGACCTGTGTTTCTGTGGGAACGGGGACGGGGACCTTAGTTGAGGCCCCTTTTCTTACCTATCCTCAGCCCACCCCGAACCCAACAGCTTAGGCTCAATTATTCCTGGACGGAGGGTGTCCTGAAATCAGGTACATTCAAGAGGAACGCTATGCATTTGGGAATCGTGACACAAACCTATCAGGCCAAAATCTATGTGACCCTGAGGCCGTCGGTCTTAGACC
>NZ_JANQOY010000138.1 GCF_028285565.1 Acaryochloris sp. IP29b_bin.148
ATAGAGGAGCGGCCTCCTGAGCGTAGGACATATTCTCAGCCTAGCTAAGAATAAGAGCGCTCCACTGCTGAATGGTTATTTCAGCCAGGCTGCACTAGATCTAATATACAGTATAGCAATTTTGATGAAGTACAGCCATCACACGTAGAAAATGAACAAACTAAATCTATAAGACCTTGTCAAATAAGCATTTAAGTCTGCAGCTTGTTCAAAACTGACTTAAGACAGGTGTACATGTAACCCTTTCATGCCAATTGCAATTATTTCTAGCAGCCAATAATTGCTCCACAGTTGATGGAGAAAAGAGTCTTTTGATGGAGAAAAGAGTCTTTTTTTTGCATCTACATAAGGTTCTACAACCTTTTACAAGCAAGTTATCTAACCTGAGTTCGGGATAAGGAAGCATGAGAAATCCTTTTCAGGTATACGGTTCAGGAAATCAACCTTTGAACTAAACAATCTCTTATTGATAATCAGTCTATTGTATTGAGAATAATCCCTATCTCGGAGCTTATTCGCAGATGTCTAAGCAAAGAAAAAATTATAAAGAACGCAAAATCAATAGTTTCAGAGATTGCTTATCCCGTACTGAGGTTATCTAGAAACTTGAAAGATCTATTAAAGTCATCACATTTAGCTACTGACAGCGGGTTGTACAAATTACTTGATTTCGCCGCAGGCAAGATAGGATTTGCCATAAGGTCCAATGTTCAAAACAAAAAGTACCGCTGAGCCATTGGTAACACCGTTGCAGGTTCACAGGTGAGCAGTTCTCCATCAGCTCTCACCTCATAGGTTTCTGAATCCACCTCAATTTTAGGTAGAAAATCGTTCAACTTCATATCTGCCTTACTAAGATTGCGCGTATTGGAGATGGCAACGACGTTTTTCTGCAAGCCAATCTGGTCAGGAACGCCTTCTTCCATAGCGGCTTGAGAGACAAAGGTAAGAGACGTGGCAGCAATAGCACCCCCAAATCCACCAAACATGGGTCGCATATGCACTGGTTGAGGCGTCGGGATACTAGCATTGGCATCTCCCATCTGGGACCAGGCAATAAAGCCGCCTTTAATTACCATTTCTGGCTTGACGCCAAATAGGGCAGGCTTCCACAAACAGAGATCGGCTAGCTTACCTACTTCCACCGAACCCACATGGTCGGCAATCCCGTGGGTAATCGCTGGATTAATCGTGTACTTAGCGACGTAACGCTTGGCTCGATGATTATCATTGCGATCTGAATCTTCTGAAAGCGGTCCCCGCTGCACCTTCATTTTGTGGCCCGTCTGCCAGGTGCGGATAATTACCTCACCCACCCGGCCCATGGCCTGGGAATCAGAGGCAATCATACTAAACGCCCCCAAGTCGTGGAGAATATCTTCAGCAGCGATGGTTTCTCGACGGATTCTGGATTCAGCAAAGGCGACATCCTCAGGAATACCTGCATCGAGGTGATGACACACCATCAGCATGTCCAAGTGCTCATCTAGGGTATTAACGGTGTAGGGCCGAGTCGGATTCGTGGAGGACGGCAGAACATTGGCTTCTCCACAGACCTTGATAATATCCGGGGCATGGCCGCCACCAGCACCTTCTGTGTGATAGGTGTGAATGACCCGATTTTTGAAGGCTGCAATGGTATTTTCCACAAAGCCAGCTTCATTCAAGGTATCCGTGTGAATCGCCACCTGGACATCAAACTCGTCGGCAACGCTCAAGCAGGTATCAATAGCAGCAGGGGTGGTACCCCAGTCTTCATGCAGCTTCAGGCCCATAGCCCCGGCTTTGACCTGCTCTACTAAAGCGGCGGGCTGGCTGGAGTTGCCTTTGCCTAAAAAGCCTAAGTTCATAGGAAAGGCATCGGCAGATTGCAGCATCCGATAAATATTCCAGGGGCCAGGGGTACAGGTGGTGGCGTTGGTGCCTGCAGCAGGTCCCGTACCGCCGCCAAGCATGGTGGTGATACCGGATGCGATCGCAACTTCAATTTGCTGCGGACAGATAAAGTGAATGTGGGAGTCAATCCCTCCCGCCGTCAGAATCATCCCTTCCCCTGCGATCGCTTCCGTACCGGGGCCGATCACAATATCAATCTTGTCTTGGATATAGGGGTTACCCGCTTTACCAATGGCCGCAATCTTGCCATCTTTAATGCCGATATCCGCTTTGACAATGCCCCACCAGTCCATAATCAGGGCGTTGGTAATCACCGTATCCACCGCGCCATCGGCATTGGTAATTGGCGATTGGCCCATGCCATCGCGAATGACTTTACCACCCCCAAACTTGACCTCATCCCCGTAGGTGGTGTGGTCTTGCTCCACTTCAATAATCAGGTCCGTATCAGCCAGACGAATGCGATCGCCCACCGTGGGGCCATAGGTTTCCGCATAGGCGCGGCGGTCCATTCGATATGCCATAGCTACCCCTGTTGAGACTGATTCAGTAAATTCTAAATCGAAGTGTCGCGTCTTAGGGCGTCTGGATGGATGAAGTGATATAAGAATGGCTCAGGGCAGATTTGAACTGCCGACCTTGGGCTTATGAGTCCCCTGCTCTAACCACTGAGCTACTGAGCCAATTCGTCAGCTTTTAGAATGGGCTGGCAGTCCAGCTCCACTGCATGAAAGCGCCGACAGTTTAGTAGCCTAACATAGACAGAGTGCCCTTTGCTACGGTCTGTCGCGGAATTCTTCGATGGGGGAGAATCTTTGATCAAGAAGTCCGAATGCGAAGTCACAGCTGGGCAGGACATGGGAAGATAGGCAAATGTGTAACGTTCTTCCGCGATCATGGACATCAAAAACGGCTTTGTTGGTGCTGTCGGCAACACTCCCCTCATTCGTCTCAACAGTTTTAGCGAACAGACAGGCTGCGAAATTTTAGGCAAAGCAGAATTCTTAAATCCAGGAGGCTCTGTTAAAGATCGAGCCGCTTTATTTATTATCAATGATGCGGAAAAGAGAGGCGTTCTAGGGCCTGGGGGGACCGTTGTTGAGGGAACCGCTGGCAATACCGGTATTGGCCTTGCCCATATTTGCAATGCCAAAGGCTATAAATGCTTAATTGTGATTCCAGAAACCCAATCGCAGGAGAAAATGGATGCGTTGCGATTGTTGGGGGCTGAGGTTCGAGCCGTTCCAGCGGTGCCTTATCGCGATCCGAATAACTACGTCAAGCTATCGGGCCGTCTGGCAGAGGAACTGGACAATGCCGTGTGGGCCAACCAGTTTGATAACTTAGCCAATCGCCTCGCGCATTACGAAGGCACTGGTCCAGAAATCTGGCAACAGACGGAGGGCAAAATCGATGCCTGGGTCACCTCGACGGGCACAGGCGGGACCTATGCAGGCGTTGCCCTGTACTTAAAAGAGAAAAATCCCAATCTCAAAACCATTTTGGCCGATCCCATGGGCAGTGGTCTCTATAGTTACGTTAAAACGGGCGACATCAAACCGGAGGGGAGTTCGGTCACTGAAGGCATTGGCAATAGCCGGGTGACGGCCAATCTGGAAGGTGCCCCCATTGATGATGCCGTCCAAGTCGATGATCCAGAATGCCTGCGGGTGATCTACCAGCTATTGCGGCAAGATGGGCTATTTTTAGGGGGATCCGTCGGTATTAATGTGGGGGCAGCGGTGGCGTTAGCCAAAGAAATGGGGCCTGGCCATACCATTGTCACCGTCCTTTGCGATAGCGGTACCCGCTATCAATCGAAACTCTTTAATCCAGAGTGGTTAAAGACGAAGGGACTTAGCCCTGACTAAGTTATTGTTCTGTTGAGCACAGGACTTGAGATAGGACATTAATATCTTTCATGGGACATCGCTGGGGCTGGGTCAAGCAGCAGTGGGCTAGCTATAAAGCTTTTTTTTACACCGGTCTGCTGATGGCTGTTTTGGCCTTTTTAGGGAAGGCTTTGTTCGAACATTGGCAAGCCATTACAACCATTCGGATCACGCTATCTGCCTGGGCTTGTTTTGCGATCGCAACCGGAATTACCCTCTTGGCCTTTACCTGGACAGGTTGGGTTTGGGGATGGATCTTAGAAGACTTGGGACACCCCGTCAGCAACGTCTGGGCGACTCAAATCTACCTCACTACTAACATTGCTAAATATTTACCCAGTAACCTTGTTCATCTCTATGGTCGCACCCTAGCAGCCAATGCCGTCGGCATCCCCTTATCTGCGGCCTCACTCAGCGTAATTCTCGATACCCTCTTGATGATTTCAGCAGGTCTGATTCTGGGGTTACTCAGCGTTCCCCAAAGCGGCGTGGGATCTGCAGGGTTAGGGTTAATGGCCGTGTTAGTGATTATGCATCCCGTCGTCCTTCGCTCTTTAGGGCAGTGGCTGACTCAACTGGCAGCCGCCATCACCAAACGCAACCCCCCTCAGCGTGCTAACCCGTTTCGGTTGCTGCGATATCCTTGGCGACCTCTACTGGGAGAAATTAGCATTCTAATCTTAAGGGGGTTGGGGTTTACCCTCGTTGTCCAGGCCCTAATTCCCTTAGGCATTGAGGCCGTTCCCCGCTTAATTAGTATTTTTAGTATTGGTTGGCTACTCGGATTTATTACCCCTGGCGTTCCCGGCGGTGTAGGTGTATTTGAACTGACGGTGAGTCAGTTAATGATCCGACCCGGTGTCCTCACGGATGGCCCTACCCTATCCTATGGCCTCGCCTTAGGGAGTGTGGCGCTCTATCGATTAATGAATACCCTTGCTGAAGCTATCGGGGCAGGTTTAGCGTGGTTGGACACAAAGCATTCTAGGACGGCAACCACCCCTATATTGCGTTCATCCTTGGTTGCCAAGCCAAACCCCCAAAATGGGGTCAAGAATTAGAAAAGTCTATCAATAACCGCCTCGTCAATAGGTTTACGGAATCTATTGCCGTGATCTTCACAATACGACATGTTTTCCTTAAACATGTCCGTATATTTGCGGAGGACAACCCTCTCAGTCAACTCGTAATCTTTGAGTGAAGTTAATTCATGTGGCAACAATTCCAGACTATTCCGGGGATTTACGGGATTTTTAGGGGTGCCATGGTAGCTTCACCTCAGCGTGACGGTCTCTCCATGACATGAAATTGTGAAAAGCAAGCAACCGACTCAGTTGAATGATCTGTCCGCTGCGGGTCCAGCTGTCCTCTATAGTAGCTGCCTGGGAACGTATGATTTAACCGAGGTTTCTCAGAGTGTGACCCGCTTGTTTGGTTACACTGAACAGGAGTTGTTGGCCCATCCCACCCACTGGCTCTCGCTCATTCATCCTGACGATCGCGCCTTGGTACTAGCCGCCTTCAGCCAGAGCACCTTAGATCATTGGCAAGAATGCGAGTATCGCTTTTTACATAAGCAGTTAGGGTACCGATGGGTACAAAATATTTTTCAGCTAACGTCTAAACCTATGCAGCCTGGGCTAGCCCTGATTGGCTGCTGGTTAGATCGAACGGAACAACGGTCTTATCAGCCCACTCAACAACACCAAGACACGCTCCTGCTTGCAGTGGTAGAAGCCAGCCAGTCTTTGCTCACTGGATCGCATCTCAATACAGCCGTGACCCAAGCATTGGCCACCATTGGCAGCACCACCCGAGTCGATCGCCTCTATATTTGTGAGTTTGAAGCATCAGATCTGGATGACCCCCTGATTCTTCATTTGCGCTATGCCTGGGTCAAAAAGACAGACACCAACTCCAGCTTGCAAATCCCCTGGTCAATTCCGCCTGAGCAAATGAGTCAGCGTCGATGGTATAAGTCTCTGGTTCATCGACAGCCTTTTGCGCAAGCAACTCAGGATTTTTGTGATCTGGAGCGGTCGCTCTTAGCCCGTGCGGGGGTCCGCTCTGTTCTGCTACTCCCCATCTTTGTGGATGACCAGTTATGGGGATTGATCAGTTTTGAGCATTGCCAGGTGGAGTACCAATGGTCAACCTCAGATATTACAATTCTCAGAACCTTGGCAGCCACTTTGAGTGGTGCCTTAAAACATCATCTGCGGGAAAAGCAACTCCTTCACCATGCCTTCCATGACCCGCTGACCGATCTGCCTAACCGGGCTTTATTTATCAATCGCCTCGAACAATCGCTAAAGCAATTGCAGCGCTATCCCAATTATCTGTTTGCGGTTTTATTTCTGGACTTAGATCGATTCAAAATCATTAATGACAGTATGGGGCATGCTGTTGGCGATCAATTACTGATGGGTATCGCTGAACGGCTCTTGAAGTCTTTGCGTCCAGGGGATACGGCGTCTCGTCTAGGCGGCGATGAATTTGTGGTCTTGCTCAATGGGATTCACAGTCAAGACGATGCCATTACCGCAGCCGATCGCCTTAGGAAACAGTTGACGTTGCCCTTCCATTTAGGCAGCCATGAAGTGTTTATTGATGCCAGTATTGGCATTACCCTCAGTAGCTTTGATTATCAAGATGCAGAACAGGTTTTGCAAGATGCTGATGTGGCCATGTACCAAGCCAAGTCAGCGGGCAAAGGCTGTCACAAGGTTTTTAATACGGGGATGCAATCCCAAACAATGGCGAGATCGCAGTTAGAAACGGAAATGCGGTGGGCGATTGAGCGTCAAGCCTTTGAAATTTATTACCAACCCATTGTTCACTTACAAACCGGGAATATTACCGCCTTTGAGGCTCTGATTCGCTGGTACGACAGCGAACATCAGCCCATCGCTGCCACTGATCTGATTGATATGGCTGAAGAATCTGGTCTAATCCAGGACTTGGGCTTAGCGGTACTTCGGCAATCCTGTAACCAGCTGCATCAGTGGCAGCGAGTCCCAGGATATGAATCCTTACAGGTCAGTGTCAATTTATCGGCCAAACAGCTGTTTCACAGTGACTTAGTGATTAGAGTCGCGGATATTCTCACCGCTGCCCATATTCATCCCAGCCACCTGAAGCTAGAGCTAACGGAAAGTGCCATCATTTGCAATGATGCAACCACGGTGGCGATGTTATCCCAGCTGCGCGAATTAGGGTTAGAACTTTATCTCGATGATTTTGGCGCAGGATATTCTTCCTTAAGCTATTTGTATAGCCTACCGATCAATGCCTTAAAGATTGATCGGTCCTTTGTTCAGCGCATTGATACGGGGGCGGAGGGGCAGGCCATTATTCGCTCTGTCTTACTCCTGGCCAACAATTTAGGTCTAGATGTTGTAGCGGAAGGGGTCGAAAATCAGACTCAGCTCAGTTATCTCAGTTCTCTCAATTGCACCCACGGACAAGGCTTTCTATTTGCGCCGCCGCTCACTGCGAGAGGAGCCACCTCCTTACTGCGATCGCAAGAGAATTTTGCATACTAATCTGCATAGAGGAGCAGATAGGGCCAGTGGTAAAAGGCTGGCCCTCATTTGTTTTGGACGCACCCACCTGAGGGTTGGAAAAGGGGTAGCACGCAGCCCCTAGTGGTCAAATATAATTTAGGTGGGAAGACTATATAAATAGTGAGCTTTTTCATCCCTAGCGATGAGCCAACAGGATAACTACCATCATTTGCTTCAGACCCTATCTATGGCGATTGGGGTTCTAGAACTCAAGGACACCGATGAACTGCGACGAGAGGTGATCGCACTGAGTGAGGGTGCCCAAAAAACTACCCTGAGAATGGCTGTCTTTGGCCCCTTTAATTACGGTAAATCGACGTTGCTCAACGCCCTACTCGGTGAAAAGGCCCTGCCTATTGATTTAATTCCTACCACGGGGGCCGCCATTCGAGTGTGCTATGGTCCACACCTCCAAACCCGAATTGGCTTGGCGAGTCGTCAAGAGATTGTTGAAGCGGGCACGGATATCCTCAAGCAGTACGCCATTTTAGACGATCACCGACGGATGCGGGAAGATGTGGTTTCTGTTGAGGTGAGTTGCCCCCACCCGTTCTTACAAACAGGCGTCGAACTTCTAGATTTACCAGGAACCAACGATCGCGAAGCCCAAGATGCTCTGGCAAAGGAGCAGTTACTGACGGCAGATGTCGTGATTCAGATGCTCGATGGTCGCAAATTAATGACCTTAGGCGAACGAGAGCATCTGCGGGACTGGCTGTTGGATCGGGGCATTGACAGTGTGGTGTTTGTGGTTAATTTTTTAAACCTGCTGGAGCCCGCCGATCAAAAGCAAGTGATGAACCGAATGCGGTTTGTGGCCGAAAGCTTCCGGTCCCAACTCCCCCCAGGGGTTAGTAATCTCTACCGCGTTGATGCCTTACCCGCCTTGAGAGCCCGCCTCAAAGGGGATATGGCAGCCGCCCAAACCACAGGTCTGCCGATGTTAGAGACCGCCTTGCAGACGATTGTCCAGATCTATCAAACGGAAGGCCTTCCCCAGCAGCCTCAGCGGGCGATCGCACTTGCAAAACGGCTGCAGCTGGCGCTCAGCGAAAAAATTGCGGTTGTTCAATCCCAAGTCCAGAACGACGCCCTGGATCGGGCTCAGCAGCGGCTAGAGATTAAACAGCGGGCTCAAAAACTGATTATTAAAGGCTTTCGCGAGAGTGTATCAGACACTAAAGCCTGGCTCGATCTGCCCACCTTACTGCGTGACCATGAAACGGGTGCCCAGATAGCCCTCCAGCAGCAGCGCTTCCCCCTCTGGCTCACAGAAACCTTAAAACCCATATGGCTAGGGCATCAACGCCAAGTGGTGGGTTGGGTCCATAAAGCCTGTGAGTTTTTTAATCAACCCCGACCGACAGAATTATGGTTTGCCTTTCCCAGCGGTCCGGCGGCCCAGTCGCCACCCTCTCCCTCCTCCACCTCAGCCAAGGAAGAGGACATTGCTCCGGTTGCGATCGCAACCGGATTAGGCTGGCTGATGGGTGGCCCCTTGGGTGCTGCTATTTTTGGTGGGACGGGCTATATGGTCAATAAACTGGAAAATATCGCCGTGTCTAAGGCTGATCTACCCCAGTTCGAGCAAAATGACGAGCACTATCGACAAGCCGCTCACTACTATCTCACCCAGTTCCGGGCCGCCGCCTTAACCGCCCTCCAGGAGTATGAACGCACGGCTGAGCGGATTATTTTAATGCCGATTGCAGAAGAGCATACCGACCCCAACCGCAATCGCCATCAGCACCAACTAACACTCCTGCAAAATACGCTGGCTGCGCTAGAAGACGCGATTGGGGCAATATAAAGAGGATTGATTACAGAACCGATATGGAAATTCTGATTAGTCTCTGTCTGGGGATTACGCTCAGCGCCGCTAGTGGTTTACGGGTATTTATTCCCCCACTAATCCTGTGTCTAGCCGCCATGTTTGGTGATTTTCCATTAGCCGCCAATCTGGAATGGATTGGCACCCTCCCCACCCTGATTGTCTTAAGCACAGCTGTTGTTGTCGAGGTGCTGGCTTACTATATTCCAGGCGTCAACAATCTGCTGGATTTGATTGAAATCCCGACTGCGATCGCAGTCGGTTCTGTGCTCACCGCCGCCACCTTAGGCGACTTAAATCCCGTCCTTCAGTGGACACTTGCAATTCTAGCCGGGGGCAGTGCCGCAGGCATTGTCGAAACCACCACCTCGGTCACCCGCGTTGCCGCGACAACCATGACGGGAGGGGTCGGTAATCCCATTCTCTCCACCGCAGAAGCTGTATTATCGGTTCTATTAACGTTGCTGGGATTAGCGATTCCTTTACTAGCAGCGGGCATTGTCCTCTTTGTGATTATCTGGCTGATTCGCAAAACCAAAGCCATCTTGCTCGAACGGCGACTTCGACGTCGGGCCAATCAAACTCCAAAAAGCATGTACTGAAAAAGAGCAACTGCGGCCTAACCACCATCCCAAAACGGCAGAATTACATAAAAATATTGCAGCCTCCATTAAGCTAAATATGAGCCCTTTAGGACGATGATAGGTTGGAGACCAAAAAACAATGGAAAACCTGGTTTGTGAAACCTATTTTCCCACATTTATTTATTTTTATGATTTCTCAAATTCACAAGAGCTAAATCCTCAATTTTTGTCGACTATTCGGGCAGAACGTGAAAAGGATCAGCAAGGATTAGAACGTTCTAATTTTAGAAGGTTGGGGGGGTGGCATAGCAAAGACCATTTCCATACCTTGCCAGCTTTTGAGAAATTCACCCATAAAATCCATCAGGTCGCTGCAGAAATATCTAAACAATTAACTTACGACTTGGACTGGGAACTGAAGATCAGTAATATGTGGGCTATCATCAATGCTCCAGGTAGTCTCAATCGAGCCCATATCCACCCAGGCCATTTATGGAGCGGTGTTTACTATGTTCAAGCCCCACCCAACTCTGGTTCCATTGAGTTCACGGATCCACGAACGGAGCATCTAATGCTGACGCCTAATCTGGCGACCAACCAACCCCGAGTTCGTGGGGTTTGGAAGACGGTCGAATTCCAACCCCAACCCGGACGGATGCTAATGTTCCCTAGCTGGCTTTACCACACTGTTCATCCCAATATGACTGAAGAAACTGGGGATAAGGGAGAGCGTGTGTGTATCAGTTTTAATTTGGTTCAGGTTAAAACAAGCAAGAAGATCAGTAAGCCCCAGAAGAGTCGGTCCAGTCCCAATCGAGGGTTCGGAGATGCTTGAACAGCCTAAGCCAAGGTAATCACTCAGTTATCAGCGCCAATTCTACACACCCAACTACGGTCATCGAAATTGTCCTTATCAGGCTGAACACGATATCCGTATGATGCAATCGAAACAGAAAATCTTAGGTATGATGCAATCGAAGCAGAAAATCTTAGGTTGCTTCCGCTCGTTCGTGGATATCCAGCATTTCTGCCGTATTTGCGGTTATATCTCAACGTTGGAAAAGCAAGACGTTCCTATCCTTGAATGCGCTCAAAAGGTTTTTTGCTAGCGATTCTGTGATGCTAATACTGCGGCCTGATTAGTTACCGTTTCTTGAGTTTTACAAATATGACAAAAAAGCGGAAAGAACCCAAAGGATGTGGATGTGGCAGTATTCCCTTTTCGGTGATCTTGCTGGTGTTGGGAGTTGGGGGTTGGTGGTTTAGTCAGGCCGAGAATCGGAAGTTAGGTCGATATTTGCCCCCGGACTACAAGATTACCATCCCAATTTTGAATCAGCCGATTACGCTGAACCCTTCTCAGCCATCCCCGTCCCCCACGACGTCTATTCCCATCAAGACGGCCCCCCAGCTTCCTCCCCCAAAAGTTGTGCCGCCAGACGTGATCAAAGTTGAAGAGCCCAAAGCAGTCAAATTTCCCCAGGCTTGGACGCAAAAAACCATGAGAGGTATTTACCTCAGTCGCTACCAGGTGACTAACAATGCCACCGAAAAAACCATTCGCGATCGCGTTCGCTACTATAAAGCGCAAGGATTCAATACGATTTTGCATGGCGTTTGGGGCAATGCCTGCACGATGTATAAAAGCGACGTTATGGCCAAAACCCTAGGCTTTCCTAGCTGCCCCAATCTGTTTCGAGATCAATGGCTAGACTGGTTAATTGATGAAGCCCATCAGCAGAATATGCAAGTTCATGCCTACTTTGAGAAAGGCATCAAAATTGATAAGAATAGTCCAGTGTATGAACGGGCGGTGGCTGAAAAATGGCTAGTCCCTGGTGTGGATCGAACCTACAGTGGCATTGAGCACTATGTGCTTGATGTGGATAACCCGACGGTGGCAAAACTCTTCAAAGATATTGTGGCGGAGTTTGTCCAGAAGTATCCCACCGTTGATGCCGTGCAGTGGGATGACTATTTGGGGTACCACGCTGAGTTACCTGGGAAGGTGGATCGAACCGCTAGCCTAACTAAATTTTCTCAGCAAATGATTGAGGAGATGAAAAAAGTCAATTCAAAGGTGAGTTTCGACCTTTGTCACCATAATCCCTACTGGTCTAAACGCTATTTTGCAGCGGATTGGAAAAACTGGGATGTGGACCGGGTGTTTATCCAAGCCTATAACGAGGCTAATTTTGCTAAGGAATTAGAATATGCCCAAGCTCAAGTGGGTATTGCCATTACGGATAATCAGCTCCATCGCTTGCAGGGACTGGTCGAGGACCCTGATATCAAGGGCATTCTGGTCTTTCCCCTATCAGGCAAGCCGGAAGAAACAGCGGTCAAAGTCAAGAATCTAGTGCTTCAGACTGAGTAATTTGGTTTTCGATGATGGAGTCGCAGCGATCGCACAATAAAGCATGTTTTCAGACTGACCGACAGAAGTGGAGTAATTCCAACAGCGATCGCATTTCTTTCCATCCGCCGTAACAACGCCCACACCCAAGGTTTCAGACTGAAACTGATACATTAATCGATCTAAATTTTTAGGTGTATCCAGAAGTTCTACCTGGGAAGCCAAAAATAGGTATCGTAACTCATCCACATTATTTGAACCCTTACCGGTAGGATTTATGGCTGCCAACTACTGGCGCAGATCCTGGTCACTCCCTGCTAGCGTTACTCTAAAAACGCCTGCGATAAAATATTGATACTTGTACTAAACATATAATGACGGCATGGCAACAACTACTTCTAAAGAGCTTTGTTGGACCAGCGCAGACTTGGAACTGTTTCCCGAGGGTGATTGGAAGCGTTACGAAATTGTAGATGGAGAGTTGTTGGTGACGCGAGCACCCCATCTAGGACATCAAGATTCTGCAGGTTTAACCTATGCCAGATTGTTGTTATGGTCGGAAGACACAATGTTGGGCAAACCTTTTCTAGCCCCAGGCGTCGTTTTTTCTGATATGGATGATGTGATTCCTGATGTTGTCTGGGTGCAGCAGGAACGCCTGCCCAACATTGTGGATGAATCGGGACATTTTACGGAAGCGCCAGATCTGGTGATTGAGGTGCTTTCAGCTGGAACGATGAATGAGCGGAGGGATCGTGAAATTAAACTCAGACTCTATTCGCTCAAAGGCGTCAAGGAATACTGGATTCTAAATTGGCGACTCAAGCAAATTGAGATCTATCGCCGCGAAAATGCTCAACTCCAGCTTCAGGCGACCTTATTAGAAACAGATGCATTGATGTCTCCGCTGTTGCCAGGGTTTGCCTGCTTAGTGAGCCGTTGCTTTTAATGTATGGTCATTCATTTCTATGCAGACTACTACTCTCTACGATCAAGATTTTTATGCTTGGACCCAGCACCAAATAGAACTACTACAAGCTCAACAATGGGAACAAGTGGATATTGACAATCTGATTGAGGAGATTGCTTCGTTGGGTAAGCGGGAACGGCAAGAGCTGCGCAATCGATTGGGAGTTTTGTTGGGACATTTGCTTAAGTGGCGCTATCAACCCGAAGCCCGATCTAAGATTTGGTTCTATACGATTAAAGAGCAGCGTCAGGAGATTGAACGCCATCTGCGAGAGAATCCTAGTTTGAAGCCTTATCTGAGTGAAGCGGTTGAGATTGGATATGAAAAGGGGCTGAACCTTGTGGGTAAAGAGACACCCCTGGACCCCGCAAAACTTCCTCAAGTCTGTCCTTTCTCAGAATCAGAAATCTTTGAAACATCAGTGGAATGGCCAGTATAAATTGGCGTCATGCTTTGGGTGATGATTGCTTCGGCGTGCCATAGATGTAGTGATCATGCTCAGCCGCACCATCAGTCGGTAAAGTATCGAGTACTTGGGGAGGAATATCTGCTACCAGCTCTTCGATGAAATTTGCAAAAAGCTGTGCCTGCTCCTGCTGGCAGTGAGACTTCATCCTCGCTAGGAACAGAAAATCTAATATTTCTTCAATCACAGCGCACATTCCACAAGTCTACTCTATTGAGTAAATCTGCGGAATGTGCGTTAAAAAGTTTCTAGTGATCATAGAGGATCAGATAATCTGCATCATCACCAAAACGACGATCTAATTCTCTAGGATTTACCCGAACACACTTTCGCGATTCACAATCCCCAATATCAATTTTGTTCTCATTGATATATGCTTCCATTTCGCTGATTTGAGAATCCAAATTTTTTTTAAGTTCCCACCTTGTTTGAATTTCATCAAGACTTGGAAAAGCTTTTTGAATGAAGAAACCAAATATAAATACAACAGCAACTCCAATAGAAGTAGCGATAAGTATATAAATAAATGGCGCAATCTTAAATTGAATTTCATATGCTGATGCAGCTTTCTGTGCATTTCTTTCTGCTGCAGAGAACTGGGATTTCAAGTCTCGAGAAATCTTATTGGATACAGAGGTTATTGATTGATTTAATTCTCCTTGAATATCTTTCTTGAGAGCACGAACTATATGTTCAAGCCTTTCAGTAGCTTTATGCATTTCGTCGATAGATTGTGTAGCAGAGACCTGATTAGTTTGAGCCGCATGAAGAATATTGCCTAATCCATCATATAACTTACATATTCGCTGTATTTCTTCTTGATTCATAAACTGTATCCACGACCAATGTCCCTATTCTGTTTTTCATGCTCTTTCTGTAATTCTTGTTCCCTTTGTACTTTATGCAACAGTTCCATAAATTGCTTTTCCCTATTCTGTTCGAAGGTTTGGTACTCTTTTAATGTGAGCCTTAATTCTGTGATACTACTTAGCGTACCAAAAGTGATAGATCCATCTTTTTGAACAGATAATAATACGCCACCTGTGCCAACTTGATTTGAGCCTGCACATGCCATTAGAAAGTCTAAGTAAAGGTGCACATCATTTGAGCTAAAAGGTAATTTCTCTTTAACAGCTTCCTCAGCTGTCCTTTTAATGAATGTAGCCAAAGAATATTGACTTTTTTTGTTGGAGTATGCATCAAGGTATGGAACTATTCTAGAAACAAAACTATTGTTTTTTGGGTCTGTCTCGATAAACCAATGTATAGATCGGGATATTTTTTTTAGCTCTGGCTGATCTCTAATTGCAGTTAAAAGAATTCCTTGCTTCTCAGGCTCCTTCTTATCTTTATTAGCTCGCCTTTTGAATTCTATGACTCTTACGACTCCTTGAGACTCTAATAAAACATCGGCTAATAGAGTATCCGCAGGTGTTTGCTGTAATAAATTGACTGATGTCCCTATAACCGAATCTTCAGATTTAGCCTGAATGGATGCACCAAGGCCATATAAGAAATTGCCAATGACAACATTTTCATATAACTTTAGAGGACTCATAGTACTGGTCTTTTAGCAGGATCTACAAGGTCAAACCCTTTTTATTTTATTAATGGTCTGAAAAAGAAAGGTCGTAATTCCTGAAGTTTTTGTGAGAAGTCTCAATTTGGCTGGTAACTTCCATCTTCAACTTGGCTAATTTGATCTTGTGCGACCAAATTACCAATGATGGAGTCGCAGCGATCGCACAACAAGGGATGCTTTTTAGACTGACCAACATAGGTGGAATAATTCCAGCAGCGATCGCATTTCTTGCCATCCGCCTTCACTACGCCCACACCCAGGGTTTCAGACTGGAACTGATACGTTAACTCACCTAAATATTGAGGTGTATCCAGCAATTCCACCTGAGACGCCAAAAACAGGTATCGTAACTCATCTACATTATTTGAACCCCCACCAGTAGAAGGATTCATGGCGTCTAGCTGCTGACGCAAGTCCGTATCACTCACATACAGCAATACCTTCGCCTCCAAAGACGAACCGATCTCCTTTTCTGTCCGAGCCTGCTCCAGCACCTTATTCACCTCTTGGCGAATCTCTCGCAGGACCACCCACTGGCTAGCCAGATCAGGATTCTGCCACTGACCCTCTAGGTGCATCCACCCGGAGGCAAACACCGATTGATGCTCTGTCTCATAGGGCAAAGACTGCCAGATGTCTTCCGCCATATGGGAGAGCACCGGAGCAATGGCGCGGGCTAGATTCTCTAGGGCAATGGCCAATACTGTCTGACAGCTTCTCCGTCGCTGGGCATTCGACTCACTGATATAGAGGCGATCTTTAGCCGTATCTAGGTAGAAGTTAGACAGATCCACCACACAGAAATTCTGTACCGTCTGAAAGAAACGGAAGAACTGGAAGCTCTCAAAGGCTTCTGTCACATCGGTAAAGACTTCCGTGATCCGATGCAGCATATAGCGATCGAGTTGAGGCAGATCTTTATAAGCCACTGCATCTTTGGCTGGATCAAAATCATGGAGGTTACCCAGCAAGAATCGAGACGTATTGCGGATCTTGCGATAGACATCCGCCATTTGCTTGAGGATATTTTTGCCCAAAGGCACGTCGGACGCATAGTCCACGGAAGACACCCAGAGGCGCAGCACATCGGCACCATAGGGCGGATCTTGCTTTTGGTTTTTGCCCCCTGCAATGACGATGGCTGGGTCCACCACATTCCCAATAGATTTACTCATTTTGCGGCCCTGCTCATCCAAGACAAAGCCGTGGGTCAAGACGGTTTTATAGGGAGCATGACCGTTGGTGGCCACGCTGGTGAGGATACTGGACTGAAACCAACCGCGATGCTGGTCCGATCCTTCTAAGTACATCTCGGCTGGATATTTCAACGGCTCCCGCTGATCGCAAACCGCTGCCCAGGAGGACCCAGAATCGAACCAGACATCCATGGTATCGGTGCCTTTGCGATAGGTATTGCCATCGCTGCGATAGGGTTCGGGCAAGAGTTCGTCGTTGTCGAGTTCCCACCAAGCATCAGAGCCTTTCTCCGCTACGATGGCCTGCACATGCTTGATCGTCGCTTCGTTCAGGAGGGGTTCGCCCGTGGCATCGTTGTAGAAAACTGGAATAGGCACACCCCAATTGCGCTGGCGGGAGATACACCAATCCGATCGCTCCGACACCATGGAGGTGATCCGATTTTCCCCTTGGGCGGGAATCCAATTAACGGTTGCGATCGCATCTAGCACTGCTTCTCTAAACCCATCCACCGACGCAAACCACTGCTCCGTCGCCCGCAAGATCACTGGCTTTTTGGTTCGCCAATCGTAGGGATATTTATGGGCATAGCTTTCTTCTTTTAACAGGGCACCTGCTGACTGGAGTGCCTCGATTACTGCTTCATTGCCGCCATTCAAGACATTCAGTCCAGCAAAGGGACCCGCGTCATCGGTAAAGGTGCCATTACCATCCACTGGAGACAGCATCGCTAAACCGTACTGCTGACCCACTTGATAGTCTTCTTGACCATGTCCGGGGGCGGTATGCACCAGTCCCGTGCCCGACTCTGTAGTCACATAGTCACCTAAAACCAAGAGACCTTCCCGCTCAAACAGCGGATGTTGGTAGGTGGAATTTTCTAGGGCTTTACCAGGCAGGGTCTTGATGATTTTGAAGGAGGACTCTAAGGTTTCCGTCAAGGTCTCCACCAGATCTTCCGCCACAATCAGGTAGTCTTCGCCCGTCTTCACTACTGCATAGGTCAGATCGGGATTTAGACTCACCGCTAAGTTCCCAGGAATGGTCCAAGGTGTCGTTGTCCAGATGGCAACCTTGAGGGTGGGTAAATACTCGCCGAGCAAAGGTTGGGCAGCTTCCGACAACCCAGTCACCTTAAACGTGACATAGATACTACGGGAGGTATGGCCTTCTGGATATTCCAGCTCGGCTTCAGCTAGGGCTGTTTGTGAACTGGGACTCCAATAGACAGGCTTAAATCCCCGATAGATATAACCCTTAAGGGCCATTTTGCCGAAGACCCCAATCTGAGCGGCCTCGTACTCTGGCTTTAGGGTGAGGTAAGGGTTTTCCCAGTTACCCCAAACCCCATACCGCTGGAAGCTCTTGCTCTGCTTCTCCACAGTTTTTAGGGCAAAGTCACGGGCCTTCCACCGCAACTTGAGTGGCGTCAGCTTGGCCCGATTCTCAGGCTGGATATTTTGCAGCACCTTTAGCTCAATGGGTAAGCCGTGGCAGTCCCAGCCTGGCACATAACGAACTTTGCGACCCTGTAAGAGCTGAAATTTATTGATGGTATCTTTGAGAATCTTGTTGAGGGCGTGGCCAATGTGTAGATCGCCGTTGGCATAGGGTGGCCCATCATGGAGTACAAACACATCTCCAGGATTATTCTGGGACAGGTTTTCGTAAATCTGGTGGTCAGCCCAAAATTTTTGCAACTCAGGTTCGCGCTTCACCGCATTGGCGCGCATATCAAACTTGGTTTTGGGGAGATTTACGGTCTTTTTATAGCGTCCGGGTTCTGTCACAATTTCTAGCCAATACAGCAGAGAACATCAACAAGTCATTCAGACATTATCAACGAGATCTCAACGATGCTTCAACTTTTCACTAAAAACCTTTGACTCTCCATCGGAACTTCCCATTTCATGTTCAAGGATCATGCAGCCTCAGCAGCTCAAAAATCGTCTGAACTCACAGACTCGTTGAACCATTCCTGGCCCCAGCAGACTCTGTTGCTATTCAAAGTGGCAATATTCAGATGTGTCGGTGATGGTGTCAGTTGCCCCCAGTTTCATAAGCGGGATGCATTGACAGATAGACCACTCTACTGTCCCAGCATCCAATTGGCCAATTTATATACTTTTTAGTTCGGAGCTAATGTAGAAGCCGAAGCACCCTAAAGCGATCAAATCAGACCATAGCTCTTTAGGGTGAATTCGGCTCATTTTATGTATCAGTAAAGGTAAGATAGTTCTAGCTTATACAAGCTAAAAACTATAGACTCTTCCTAACGTTGTACTACAATGCCAGGACCACCAGCATTTTGATTATTATTGCCACCATTGTTAGTTTGGGTAGCATCTCCACCGTTGACTGTACTGTTATCAATATCAACGACATCATCATCACTACGAAATGGGAAGTAGAAAAATCCACCGCTTAGCATTTCAGCTTCGTTACTGGAAAGTTCTGTAAATAGCTTCTTAGAATCAGTTGACATGCGTTTCTCCTTGTAAGTAATTCAGAAATAAATAATTAGGTAGTCTATTGACTGAGTTGGTGAGAACAAAATAGCTCTAGCAAATATAAGCTAAAAACGATAGGCTCTCCTTAACCTTGGACTACAATGCCAGGACCACCGGCATTTTGATTGCCATTGCCACCATTGTTAGTTTGGGTAGCATCTCCACCGTTGACGGTACTGTTATCAACGTCAACGACATCATTATCATTACCGTAAAATGGGAAGTAGAAAAATCCACCGCTCAGCATTTCAGCTTCGTTGCTGGAAAGCTCTGTAAATAGCTTCTTGGAATCTGTAGACATGCGTTTCTCCTTGTAAATAATTCTAAGAATAAATAGCGAGGCAATCTATTAACTCAATCAATAAAAATCAAGTAATAGGTAACACCTCAATCTCTACATTTACTAATGTAGTTGGTATGCTCAGAAATGTAATTACAGTAAAGTTCTGCACTTTTGAGGCGAAAAAATCATCTTTCCTCTGAAAAAGTCAGGAAAGGTCAGAAAACCTCACTTTAGAGTCTATGTCAAGCCGATTAATTAGCTTGCGAAAATCAAAAGGAGCATCAAAAAAGGTGGGTTTCGGCTGGATTATATTATTCAGTTTTACTCAAAGATTGGGTGAGTACCCCTTGGGTAGGGCTCAGCAGGAATGCTAGCAAGAAGAAGCCAAACGCGACCAAAACGATGGCGGGGCCTGACGGTAAGTTGAAGTGAAAACTCAGATACATGCCCGTAATGCTAGAGATCACACCAATGGCGGCTCCGACAATCATCATCATATGCAATCGATAGACCAATAGATAGGCCGTTGCACCTGGCGTAATCAACATAGCCAGCACCAAAATCACCCCGACAGACTTGAGGCTAGCCACAATCGTCAATGCAATCAGCACCATCAATCCAAAATTAAGCAGGTTGGTGGGTAGTCCTGCCGCTTGAGCCCCAACAGGGTCGAAGGTGTACAACATGAGTTCTTTAAACAGCAGCACAATGACCACTAGCACCAGCACCGTAATCACTAAGGTATTGATGACTTCCGATTGGGTAACGCTCAGGATATTGCCAAATAGGAAATGATTCAGGTCGATTTTGGTCTCTTTCTGGACAATTGTCATCAGGGTGATGCCCAAGGCAAAGAAGGCTGAGAACACAATTCCCATGGCTGCATCTTCTTTAATTTGCGAGTGGGTATGAATCCAAGCAATAACGACTGTGCTAAATACCCCGGCAATAAAAGCGCCCAGGAATATATCTATACCGATAATGTAAGCAATAACAAGGCCAGGTAAGACTGAATGGCTAATGGCATCTCCGAGCAAGGCTAACCGCTGCACCATCAAATAGCAACCCACGGTGGCGCACACAATTCCCACTAGAACTGCGGTGAGGAGCGATCGCTGCATAAATTCGGCTTGCAGCGGCTCTATTAATAGGTCGTACATCTAAAACGTTGGGTATGGGGCTAGGCGGCGTTGGACTCAAAGAAGGGGACATGTCCACCAAAGGCTTGCTGAATATTATGTTTGGTGAGTACATCTTCGCGAGAACCGTAGGCAATCAGTTCTTGGTTGAGCAAAATTAAGTCATCAAAGTTGGTAATGGCCTGACCTAAGTCATGGTGAACCACGAGTACGGTATGTCCGGTATCTGCCAACTCATGCAAAATATTGAACACAATCGCTTCAGTTTTTTTATCAATCCCTGCAAGCGGCTCATCAAGACAGAAAATCTCTGCTTCTTCGGTTAGCGCTTTGGCGAGAAAAACCCGCTGTTGCTGCCCCCCTGAAAGCTGGCCAATGGGACGATGCCGTAAATTAGCAATTCCGACACGTTCTAAAGCGTCGGCAGCGAGTCGGCGAGACACGGTGGAATAGCGCTTCAGCCAGCCCGTTTTACGAATCCGCCCCATCAGAACGACATCCCAAACCGTGGCGGGATAGGTCCAATCAATTTGTGATCGCTGGGGGATATATGCCACTCGATCCAACTGCTGCTTAAGGGGTTTATCGCCCCATATCACTTGACCACTACTCGGCAAGACCAGTCCCAGCATGGCCTTGAGCAAGGTGCTTTTACCAGCTCCGTTCGGGCCAATAATGCCAGTCAACCGTCCTGCATTCACTGAGCAGGTCACATTGGAGAGGGCGTTAACCATACGGTATTGCACACCTAAATGGTCGACAGCCAGACTGCTAGCACTGTTCATGAGCGAGTGTCCATAGTTCTAGAAGAGAGCAAAGAATTTACACCTAAACATTGCATGTGTTTAAGGCATGCACCTGAAAATTGAGGAGGGTGTAATTAAAAATGAAACGATTATGAAAATACTGTAGCATCAAAAAGTGAAAGCATTATGAAAATCAGATGTAAAGTTATGACAACATCCTTGCAGAAGCGTCAATTGCCCGTCTGGGGCTGGGTTATCGGTGGATTATTGTTTGGAGTTAGCCTGGTTGGATGTACGAGCAGTCAAGAGGCTAAACAATCGGGAAAACCCAAAGTGGTGGCAACCAGCACAATTTTGCAAGACTGGACCGCCGAGGTAGCTGGGGATGAAGTTGAATTAGTAGGTATTTTGCAACCGGGTGCTGACCCCCATGTGTATGAACCCATCCCTGCCGATAATTTAGAAATTGAACGGGCCGATCTGATTTTTTATAATGGCTATAATCTGGAGCCTGGATTGATTAAGCTGATCGAATCCAACCAAAAATCAAAAGTATTTGCGGTGGGGGAAGTAGTTACACCCCTGGATTACGATTACGAAGGTAGACAAGAACCCGATCCTCACGTTTGGGGGGATGCTGAGAACGCCATCAAAATGGTGAACGCCATTCGCGATCAGCTGATTGAGTTATCCCCTGAGGATAAGGAAGTGTTTACGAAAAATGCGGTTGAATTTACTCAAGAGCTGGCTGTGATCGATCAATGGATTGTGCAACAGATACAAACCATTCCAGCTCAGCAACGGCAATTAGTGACAACCCATGATGCCTTCCAGTACTATGCCAACGCCTATGGCCTGACGATCGCAGGTACCCTGATTGGGATGAGTACGGAAGAGCAACCCAGTGCGCGAACGGTCAAACGGTTGTCAGATGATATTCAGAAGGCAAAAGTACCCGCTATTTTTGCAGAAACAACGATTAATCCAGCACTGATCAAAACAGTGGCAGCGGAAGCCAAGGTGAAGCTAGCGGAGCAGGAGCTTTACTCCGACTCCATCGGCGCACCAGGCACTGAAGCCGATACTTATATCAAAATGTTGAAAGTGAATACTCGCACAATCGTGGAAGCTTTAGGTGGAAAATACACCGAATTGGAGCAGTAGTCTACGAGGGCTATCTCGCATCATAGATGTAGCTTATTGATGTGAGCGTCGTTCATTCCACTCACCATAAAGCCGATCCACAATCCAAACGTTCAGCCTGACGTCATGAATGCAAATGAATTGCGGTCCTTTGTCAAAACACTGTGAAGGGCATAGCAAAAATGAAAGTTGCCGTGCAGGTGATGAGGTAACAGCGCTAATGTTGAGACAGCTATATTTGTCCTGCGATGGAGACGGATCATGAGTAGCGACTACACTCCCCCCAAAGTTTGGCAATGGGATTCAGAAAGTGGGGGGACTTGGGCCAAAATTAACCGCCCCATTGCGGGACCGACCCATGAGCAAGACCTGACCGTGGGGCAACATCCCTTACAGCTCTATTCCATGGCAACCCCCAACGGCCAGAAAGTCACCATCATGCTAGAAGAACTCTTGGCATTGGGCGAGTCTGGAGCTGAATACGATGCCTATTTAATCAAAATTGGAGAGGGCGACCAGTTCAGCAGTGGGTTTGTGGATGTAAATCCCAACTCCAAAATTCCGGCTTTAGTCGATCACTCTACCTCCCCCCCAACCCGCGTCTTTGAATCCGGGGCTATCCTCCTATACCTCGCCGAAAAATTTGGCCAGCTCCTACCTACAGAACATGCAGCTCGCACCGAATGTTTGTCCTGGTTGTTTTGGCAGATGGGTTCAGCCCCCTATCTGGGGGGTGGCTTTGGTCATTTTTATAGCTATGCCCCCACCAAAATTGAATATTGCATCAATCGTTTCACCATGGAGGTGAAGCGCCAGCTTGACGTTCTCAATCGCCATCTTGAAACCCACTCATTTATGGTTGGCGACGATTACTCGATTGCTGATATTGCCATCTGGCCTTGGTATGGCGGGGTGATTCGCAATACCCTATACGATGCCGCAGAGTTTATCGATGCCTCCTCTTATACCCATGTGGTTCGTTGGGCTCAGGATATCGCCGATCGCCCGGCAGTCCAGCGGGGCCGCATGGTCAACCGCACTTGGGGGGCCTTGTCAGAACAGCTCCATGAACGCCATGATGCTGATGATTTCAATACTAAGACGCAGGATAAGCTTAACCCGTAGCTTCCCTTGGGGGAATGGACGAAGATCGGTGAATCCTTGGTATTGCAATCAATGCTTTAACGTTTAGACGTTAGACTGTTGAAACGTTTGTGTTCACAAAGAGGCCATATGAGTGAGCCACCCAAGCGTTCGACTATTGACTTTGAACCAGAATTGCATCAAGCATTACGGTTCAAAGCAGCATCCACCAATCGCACAATATCGGATCTAGTGAATGAGGCAGTTCGTCTGACCTTCCAGGACGATCAAGCAGATCTGGCTACCTTTGATGAACGAGAACCAGAGTCTACGATGACCTATGAAGAACTGCTAAATGACCTGAATGGCATTCTATAAGGCTGTTTTCACACGATTCGTTGCAAAAGATCTTCGTCGTATTTCTACCCAGGATGTTACAAGAACTCTCAATCGTATTGAATCGTGTGCAGTAAATCCACAGTTAGGGGCGGAAAAGCTTTTAGGGCAAGAGATATCACATCAGATAAGGAGTCTAAATCATTTACGAGATGGTAGACCACAAATGAAGCATTGTTGTTAAAGTCGGCCATAGACGCGATGTGTACAAGAATCGCTAATAGCACTTTCAGGTAATTCAGGAGAGAGTGATGGCTGGAACAGATATTAAAACTCACCCCATTCATCTGGGGTTGGGTGCGACTGCAGAAACTGAACCCGTATTTACAGGGTCGATGGAATGGTACATCGATTATGCTAAACGCCATGATTCTGACGGTACCGAAGGGCGCTTAGTCAGTATGCATTCTTTCTCAGAGGCTTGGGATGTCTGGGAGATGCATCCGCAGGGCAGTGAGGTCGTCCTGTGTATTACGGGAACGGTGACACTTCATCAAGAAGATACTGAGGGTTCTGTGACCACCACCACCCTCAGTCCTGGTGAATATGCCATTAATCAGCCTGGTATTTGGCATACTGCTGATGTTGAAGAAGAAGCGACGGTGTTATTTATCACTTCCGGCATCGGCACCCAAATTCGGCCCCGGTAAATCGATGCTTACAACACCTGACTGGCAATCAGACCCATACCAATCAAAGAGCCACCAAACGCAAAGCTACGCACCACGGGCACACCAAAAACATACAGGGGCAAATAGACCACTCGACTCCAAAAATAGAGCCAAGCCCCCACGGCACTGACGCCATTGGTGTGGCCTGTCGCCTGCACCAGCAGCAATAAACCCAACGCCCAGGGCAAGGTCTCTTTGAAATTATGGTTGGCTCGCTCGCCTCGAATGCCATAGGTATTCTGGCGAGGGGGTAAATTATCACGAGGACCGAGCAGGACCATTGGCCCAACTTCAAAAATCCTGGTTATTGAACCAATGCCAAGATGAATCATGGCCAAGATCAGCGTCAGCAGGAAAACGGTGGTTTCGGGAGTCATTGTTATCAAAAGTGTAGAGTTAATTCAAACGTTGTCACGGTCTTAGGCCGCAGTGACGACTTGACCTTGCGTGACATAAGTATCATTGCCTTCCAGGAGGGCATTGAGCATTCCCGCAAATTTAGGTTTCATCATGGGGAGCATCAGCTTGCCAAGTAGCCCCATCTTTGGTTCAAAGTCCATGCTCATGCTGATTTCAGTCCGATTTGCCATGACTTTACGGAAACGTAAAGTTGCTTTTGCACGTTTCAGGGGCATGGTTCCCTCATAGATATTGAAGGTCATCTGCTGGTAGGGAATATACTCAACGACTTCTTCGCGAATCCAGTTTTTACCGTCATTGAGGTCGCACTGCCGCTTAGCTCCTTGTCCTTTCGGCAGAGAATCTTCAAGGAGATGGGAATGAGTGAGGTTGGGATTGAATTGGTAGATATTGCCAAAGTCATCCCAACTCTCCCAAACCTTTTCGAGGGAGGCA
>NZ_JANQOY010000144.1 GCF_028285565.1 Acaryochloris sp. IP29b_bin.148
CGTCGTTGATGCTGAAAATCAACGGCTAGGGCGTCTGGCCACCCAGATTGCAATGATTCTGCGGGGCAAAAATAAGCCCACCTACACCCCCTTTATGAACACGGGGGACTTTGTAATTGTGGTCAATGCTGAGAAAGTGACGGTCACCGGCAACAAAGGTGAGCAAAAGCTCTATCGTCGTCATTCCGGTCGTCCTGGCGGCATGAAGACTGAGACCTTTAACCATTTACAGGGACGGATTCCTGAGCGCATTATCGAGAAAGCCGTGAAGGGGATGCTGCCTAAAAATGCCCTCGGTCGTCAGCTCTTCCGTAATCTCAAAGTGTATGCGGGACCGGATCATCCCCATGCAGCCCAAAAACCCGAAGTGTTATCTATTCAGACCATCCCAGGAGCTAAATCATAATGCAAGCAACCGAATCTAACCGAGTCGCCTATCGAGGCACAGGCCGACGCAAATCGTCTATCGTGCGGGTGCGCCTCGTTCCGGGAAGCGGGCAGATGACGATTAACGGCAAACCTGGAGATCTTTACCTGCAATTTAATCCCAGCTATATCAATAACGCTAAAGCACCCTTGGAATCCCTGGGATTGGAAAACGACTACGATATTTTGGCGAATGCCCGAGGTGGCGGTTTAACCGGACAAGCCGATGCCATTCGTTTAGGGGTCGCCCGCGCCCTCTGTGAACTCGACCCCGAAAACCGCAAGCCCCTGAAGTTGGAAGGGTACTTAACCCGCGACCCAAGAGCCAAGGAGCGGAAGAAGTATGGTTTACGTAAGGCCCGTAAGGCTCCGCAATACTCCAAGCGTTAATAGTCTGATTCACACGATCGACCTTTATAGAGATATACCGATGGCAAAACCTGATATACATCCCAAGTGGTACCCCGAAGCTAAAGTCTATTGCGATGGGGAAGTCGTGATGACCGTAGGATCTACTCAAGAAGAGCTGCATGTAGATGTCTGGTCTGGCAACCACCCCTTCTTTACGGGGACCCAGAAAATTATTGACACCGAAGGCCGCGTGGAACGCTTTATGCGCAAGTATGGCATGAGCGAAAGCCAAGGTGCAGGTGGCAAAGGTAATGCCAAAAAGAAAGACGAGAAGTAGGACAGCCTCAGCTATCCCCTCCTTTTTGTCCTTTCACCTAATACGGACCCATGGCTGAAGCCTATCTGCTAGAAAAACTGAAATCAGTTGAGCAAACGTTTCATGAGTTGACACGTCGCCTCGGTGACCCAGAGGTGGCGACCAATCCGACTGAGTTTCAAGAGGTGGCCAAAGCCAGAGCGTCTTTGGAAGAGACGGTTAGCACCTTTGAGGACTGGAAAGTCACGCAGCAAGAGCTGACCGATGCCCAGCAGATGGCCAAAGACAGTGATGAAGATCCAGAGCTAAAAGAGATGGCAGCTTTGGAAGCTGGCGAGCTGGGTGAAAAGCTGGAAGGTCTGGAAACGAAGCTGAAAGTGCTGCTGCTGCCTCGCGATCCCAATGATGAGAAAAACATTATGTTGGAGATCCGAGCTGGGGCGGGCGGTGATGAGGCCAGTATTTGGGCGGGGGATTTAGTCCGCATTTACTCGAAATATGCCGAAAGCCAAAAGTGGCGGGTAAAGCTGCTGAGTGAATCTGGTGGAGAGATGGGCGGTTTCAAAGAAGCCATTCTTGAAATCCAGGGCGAGCGTGTCTATAGCAAGCTTAAATATGAAGCAGGCGTGCATCGAGTGCAGCGGGTCCCGGCAACGGAAGCCTCGGGACGGGTCCATACTTCTACAGCAACCGTGGCGGTGATGCCGGAAGTGGATGATGTTGAGATTGAGATTGACCCCAAAGATATTGAAATGTCCACGGCCCGGTCTGGTGGTGCGGGTGGACAAAATGTGAACAAGGTGGAGACGGCGGTCGATTTGGTCCACAAACCAACAGGGATTCGGATCTTCTGTACGGAAGAGCGATCGCAACTGCAAAACAAAGAGCGGGCTATGCAAATTTTGCGCGCCAAGCTCTACGAAATAAAGCTCCAAGAGCAGCAAGCCTCCGTCACCTCCATGCGGAGATCCCAAGTGGGCACCGGGGCTCGTTCGGAAAAAATTCGCACCTATAATTACAAAGATAATCGCGCTACCGATCATCGCCTCAACCAAAACTTTCCCCTCGAAAAGGTGCTGGTAGGCGATATTGAGCTGATTCTAGAGACCTGTATTGCTCAAGACCAGCAGGCTCAGTTAGCCGAACTGGCTGCAGCCGTTTGATCGGCGTGAATGCGCCAAGGAAAATCTAAAGATTAACCGATCCGAGACTCGGATTGTTTCTATTCGCTAGAATAGAAACGCCATCTTCAAATCTGGCTTGCTGAACAGAACGAGTCCGAAATGCGTCATCTATCGATTCAACTGATTGCCCTGAGCTTAGCTGCAGGTGCGTTAACCCTCGGTCAATCGGTCCGAGCAGCAGAAGACATTGCGATCGCCCCCCCGCTACCGGGTTTAGAAAATGCGACGGATCATTTGCCGCCAGCCATTGACCCCATGCGGTTAGAACTGAATTTATCTAAGCGGCGGGTCACCGTTTTTCAGCATGATCAAGCGATTAAGTCCTATCCTGTGGCCATTGGACGGGCCGGATGGGCTACCCCTGCGGGTGAATTTGAAGTCAAAACAAAATACCGAAATCCACCGTGGCTGCATCCCTTTAAGGGATATGTGATTCCAGGTGGAGATCCTGAAAATCCTCTGGGTCGTCGGTGGATGGGATTCTGGACGGACGGCAACAACTGGATTGGTTTTCACGGCACACCCAATCGTGATTCGGTCGGTAGAGCAGCCTCGCACGGCTGTGTGCGAATGTATGACGAAGATATTGAAGAGATGTTCGAACTGGTCGCCTTAGGGACACCCGTAAAGGTCATTCGCTAAATAGCGTAGGATGTCTGAACATTTGGCCCACAGCGAGCAGGGTTGGTGCGGCTCTAACCCAGCCGTTTTTCAATCTCAGCTTTGACTGCATCGGCATTGGCAGGTACGTGAACCGCAGGGTTGGCATACTGGCTATTGACATCCTTGAGGGTTGATTCGTGGTATCCGACTTTAAAGTCCGTGAACTTTAAGCCGTGGGCCGTACTAATCACCACGGTTTTGTCGCTCGGCTTGATCTCGCCCCGTTCGACCAGCTTGCTGAGTACAGCGAGGGCAACGCCGGTGTGGGGGCAGGTAAACATGCCTGTTAAATCCGCTCGGGCCGATGCCGCCGCCAATTCGTCCTCTGTAGCTTGCTCGACAATGCCGTTTGTTTCTGCGATCGCAGTCACGGCTTTCTCGTAACTGACCGGATCACCAATCCGAATGGCGTTGGCTAAGGTGTCTTGAGCCGTGACACTGATTTTTTCCTTAAATCCATTTTTAAAGGATTCATAAAACGGATTCGCTCGCTTTGTCTGAGCCGCGACCAGTCGAGGCATGCGGGTGATCAACCCCAGGTCCATCATCAACTTAAAGCCTTTATAGAGGGCGCTAATATTGCCCAGGTTGCCCACCGGGATAATAATCCAATCGGGGACATGCCACTCAAACTGGCGAATAATTTCAATGCCAACGGTTTTTTGACCTTCGATGCGCAAACTATTCATCGAATTAGCCAGGTAAATGGAGTTATCTTTCGTCACCTCTTTGACGATTCTCATGCAGCCATCGAAGTCCGTATCGAGAGCCAAGACATGGGCACCGTTACAGACGGGCTGGATCAATTGGGCCGTACTAACTTTACCCGCAGGTAAGAAAATAACCGCAGGAATGCCAGCATAGGCAGCATAGGCGGCTAGGGCAGCACTGGTGTCCCCTGTACTTGCACAGGCAACGGCTTTAACAGGACTACCTTGGGCCATCATTTGTTTGACCACGCTGACCAAGACAGTCATTCCTAAATCTTTGAAGCTGCCCGTATGGCTATTGCCACAGAGCTTAATCCATAAGTCGGGAACGCCCAGCTGTTTCCCTAAACGCTCGGCCCAAAACAAGTTGGTGTTGCCCTCAAACATACTGACGACGTTTTCGTCCGCCAAGGAAGGAATCACCCATTCCCGCATCCCCCAAACCCCACTTCCATAGGGCCAGATGGAGGTACTAGCTCGGGAGCTGAGCAGTTGCTGCCATTGAAGGGGAGTGCGCTTTTGCAGAGGTTCCCGTTCATGATGTACCTCTAGCAAGCTGCCACAGATGGGACAGGTGTAGATAACGTCATAGATGGAGTGCTTGCCAGGGCAACCGGCAATACAGCGAAAATAAGTCGTCAGTTGATCGGTATCAGGTTTGGAGTCAAGAGCTAGCGACATGGGTGTTCCTGGAAGTGGGGCATTACTTGAGATTATTTTATAGCTGTATTGGCAGGCTAAGGACGACCGTGGTCTTGCACCATAGCTTTAACTGCACATGCATGGAAGTTAAATATAACAAGGAACAAGGATTACAATCTGCCGTTCGAGTCGGATCCACTCACTGAGAAGTTTGCATGAAGCGATCAAGAATAATCAGAGCCCTCAACGGCATAAAGTTGGCGCAAAGTCTTGTTGACCTCTGCCACGCTGGCATCGGTAGCGACCCCCTGCCCATTCAATGACCCAAATTTGGTTCTCTTTCACCAAATCAACTCGGATCTGAGAGGCCAAAACTGAATCATCCATACAAAACTCTTTTTGGGCAGGCCCGTTACGAATCACAACTGTCACTTTGTTGGCGTTATGGGCCGTTGTGGTGACTTCAGCGGGTTTACATCCATCTGAGTTAGGATATCCAGCCAACTTCAATGCAACGGCAGGAGCCTTATAGAGCCAAGGTGCTCGTCGCTGTTTGGCGGCTGCATAGGTTGTGTTAAAGGAAGATAACCAAGGGTCGGCGTCAAAGTTGTAAGGGCGATAGTCCTGTCTTGGTAATACGGATGCCGAAGACTGAGCAATAAAGTCTGCGCGAATCCATCCTTTGGCTTGGGATTGGTCAAACCGGAGGTAGTACCAACGCACATCGCCTTCTCCTTGGGCTTGTTGGAGCAGCGTCACGGCATCGCCTGGGTAACCAAAGTGATGGGTCTTAGACCGGGTTGAGGGGTGCGATCGCACATTAATCCGAGACTTCGAATCCTGACTCACCAGTTGAGCGGGGGTCGGCTTGATGGTTTCAGCCACATAAACCACTTCGCGAGGTTGCTTCTCCTCAGTGGCATCAGCGGCAGGCTTAGGCTTGCCGGATGAATCCAGTTCTTGACTGAGAGGCCCCGACCGACCTGCACCCGATTGTTGAAGTTCAGTGGGATTCTCAGAACGACTCACAGAACTGGTATCAGCTGAGGTCTGTTGGCAAGCTTGAAACAAAAGACCCAGGCTAAAAAGGCCGAGAATCCATAGGGTATATCCCCCTTGATTCCGTCTCATATAGACCCTTCCTAGAAAGAATATTACACTCGCAGCTTAAATTTGATTCTGCTCAGTGCCGATGACTCTGATCACTATTTAGCCGATGACTCTGATCACTATTTAGATGAAACGATCCAGCGATAATATCAATGGCAAGATCAGCCACGATCAAAGATGAGTTTTTGCTGAGGTGAGCACGTAACCCTTAGAGGTAGCAGACTCGCAACAGATTTTGGCAAAGGAAGTGACTTTGATCACCTTATTTTCTTGATAATAACGTTGCCAAATTTATTTTATTTCCTTATCTAGAGATTATTTTTATCTCTAAAAAATGACTCGTAATTGATCATCAATCATCTATGCACTGGCTATATATTAAGGAGGAGAATTAGGTAGGAATACTGCCCCCAATGATAATCATTCAAATGGTCTATAGCAATATTTATACACCATTAGATTAATCATCATTGAAAGACATATAAATTCCAATTTTAGATCGAGAATATGGGCTATATCATTGATGGCCAAAACAACTAAAAGTCTTACTAAGAATTATTTACAGACTCCAAAAAACCGCTGACTGCCACAGAAGCAACAGATGTAAGATAGCGCCAGATTTGCTCTCATAAATTAGAAATAGTGCTGACTTTAAGTCGATAAAATCTATCTCTTTATGATGGGCATCTCACTCTCTCAAATTATCTTTTCTCAAAGAGAAAAAAGACTTAAAATTATTAGAATTTTGCATAATTTCTAGTGCTTGAGCTGATAGCTATATAGTTGCTTGCCTTAGGTTATTGCTATTACGAGGGGAATTGTTAGATGTATACCGAATCTTTGCCGATTGAAGAACCTGCACAGTCACCTGCATTCAATCAATTACTCAATCAGTATCGTGCCAACTTACACCTATTTGATCGACCTCAGGCTAAGTTTAAACCTGAAGAAATCCTCAATCTTTTAACGTGTCGAGATCAAATCCAGGTTTTTATGGCAGAGCGAACGGTGCTTAGCTGTCAACAACTCTTACAGTTGGCCGATTTAGATTGCTATCTCAAGAAGTACGAGGTTTTGATTGCTACTCATCTTGACTTAGCGGCTTGGCAGCAGTTGATGAATCCACCACAAACGTCTTGGTGGTGGTTTCTCAAGGCTCCAGAACCCAGGCATTGGTGGAATGAATATGATTGGCTCTTTAATACAGGCACACTGATTGTGTTGACGATCTCGGCCAGTTTGATTACCGATACCGCGACGCGCCTGTTCTCCGGTGGCATTGATTTGGGTTCGACTTTGGTGATTTCAGGCCAAAGTTTATTGGCCTTGCTGGCGGGTGGCGGCGCGCTAACACAAGCCGGACGCAAAGCCTATGAACGTATTTTAGGCCGACTACGGATCAATAAGCGCTATTGGCAGGAGGCAAGTTTCACCTTTGCTCTGATTCTAGTCTTATGTCTATTGGGTATCCATTCAGCCTTGCCCGGATTTGCTGAGACGGCCAATGTTAATGGAGTCGTCCACTATCAGAATGGCAAATTGGACAGCGCTCGTAAAGATTTTAATCGTGCGATCGCATTAAAACCAGATTTTCCGGAAGCCCATTTTAATTTGGCACGGGTATATGAAGATTTACAGCAAATGGAAGAGGCCAAAGCGGAATATCAACTCGTGGTCACCCAGAAAGAGCTGGTCGATTGTAATGCGGCTAATGCCAAACATTGCGATGATCTGATGATCTGGCTGCAAGCCCATAACAATCTAGCTGAGTTGGATATTCTGGATGAAGAATATGGTGAGGCAGCGCCTCTTTTACAAGCAGGTTTGCGGAAGCTAGAACAACAGGAAAAGATGGAGACCCCTGAAACCAAACAGCTCCAATACAATCTCCTGAAAAATTTAGGATGGGCACGGTTAAATCAGGAGTTTTTCTCGGAGGCGGAGACATATCTCCAAAAGGCTGCCCGGATGGAACCCCAGGCACCTGATTCTTTTTGTATGTTGGCTAAATTGTCTGAAGCCAAGGGTGAGAAACAAAAAGCGCTGCCAGACTGGAAAAAGTGTCTGACGAAAGCCCAACAAAATCCGATGATGCTGGAGACACAACCTGAAGTGAATCAATGGGCTGCGCTAGCGCAAGAAAGGCTAGCAACCGTTGAACAATGAAAGGTGATATCTCCTATGGACGGAGTGTCTCTGCTGAAAGGTTTGATAGTTGACTGTCACAAGTAACTGAGATAGCTTGATGCAGTATTCCTGGTTAACTGACAAAATCAAGGAGAGCTTTTTAGGAGTGCTCCGATGCGGCGTTGATGGATGGCAGTGCAAGGTCGACTTGGGCAGCGGAAATTAATCTGACTTTTTGGAAAACGGCTCCAAGAGGTTTAATGGGAGAGTCTGGAAACAAGGAATGGAGCAGCGTAGGGTCTGTAATCCAAAAATTAGATTCTATAACGCTAATCTATAGAATAAGCCCTAGTCATAACTGTATGATTGATGTCTGAGCACGACATCATCGTTTTCGACCTATACTCCATCAAACATAAGGAGGTTTGATCGCTGTTGAAAGTCAATTACGATATCGCTGCAAGACAGTTGGCAGTCTCTGTCTTATTCATCCATAAAAACAACCGCTAGATCAAAATTATGGATGTGTTATTTGCTGAAATCTCCATTGTTAAAGCAGACTTGAACGTTAGCTCTGATCTCCCTCTAGCATCCCCATCACTATCAACAGCAACAGAATCCACAATAGGATGAGAAAGACTGTGGGCCATGAGATTGACGGCAGTCGACGACTTGCTTGAGAGCATCAAAGACTGATCACTGATTGCTCTGTTATTCACTATTACCAATGCGCCCTAGTTTTTCTATATGCAATGTAAAACAACCTTGTCCCTGCAATAAAGATTGAGCCTAAATTTTTTTAAATGTCTGCATAATTACTTGGGCCTTATTAGATAGGTGATTAGTAGTAAATTTTTCTCAAAGTAATTTAGAACATTATGACTAACAATCAAGCCGAACTGAATAAGTGTCTCTTTCAGTGCTGTGTGTCTTTTGATTTTAGAGATCTTTGTACTAAGAGAGGAATCAATCATAATGACTCTTTAACGATCAAAGTTGAAAATCAAGAGGGAATTGTCTTAGCATCAACACATCTTCAACCGGGATCACCTGCATCGGCTATATCTGAAACTCAAAAAGATTTCAGAACAGAAATCATTGATTTCCTCAATAAATCAGATGTGCAATACAACTTTTTAGAAATGCTGTTGAAGTATGATAGTGAAAAGCCACAAAACACCTCAAATGTGGATCAAGATGGAGGAAAACTTTACACTTTTGTTATTGAATCTGGAGACTTAAAGGCTATAACTAAGAGTAAAACTGACTCTCCTCTAATCACGATTCGAACTTTCGCAAGAGTCTATTCTCCTTGCCCCATACAAGGTTATCCATTCCCATGCTGTTCTCTTTAAGTAAGGAGTATAATTGCATAGCTTTGTTGAGCTAAGCAGTAAAGTATTTTTCCCAGATAAAGATTATTTGTGGATCGAAAATAACCAATATCCAAATAGGTCTATTGCATATTTCAAGCAAGAGAGTTCAATCACTTGCATTATGAAATGGACCTATTTTTCATAGAGATAAGGAGCATACTGGCAGGAATTAATATTTCTTCGTGATTGCAATATTAAGGCTAAGGATCTATGTTTTGCATTAATTAAATATATTATATCTTAAGAGTATAAAATCTTTACATCTAATTCTAGCTTCTGTATTGATAAGTAGTAAAATATATAAAGATTTTTTGTATATTAGTTTGGGTTTCAAATATTTTGACGAATATCCATGTCAGATAAGGCTTCTAGAGAGCTTTTGAAACGGGTTGTCATTTTTTATGATCTAATTATTTGGTATATCTTTTACCTTTTTGATAGTAATAAGATGCTCAGTAGTGATAATGGATTAACTTTCCTTTTATAATTCTTTATGCAAAATATATTTATTTCGAAAAGCTGAGAGCCAATTGTCTTTTTAATAATCGACCGATCAAGCGCTTTCATTCATAAAACTCATCGCATATTATCTTATTCTGTTAGATACACTTTATATTTGAATATGTCTTAATAAAAACATCTCAAAAAATAAAATGTTTTTCTCTCATCGATACTCATGCAACTCGCAATCCTACTTAAAACTAATACTATTGACTTTTTATGCCTTAATTTTTAATTGTATTATTCTTCATCAGGCTGATGCCCAGATTGTCCCTGATGCAACTCTTGAATCAGAAGAATCAACTGTTCAGTCTAATGTTAATATTAATGGCACCTTAAGTACCTTGATTCAAGGTGGAGCTCTTCGTGAATCATCACTTTTTCATAGCTTTAGAGAGTTTAATACAGCATCTGGTGAAGCAGCATATTTCCAATCTTCACCTGGTATTAGCCTTATTCTGAGCCGAGTTACTGGAGGAGTTAAGTCTCATTTGTTTGGGAAAATAGGTGTTTTGGGTGATGCTGATCTAATCTTTTTAAATCCTTCTGGGATTCTATTTGGGCCGACTTCTTCTCTAGACTTAAAAGGGTCTTTCCTAGCCACTACAGCTGAAGCAGTACTGTTTAACGAGGGCTATCATTTCAATGCCAGTAATCCTAAACCTGTTCCGCTCTTGAAAATTTCGATTCCATCTGGAATCCAATTTGGCTCTCAAGCTAAGCCTATAGTTAATCAGTCTACAGCTCTTGATTTAGCTGGGTTCCTAACTGGATTACAAGTAGATCCAGGAAAAAGCTTTGTTGCAATTGGTGGTGATATCAATATTCAAGGAGGAATAATTAGTGCACCTGGTGGCAATATTGTTCTTGGAAGTGTAGGTCCGAGCAGCACTGTTGATATTAAGTCAACTTCTCAACCTTGGAAATTTAGCTTTCAAGCTGTAAAAGTATTTCAAGATATCAACATTAATCAAATTTCTCAAGTTGGAACTCGTCCCCAATCGGGTGGAAGCATTCGTTTCCATGGAAAGAATTTAGCAGTATCCGATGGTTCCCAAGTGTTGGCAAGTGATGCAAGTCTGGATTTAAACTTTACAGAGGACCTAGTGGTTCAAGGCTTCACAGAATTTCCCAATCCCTTGGGAGGTGTTTTTAGGTTGCGAAGTACGATTGGTAACTTTACGCTTGGACAAGAAAAAGGTGGAACTACTACTATTTCTGCCAAGAATTTATTGCTTCAAAATACTGGAAGAATTATTACGTCCAGTACTAATCTGATTAATCCTGTGACTGGCCAAACTCTCTTGAGCGAAGGAGTTGGAGGAGATCTAATTGTTAATGCTGGAGAACGAGTAGAAATTTGGAATACTGAATCGGGCCTGTTCTCAAATACAGTGTCTTTGGGTGGTGCTGGAAGTATACAAGTCTATACACCAGAGCTACGGATTTATGATGGCGGATCCATCTCTGTTAGTTCTGATGGGCAGGGGGTTTCTACTGGTCCTGGTGGCATCATCCAGGCCCGCGTACCTAAATCAATTGTGATTACTGGTGTTTCAGATGAAACTGGAAAGTCGAGTGGATTATTTTCCACTTCTGGTGTAGGTGCAAGGGGGGTTGGAGGAAGAATCGAAGTTACTACTGAGTCTTTGACTCTATCACAGGGGGCAGTGATTAGTGCAAGCACCCAGAGTAATGTTAGAGGTGGAGATATTTCCGTAAATGGTCAATCCTTAGCTCTCAAGAGTGGGGGACAAATATTGACCTCTACGTCTGGAGCAGGTGATGCAGGAAATATCAAATTGAGTGTTGGGAACCGAATAGAGCTGAGTGGCAGCGATCCAACATACATTACACGTTTCAACCAGTTTGATGATTCACAAATTGCACGGCTTGAGCTTGATTCAATCAGCCCATTGAGTGGCATCTTTGCAAGTGCTGAAGCAGGTTCTACTGGCAATGGTGGTAGTATCAATATTGATCCTAGAACTGTGATTATACGGGATGGAGCGGGCATCTTTGTCGATAGTAATGGCTCTGGTGTTGGCGGCAATATTTTTCTGCAGTCTGGAAATCTGATTCTAAATAACGGTGCTATTTCAGCAACGTCAACCACTGCTCAAGGCGGCAATATTGAACTTGATATCAACAATCTGCTGCTGTTGCGCAATAACAGTCTGATTTCGACGACGGCGGGGGGCGATGCCACGGGGGGCAATATTGATATTGACACCAGTCTGCTAGTGGCTTTACCACAGGATAATAGTGATATTACGGCAAATGCGCTGAATGGCTCTGGCGGCAAAATCACAATTACAACGAAGGGGATTTTTGGCCTGGCGGTTCGAGATAGGCTGACGAATTTCAGTGATATTACGGCGTTTTCCCAAAATAATCCGCAACTGAATGGTGTGGTGGAAATCAATACGCCGGAGGTCGACCCGAGCGATAATCTCTCGGAGCAGCCTGGGGTGGTGGAACCCCCGTCGGAGATTGCCCAAGGTTGTAAGGCTGAGGTGGCGAGCAGTAGTTTTGTGTATCAGGGCCGAGGAGGCCTGCCGCAAAATCCGGCGGCTTCGATAGCGGGGGATGCGATATGGCAAGATCTGCGTCCGTTGCAAGCACGGCTTTCGGATCGACGGTTGGGTCAAGCTTCTTCTCAATCGACGGCTGGGGTTGCTTTGGCTTCTACGGTGGAGAGGGTGGAAGCGAAGGGTTGGCAGCGGTTGCCTAATGGGAAGGTAAGGTTGGTGGCTCAGGCGGTTAACCATAGCGGCCAGTCGCCAGTTGCTTCCTGCTAGGCTCTACTTCCGACAAGTGTTGCAGCGTCTTAAGCGACGAAATCGAGAAGCGCTGTGATCTGAATTACAAACTTATGTGAACCTCTGCATAATTACTCGTTATTTTTCTGATGAGTAAATAATTCGGTAATAGAGTTGCAGGGAGGTTCCGTTACTTTTTTATCTTATTGATTTTAATTTATTTACCTTTCAGAACTCTACTGAACTCTAAGTAAGATAAACAATCAGCTTAAATGGCTGATATTTATCTTGTTTAAATTAGCTCTGTCTTGAAAATCATGTTTTTAAGAACTCTATTTATCTAGCCGTTTTCTTTTAAGTGAGTAAATATTGTTTTTTGATAACTACACGGTTGTTTATCCTCAATTCAGTAGCTTTAGGACTCTCTGAAATCGCTATAAGCGAAGCATTTTTACCAATAAAAGTGTAGTAAGTAATATTCTTAGCTACACTCGTAATATCTTGAAAAATTGTGAACCAAAAATTTTGGTAATGGCGCTTCAAAATATAACTAAGACTAAAGATGTTCTTGTTACTCCGAAACTGATTGAAGTAGCACGAGTACTTGTTGGGAAAAGTCTTAGTCTAAAAGAGATTAAGTACATTAATAAAGGTAGGCTTGATCTGTTGAGTGGAATCGTACTCACAATAAGTTTTAGTAAGGATATAGATGGTCTTATAAAGTTTGAGATTCAAACACAGTCAGGAGATATTTTTACCTTTGTAGACAATAAAAAACCACTTAAAAAAGGCAAGAAAAACGAAGGCTGGAATATGTTTGTTGCTGACTTTAATGCAGTACGACTTTATATTCAAGGTTTTTGCTCTCCTGAGAAAAAAGCATTAAAACTTGTCAGGAACTTAGACTTGTTAAATCGGTTAAAAATCATTACAGTCAGAAATATTGAGATATATGAAAAAGAGATCATTGAAGCTTTTAATTTCGGTCAACTCATCAGCTGTGTATATGATCGGGTTGGAAAGTCAATTTATGCTCTACAAATTCAATCTAACGTAAAGAAAGAGCCAATCCTGGACATTAAATTGCAGACTCAACAGGTTAATCAAAGCTCTAGACCTCATATTCCTTTACCGATCGATCTAGAGTTGGAGGGGAATTTTACAGAAAATCAGATATTTGCTTTTCGTAAAGCAGCACAGCGTTGGGGAAGTATTATTCACAATAATTTAACTCCCATTACTATCAATGGTAAGCGCATTGAAGGTATCTCCATTACAGCTAGAGCCTTAGAAATTGATGGACCAAAGAAAAGACTTGCACAAGCAGGTCCCACACAGCTACGACCGGATTCTCAACTACCTGTCACAGGGGTAATGGAGTTTGACTCTGCTGATTTAAAGTTGATGGAAGAGAACGGTAGTTTGCTCAATGTCATTATTCATGAAATGGCTCATGTACTGGGTTTTGGCACACTATGGAAGCAAAAAGGCTTGTTGCAAGGTATAGGTACAAATGATCCCACTTTTATAGGTGAAAATTCAATGCGCGAATATGCCAAATTAATTACCGAAACTCAACCTATTGAAGTACCTCTTGAAAACATGGGGAGAGCAGGCACTCAGTATGACCATTGGCGAGAGGCAGTGTTTGGGAATGAACTAATGACAGGCTTTCTTGGTAATCTTCCTAATCCTCTTAGCCGAATGACCATTGCTTCACTTCAAGATATAGGGTACACATGTAATTATGATATGGCAGATATATTTCAAGTTCCAAGCAGATTTGAGCTGGAGATATCAAGAGATTTACGTAGTAAAAGAAGTTGCCAATGTTGTTCTATTTGTATCAATAAAGCACCAAGCATTTTATCAACCTATAAAGTATCCTCTAATATCTAAATATAGATAATTGCCATTTAGTACTTTAGTGCAAAAAGAAGAATTAGATTTTAGATTTTTGAAAATATTGACAAAAGAAGGATAAAGATCATAATAATCTTGTCATTCCCTTGGAACATTTTAGCTGTAAAAACTAGGAGTATAAGAATATGGCCTACCAAAATACTGGAGCTGGCAATTTAATAGATATTTCTCCAAGGTTAATAGATTTTCTTCAGATTGTTAATGGGGCATCAATTAGCCCTGTTCAGGCACAAGAAATCAATGAAGGTAAGTCAGACTTTATTTTGGGTTCAGTAGCTTTTCAAAACTATGATCCTGATCCTCAAGCTAAGCCTATAGATTATAATAACCTTTCCCAGGTTACCATTAGAACACGTGAAGAAGGAGACTTTATTCTTGCAAATAATTCAGGGTTTAAACTGAATCCTCAGATCTTTACAACTATTAATAATGCTTATTTAATAAATAGACCTAAAAATATATACATAAAAAATCTAAATAAGTTTCGAGATAAATTCCAAGATGCAGCAAGATATGGCCATATGATTGCTTGTATTTATGGTCTAATTAGCAATGAAATATATTTTTTACAAGTTATTTCTGAGGCAAGTTTTTATAGAAGAAAACGACTCCATCAGTCTTCTAATTACGATGATCCAGGACATGACTCTTCAAGGTAATAAAACCTTGGATAAACACCTGAAATAATTAATGAGAAGGCAATTGATTCATGAATTACACACCTATTTTAGGTGCTAGATTTTTTAGCATTTCCTGTCTTAAAGGTAACGTGATCAGACATTTGTTAGATCTGGTTTGTGTTTCTATCTTCTTTTCTTTTAGCTTATTTATTAAAGTTGTTTTCGCTCAGACACAATCTATTCAGGTGGATGGAACTACACCAACCACACCAGATAAATGCTTTGGTGATTGCATAATTAAAGGGGGCTTAAAGAGGGGAAATAATCTTTTTCATAGTTTTTCTGAATTCAATGTTCAGTCAGGCACAAAAGTTCTCTTTCATGATCCTGGTGTAATCAATATTCTTAGTCGAGTAACGGGAAACACACATTCTGACATCAATGGGACTATTGGTGTTACAAAGGGGAGTGCAAATCTGTTTTTTATTAATCCAAATGGAATTTTTTTTGGTCCTGATGCAATGTTATCAATTAAGGGCTCATTTGTAGCAACAACTGCTAATAGCATACACTTTGGCAATCAAGGATTATTCAGTTCAGCTAGGTCTCAGATTCCAAAATTAACTGTTGACCCTTCAGCCATGAGTTTTAATAAAGGAGCTAAGAACATTGAGGTTAATGGATCAACTTTGAAAGTCTCAAGCGGCAACAGCTTAGTTCTAACTGGTGGAAATGTAAATCTAAAAAGTTCAGTATTAGAGTCTCTAGGTGGGCGTGTGCAGATAGGAGGACTTTTAGAGTCAGGAGAAATTGGATTAGATATTGACGGCAAAAATTTTCAGTTGATTTTTCCTAAAGATTCTATTCTTTCAGATGTTTTTATAAACAACAAATCATTAGTTGATGTTACCGCATTAACATCAGCTGGTGGTGGTGATATCACGATCAATGCACGAGATGTTGGAATACTAAATAGTAAAATATTCTCAGGGGTATCAGGCTCACTTTCGCCTCAGACGAAAGCAGGTAAAATTGTAATTAATGCTTCAAGAAAAGCAACGATAGATGGTAAGAGTGTTATTGATAATAGCGTCTTAAAAAATAGTGTAGGCAATGGTGGCTTAATATCTATCAAATCGCAAGACCTTATATTAAAAGGTAATTCTGAGATATCTTCAAGCACCTCTGGCAAAGGTAATGCAGGTCGTATTGTTCTTCATACTTCAGATAGCGTCATTTTGGATTCCAATAGTTTTATTGCTACCAATGTCCAAGCTGGGGGAAAAGGCAATGGTGGCAAAGTAGAAATCCATACTCGGGAATTCTCACTTTTAGATGGTTCTCAGATAGTTGCAAAAATAGCTGCACCCCAAAAAGGTCGCCCAGGAGGAAATGGCAAGGGAGGAGAAATAGACATTGTTGCTTTAAAATCCATTGATATTACTGGAGCTAATCAGAACTCTACTTTTTCTAGCGGACTAGTAACGTCTACAGCAGAAGGAGCAATAGGCCGAGCAGGTCTTATTAATGTGAAGACTGATATCTTCCGCCTAACAGATGGAGCCATTGTTAGTGCTCAAACCTTTAATTCAAGTCTTGGTGGAAACATCACCATCAATGCAAATAAGTTTGAGGTACTAGATGGAGGCCAAGTCCTTACAACTGCTGTTAGAGATGGGAACGCAGGAATTATAACTGCCAATGTGACCGACTTTATTTTACTTTCAGGAAGTGATCCTAAATTCATACAACGTAAAGAGAAAAGTCCTTTTCGTGTTCAGAATGAAGGAGCTTCTAGTGGTATATTTGCTAGCAGCCGTCCTGGAGCTAAAGGTAAAGCTGGAAGTATTATCATTGATCCTCAAACATTTATTATTCGTGATGGAGCACAAATTTCTGTCAACAGTCTAGTGCAGCCTGGCTGAAATAACCATTCAGCAGTGGAGCGCTCTTATTCTTAGCTAGGCTGAGAATATGTCCTACGCTCAGGAGGCCGCTCCTCTA
>NZ_JANQOY010000187.1 GCF_028285565.1 Acaryochloris sp. IP29b_bin.148
TGCCTATTCGTATCACCCGATGAAGCCTGCTCTGGATCTGACGCCTGAGGAGCTAAAGGCCCTCCCTGCCGCGATTGTTTAGCGTCGAACTCACGTTGAGTTAAGTCAGCGATTCCCTGGACAAGCCATCATAGCTGGAAGGAACTATCAAAGAGCCAAAGCGTTGGCCTTGGAATTAGAGCATCAAGTCACTCCAATGGCGCTCGATATTTCCCGTATTGATACCCATGAAACCGCTCTGGATGATGTGGGAATAGTCATGATGTGTTTAGACCAGGAAAGTCTTGAATTTGTTCGGTTATGTATTCAACGCGGAATTCACTATATTGATATTTCTGCAAGCTATTCTATTCTGTCCCAGATTGAGAGGCTTAACCCAGAAGCAGAGGCAGCAAAGGCTACAGTGGTTCTAAGTGTAGGGTTGGCCCCCGGTTTAACCAATCTTTTGGTCAAGCATTGTCAATCGAAGGTGCCAGATATGACCTATGCTGACATATACATTCTGCTGGGGATGGGAGATATTCACGGCGACGCGGCCCTGCAATGGACGTTGGCGAATTTGAACCGAGAGTTTTCAATTCGCGAGAATAGAGGAACCCAACAGGTCAGAAGCTTTACAGATGGCAAATCAACGGTTTTTCCTGGAAGGCTAGGAAAAAGAACGGCTTATCGGTTCAATTTTTCCGATCAACATGTGCTGCCACAAACCTTGGGACTTCAGAGTGTCGCTACACGGCTTTGCTTTGACTCTGCCTGGATAACATCTTTGTTTCCTGCCCTGAACAGAATAGGTGTAAGCAGTTTACTGACCCTGAAAGGTGTTGAAAGATTGACGGTCAGCTTGTTGAAGCGACTACATTTGGGTTCTGCCGACTTTGCTGTCAAGGTAGATGGAGGGAGTTCACAAGAACAAGGGGCCTTATATGAATGTTCACTGTGGGGAGAAGTGGAAGGACGAGTGACTGGGCTAGTGGCTGCCAAGGTTGCTGAAAAACTAGTTCTAGCTTCATATCCTCCTGGGGTATTCCATATTGAGCAATTATTTACGCTCCATGAACTCTTGGAAAACCTAGATCAGTATGGTTTGAAGTTTGAAGAAAAGGAATGTGTCACGGCATAGTGGACAACTATCAATCAACCAAAGCCCTAATCCGTTTATGCACATGGGATAGGTGTGACATAAGCATTACCGCCGATCGGTGATGTGCCAGTCGTTATGCGACCAACAGATTGCTCGGAAAGACATACTAGGAGAGAGGAATCAGTCTACACACTTTGCTCTAGGAATCATGGAAAACTGGTTGGTGCTGTCTCTAGGCATTCTCATCCTCGGACTATTGGTGGGAATGGTTTATCAGAGAGTGGGTCAAGCGTTTGATCGACGCAAATATCCTCCACCCGGTCAACTGGTCGATATTGGGGGAGTTCGTCTACATCTCAACTGTCTTGGACAGGGAACACCAACGGTTGTTATGGATGCGGGGGGTAGTGCTCCCGCCATCGCATGGGGGATGGTGCCTGCTGAAATTGCAAAATTCACTCGTGTTTGCACCTATGATCGGGCCGGTTTTGGTTGGAGCGACCCTAACCCCAGGCAACCTCGCACCAGTCAACAGAGCGTTGATGACTTACATTTACTGCTGACCAAAGCTGGAATTAACCCTCCCTACCTTTTGGTGGGCCACTCCCTCGGTGGCGTCAATATGCGGCTGTATGCGAGTCAATATCCAGAAGACGTAGTCGGATTAGTGTTAGTCGATTCTTCCCATGAACATCAGATGACCTCTGAAATGTGGAGAAGCGTACTAAGGATATCTTGGGTTTATCAGGTTTTGAGAATTTTCAGTCACATTGGCATGGTCCGATTAATCGGAGAGATGAATCTGTTACCCATGCTTAAAGTCCTTAAGCAAAAAATTCAAAAATATCCGTTGGCCGTACAAACCTTATTTGATACCTTTAAATCCTTTTGTTACCGTCCCCACTATTGGGCAACCGCCTCCAGCGAATTTGCCCATGCTAAAGCAAGCCTTGAAGGCCTTCAATCCGTTACATCGCTGGGCAGCTTACCTTTGATGGTGCTAAGCCAAGGTGCCAAAGATCCAAGGATAAGTGAAGAAAGATTCCAACGATGGGCCGCACTTCAATTGGACCTCACAAAACTATCTTCGAATAGTCAACGTATCGTTGCAGAAGAGAGTGGACATTGGATCCCCCTTGATCAGCCAGAGATAATCGTCGATGCGGTACGACGTTTAATTGAAAGGGTTTAGCCTCATAAAAGGCATGGTATACCGGTCTTTCAACGGATGGGATAAACCCTGTACAGGTGTGCTGATGCTTCTAGCAACTGCTAAACGGGCTATTGGACGACACTCGTTTTGGTATTTACAACCGTTTTGCTAAAACAGCGGTCAATCCAATTTTTATGACACCTGAGTTGGCTGGAGATTGCTAGAGACCGGTCCTAGATATTGATTGAGATGGGGAGAGAAAACCTCATAAATCAAAGTCAGAGGCTGACCATCATGCCAAAACAAATAGTAACGGCCCCAAAACGGTCCCGGATGGTCGAAGGCTTTAGATAACGCTTCAGACTGACCACAGAAGACCTGACGAATATCTCTGAACAATTCAGTCCGCGACTGGGACAAGCTGGCCCAAATGGGTAAAGAGCGGTTTTGTAAATACTCATCCACATGGCTGGCTTCCCACCAAGATGTAGCGTAGGCGAGGCGTTGACCAGAAGTCGTTCGTAGCCAGACCTGACGGCGTAAGCGAGGACCAGGGACAGCCTTAATTAAATCGGGGGCATTATCTTGCTCAGACCCGACAAAGGACATATCAATCACATCCACTTCCGTCGGCTCACCCGTGAGCAACTGCAAATGGCGGGTCGGAGAGCCATCTCCCAGAATCAACATTTGCCAAGTGGGAGAGAGTTGATAATAAGGAAGGCCAGGTTGAATTCGGGTTTGATCGGCTTGCCATAGGACATCTACATGATGCCAGGTGGAGGTCAGGGGAGCTTGATTATTGGTATCAGCGTTTGCTAACAAAGGTCTTCACAAAACTTTTCAATATGTTTTTATCATAGACAGTATTTGACCCTGCGTGCAAAAATCAGACCCGGTTAGGGTTGCTGGCTATACTGGTGTCGTAAAAACTTGACCCACGAAAACAGTCTTAACGTACACATTATTCGCCCATAGGATATGAGTTCTTCCCCAGGCTTGCTGCATGTTAACGATCTAAAGATTGCCTATGCTCAGCAGTGGGGGCAAATGGATACCCAAACATGGGCCGTTAACCGAGTGTCCTTTAAGCTAGAGGCTGGTGAGCGACTGGGACTTGTGGGAGAATCCGGCTGTGGTAAGTCCACCATTGGCCGGGGGCTGATGCAACTCCTACCGCTGGGCACCCGACTGGAAGGCGAGATTAACTTTGTTGGCAAATCTGTTTTATCGCTGACGGGCAAGGATTTGCAACGATTCCGAGGTGAGGAAATCGCCCTTGTCTTTCAAGATCCAATGACCCGCTTAAATCCGCTGCTAACGGTGAAAAAGCATTGTCTAGAAACCCTGAAAGTCCATCGCCCTCAACTGTCTGCGGAAGACGCCAAAACTAAAGTCTTAGATACCCTAAACGCCGTCAATATCCCCGCAGAACGATGGACGCAATATCCTCACGAGTTTAGTGGGGGGATGCGACAGCGGGTGGCGATTGCTTTAGCGCTTCTCCTTGACCCCAAAATGCTGATTGCCGATGAACCCACCACTAGTTTGGATGTGACGGTAGCCGCCCAAATTCTGAAGGAGATGACTCGCCTCTGTGAAGAGCGTCAGATGGGGCTGCTGTTAATTTCTCATGACTTGGCGTTGGTGAGTGAATATTGCGATCGCGTTGCCGTCATGTACCAGGGCAAAATGGTCGAGTTAGGGCCAGCCCAGGAAATTCTCACGAATCCTCAACATGCCTACACCCAGTCTTTGCTGCAAGCGGCCCTCCATTTGCAAACGAGTGCAGCCGAAGACCTGGCCGAGGTCGAGCCCTCCCAGGAAAATGAGGTGCTGCTTCAACTGCAAGATCTGCAACAGCATTACACCCTAGAAACCAATTTTGTCGCCCGTCTCTTTGCTAAACAAACAGATGCCATCAAAGCTGTAGATGGCATTACCTTAAATATCTATACGGGGGAGACCCTGGGCTTGGTCGGAGAGTCCGGCTGTGGCAAAAGCACCCTCTCTCGCACCATTTTGCAGCTGGTGCGCCCAACAGCAGGCAGTGTTCAGTTTGACAAGCTAGAGCTAACGTCTCTAGAAGAACGTGAACTGCGGCAATGTCGCCGTCAAATTCAAATGATCTTCCAAGATCCACGAGCCTGTCTGAATCCTCGGATGAAGATTGGTCAGAGTGTGGCCGAACCGCTGCTGATTCATAAGTTGGCAACCCCTGCAGAAGCTCAGTCACAAATGCATGCCATGCTGGAGCGAGTGGGGCTAACCCCCACCACAGACTATGCCCAACGGTTTCCTAGCGATATTTCGGGGGGACAACAGCAGCGAGTGGCGATCGCACGAGCCTTAATTACCCAACCCAAGCTCGTGATCTGTGATGAACCCGTGAGTATGCTGGATGCCAGTATTCAGACCCAGGTGCTGGATTTGATGCAGTCCTTGAAGGATGATTTCAACCTAACGTACCTATTTATTACCCATGATTTGTGGGTGGCGCGATTCTTTTGCGATCGCATTGCCGTCATGAATAAGGGCAAAATCGTTGAAATCGGTCCCACGGAAGAGATCTTCACTAATCCTCAACATCCCTATACTCAAACGCTACTCGGAGCCGCCCCCTTACTCGCTCGCCTTCAGGAAGGTTAATCGCGATGAAAATAGAGCCGCTGATCACCGTTAAAGATGTGGCAGCAAGTAGCCAGTTTTACCAACAACTCTTGGGGTGTGAAAGCGCTCATGGGGGCGATGAGTATGAAATGCTGACGGTTGACGGGAAACTGCTGCTGCAACTGCATCGCCTGGATGTGCATGAACATCCAGGGCTGTGGAATCCTGAGATACCGCCTGGGAATAGGGTGATTTTATGGTTTCGCACGGATGATTTTGAGGCCAGCGTTGCCAAGGTTCGAGCCCTCAGTCCAGAAATTGTCACCGAACCTCATATCAACCCCAATGCCCAACAGCATGAAATTTGGTTTCGAGATCCGGATGGTTACTTGGTTGTGATCTCCGACCATATGGGTGATTCCAAAGCCTAGAATGGTCTTGTATTAAGGGTAAGGTATACCTTTGAAAAAGTTAACTAATATCCTCCCTTTTGCCCAACCAGGTTCGGATGAAGCTTACGAATTAGTTAGAACAGAGAATAACTTCAACTGCATTGAAGCACGCAACTATGTGACAGAGATGTGGCATCGGCTTGACGAAATGCTGGATCCAGATTTCGTTCAAAATTTGGGAGAAGGTTATTACCAGAGAGTTTGGGAGTTATATCTTGGTGTCTCTCTGTTGGAGTCTAGATGCAAGCTAGAGAATAAAAATGCTTCCGAAGGACCTGATTTTAAGGTTGTAAAACCGCACCATATATGGGTCGAGGCAATAGCTCCCAATCAAGGCTCTAGTTCTGATGCTATACCGAAAAAACAACCCGGTGCTCATCCTGTTCCTGATGAGAAAATTAAACTCAGGATAACCAGTGCTTTCTGGGAAAAGTGCAAGAAATTCGACCATTATCGGGAAAAAGGTATTGTTGGACCGCATGATGCGTGTGTGATAGCCATTAATGGATGTAGGATTCCAAGTGCCTTGAAGGAGCGATCTGATTTACCGAGAGTGGTTAGGGCATTCTTTCCGTTTGGTTACGAGACCATTTACTACGATCGAGAGACTCTCTCTATTCTTAAAACAGACCATCAGTATCAAGCAGAGATCTCTCGACAAGCTGGAGATAACATTCCAATGACACTATTTCAAAAAGGTCCTCAAGTATCATCGATTTCAGCTATCTCAGCTGTTATCTATACCTGGGCAGATGACCTAAATCATCCGAATGTTGGGCAACCAGATTTGAGTAGAAGTGGTTGCGACTTTATGGTTGTGCACAATCCATTAGCAAGCAA
>NZ_JANQOY010000041.1 GCF_028285565.1 Acaryochloris sp. IP29b_bin.148
ATTTTTCATTAAATGCAGAACCTCTAGAGCTTCATTCTTTAAACGAGTTCCTTTAACTGCACGATTAACAAAAATGGCAGCTTTTGGCTCTCCGTTCCTAATACGTTGTGCTTGCGTTATCAAGCGGACAGTATCTGAAGCGCTTTCGAGGTCAACCCCTGTAGGCTGACAGGGAATTATTGCTAGGTCAGCTACAAGTACTACTGCGCGCGTCGTTTCTGAAAGAGCTGCTGGGCCATCAACAATAATCCAATCGTGAGTTGTTGATAATAAAGGTAGCTCATCTAATAATTCATCTGGATCATTAATAATTTTTGATTCAATACTATAATTCAATCTTGATAGCCATTTTGAAGAGGATTGCTGAGCATCAGCATCTACAACTAAGACAGACTCACCGTTCAATGCGAGTGAGTGTGCAAGGTGAACTGCGATAGTGCTTTTACCAGCTCCTCCTTTCTGATTAATTACACCAATGATTGACATAATCTACTACACCTGTTTCAAGGCTAAGCATACACCAGATGTTTAATCGCTGATATGGTTATGAAAAGTATTTCCTGAAGCTGAGTTAATAAAGCAAAGTTCTGTTCAAACACTATTCTGCTAAAACTTGCTTAAGTGGATGGATCAGATCTATACAGGTAGAACGATCTATCATGGAATTCTCCATGACATCTCCCCAGAAACGAGAGCAGCTAGCCCAAAAGATCGATACTTGGGTCAACGATATTACTTCCAAAGGGGGAGGAGATGATGAAATACTCGAAGGTATGAATGACTATATGGCTCCCTTTAAGAAAATTATGGATGCAGCTGCACCTGGAGAGCTAGATGCCTTAACTCTAAAGTATGAGGGCTTTTACCGTTTTGCGAATTTGCTAGAACGTCTAGCTGAAGCGATTGCAGATGGCTCGATTGATGTGCCGGGAAAGCCTAAGCGGAGAAAGCCCAAAGGAAACGGCTTTGGGAATTAGCAAACGAATGCTACCTATTCCTCAACCATCTCAAATTGACCTTTCTCAGCCCCACAAACGGGACAAACCCAATCGTCAGGAATATCTTCAAAGGGTGTACCAGGTTCGATTCCGCCATCTGGATCACCTTGTTCAGGGTCATAAACGTATCCACAGACGGTACATTCGTATTTCTGCATGGTTATTGCCTTTGAACTCATCGGCTATTTAAGGTCGCTATTCATCCCAACACCAATCAGAAGGACCATAAGTACTGATAAAGTGCATTAAGCTTATTTCAGGAATATCGTAAGCCCCAGTCTCACTTGCCTTAGCAGCCAAGCTCCCACTTGAGATTAGTTGCTCGATACGGATCAAAGGTAACCTTAGAATTTGTGCAACTTCTAAAATGCTCATGAATCCACCCAAGTTTAGGCCCAAGTATTATCAAGGATATTTCAGCAAATAGAGATGGGATTGTTGTGAAGTGCCAACCTCCACCATTATTGGCATCAGTGGCGGTAGCGGTGCGGGTAAGACCGTCTTAGCTCTGGTAAATCCGTTTTATAACCTACTATTCGTCAGCAATCAGTCTAGAACTTTGGAATAAAGAGCTGTAATACTAGTCTCTAGGTAAGCATCAGCGTTTTTGTTTTGGAGAGTTTTAGTGCCTGATCAGAAAAGGAAGAAGCTTCATTCAGCTGACTATTTCGGTGAAGCGCGAGATTTCTGGTGGAATTTAGACTTTCTAAAGTTGATGGGGCAAAGATGGCATATTGAGAATGTCAACACTGTGCTAGATGTTGGCTGTGGTCAAGGGCATTGGGGTCAAGTTCTCTCTCAAATTCTGCCAGTTCATACTACTTTGGTTGGAATTGATCAGGAGCCTAAATGGGTAGAAAAAGCAAAACGACGAGCACAAGATCTTGGACTAGAGAAACGATTCAGCTATGTACAAGGTAATGCTGATGCAATCCCTTCGCCAGATTGCCAATTCGATTTAGTGACGTGCCAAACGGTTCTTATTCACATGGCTGCTCCCGTTAAAGTATTGGAGGAAATGATTCGTGTCCTGAAGCCTGGGGGACTGCTTGTAGTCGCAGAGCCTAATAACTTAGCAGGCGTACTGATGTTTAGTAGCCTAAGTGCGGGGGAGTCGATAGAGCAGATTTGCCAAGATGTAGAGTTTCATGCGACCTGTGAACGAGGGAAGATCAGCTTAGGTGAAGGCAATAGCTCTCTTGGGGACTTGGTGCCTGGCTATTTCGCTCAACTCGGGTTGCAAAACATTCAGACGTATATATCAGATAAGGCGTCTCCGTTATTTCCGCCCTACAGTTCTAAGGAACAAAAAGTTTCTAAGCAGCTTTATTTGGATTGGTTTGAGCGAGGACGTTGGAGCAGAGAAGAATCTCTACGATATTTTCTAGCAGGTGGAGGAACTGAACAGGGCTTTGAGGCTTACTGGGTACAGATGTTGAGAAAGAATAAGTCAGTTGAAAACTCTCTTCTTAATGAGGAATTTCATACGAGCGGTGGAGCAGTAATGTATCTTGTTTCCGGGCGGAAGCAAGATACACCTTAGTATGCTTCGAACGACAAATAATGGTTG
>NZ_JANQOY010000022.1 GCF_028285565.1 Acaryochloris sp. IP29b_bin.148
ACTTGCTGTATACATTTTCCAAAATAGGTCTATCCAATCTCAGATAGTCGAACCTATTTCCCCCTAATAGTTATCTACCATAGGTATTAATTTAGTTAACAAGGAAAATAATATTTTTTACTTTGTTAATAGTAAGCAAAGAGACTGTTAATCCAACTATTAAGCTTACTAAAAAGCATTGAGCTTATGTGACCTGATGTCCAGCTTAAGGTAATAGCTTATAAGTCTTCATAAAAGCTATATTTCGCCCTTTAAAAGCTTCAAAGCTTTAAGAAGCGTATCCTATCAATACCAGAGGATGCATTTCCTATTGAGTTCAGAGCATACCTAAAGGACACAATAGTTAGACACCAATAAACTCTAATCAAACGTCACCTAATTTATTATTTTGCCATTAAATTGTTATTCAGACCCTTTAATTGTCGTCCAGTACAACAAGCTTTTATTTTATATGCATAGAATAACCTTGCACTTTCTTCTTGCTAGGGAGAATAGAATATTTTTATCTTTAAGTGAAATAAATAATCGATATTATTGATCATAAAATAGTCATCTTGAATATAAATTTCTCTTTATTAGATAAATAAGTATTTGGCGATAATCTTCCAAGGATATTTTATTATGAACACGAAATATTCTAATCCTATTTACACTGATAACGAAATAATTTTCACCTTTGTAACTAGTTTTATACAGGGGAAACCGATCTTACTTTCAAATCAAAACCTACGAACAGAGCCCCTTTTCGATACAGTACAACTGATTGCGCAACAAGGAGGAGTAATTTCTACAGCAGCGTTGAAAGGATCGCCCTCCACGGCTAAACTTCACCCTATCGCACCTTATTCTCAGCTTGTGCATCAAGTGATGACTGAAAATAGTTATTATCCACTAGCGAAAAACGAAAGAGAGGATTGTTATATTTACCAGTATTTTGCTCCGTCAAAATACTATAAAGTATATTGCACTACTGCTAAAGAATTGTGGCGGGTGTGCTGGGGTCGGGGGAAGAGTATCCGCTCTGGGATTCCGCTAGAATTGGTCATCTGGGGACAACGACCTCCTCTTCAAAAGCAGATCTGGCATCCCATTCGCGGAATGGAGGTAGAAAATTGCCAATTTACTGTCAAGATTTTGAGTGGTAACTTTCAATATGCAGGTGATGATTTAGTTGTTTGGGCTAGAAAACTTTCTAGTAGTGAACTTCTAAATGTCAAGCGCTGATCATTGAATTGACACTCTGCAAAATTTTTCTCCCACCATGTCTGCATTCTAGATAATCTCCAAACTCAGGACTTGGTCATCGTAGCTGAATGGAGAACAATTCCCTAAAAACGCAATGGGGGAAAGCGCTCTAGAAGTTACCGTAAAAAGTCAGGACGGTCACTGTGGGCAATCTCAGGGAGTCGACTCATACATTCAAGATAGTAGTTTAGACTAGATGTACAGACGCTATTGCATAGTTCTGAACTAACTTGTTCGCTTTATACCTTCTTTAGAAATCAGCTCTGACAGTTGTTCTCAATCCCCCTTAAGTTTTCTGAGTTTCAGCATTATTTGATACTGTTTCCGTACGCTGTAAACAAGTTCTTCGGCTCCACACATAGGCCCCAAAGCCAACTATCAGGTTGGCAGTTGCTGCTGCCAAAAAGATACCTTTCGCTTCAGCCACACGGCTGCCGATATAGGCCATGGGAATATAGCATCCCACCATATGAGTTCCAGTAATCATAATTGATGGAATGGGTTTGCCCATCGCATTAAAGGCAGAACTGGTTATCTGCAACATCCCAGCAGCACCATAACTAAGGGGTACTAGCCACAAATATTGAGCGGCGATTTCGATCACCTTGGGATCTGGATTGAAAATTGCAGCTAGCGATCGCCCGCTCAGTCCTAGCCCTACCGCCATTATTAACCCCCAACCAAGGCAGAATCGATAGCCGTGGCTGAGGGCCTGCCGTACCCGATCAACTTTGTGAGCCCCCCAGTTTTGCCCAACAAAAGGTCCCATACTAGAGGCCAAGGCCATGACGGCAATCATAGCCAGTGACTCGACCCTGGAGGCTAAGCCAAATGCAGCTACAGGTGCAGCCCCGTGAGAAGCAAGAAAACTGGTAATTACTCCAATTGATATTGGTGTGATCATGCTGGCAGCGGCAGCTGGTAGCCCCACTGTCAATATGTCACGCCAGCACCAAAGCGTTTCCTGGATTGTAGGAATTTGGGTAGACAGCAAATTCTCTTTGAAATGCAACACTAGCAAGGCGGCAACTAATGAGATGGCCCGAGCTATCACTGTAGCCAGAGCTGCTCCTTGCAATTCCAATCGGGGAAACCCCAATGCACCATTTATTAGCAGCGGATCCAACAGGATATTAGCAGCTGCAGCCACAGTCATGATAATGCTGGGGGTTAAGGTATTCCCGGTTGCCCGAATGGCACTGTTACCCACCATGGGGACTACCAAAAACACGATACCAAAATACCAAATCCGCATATATTCACGGATGAAGGGAAGGATTTCAGGGCCAGCGCCCAACGCCTTAAACAGTGGATCGATGGTGAACAATCCTACGCTAGCAAATAGAAAAACTGCTGTTAGAGCCAGAGTTAGGCTATTGGTGGTAAAGCGTTGTACACGGCGTATATCTCCTTCACCAATGGCCCGCGCAATCACGGAGGTAGACCCAATACCTAACCCAAAGGCTAGATTACCTAAGGTGAGAACTACTGGAAATGTGAAGCTCATAGCTGCTAGCTGAGTTGTACCCAGCTGTCCTACAAAGTAGGTATCAACAAGGTTAAATGCGATTAAAGCAAATAAACCCCATGCCATTGGCAGAGAAAGTTTCACAAGTTGAGAACCTACTAGGCCTGATGTTAAGTTTCGCTTCATAGTTGCTGGAAATTCTTGCATTAATTTTCTATTCTTTATGCCTTTAGGATGAAGGGTTTTGAGAGGCTTATGGCTATCTTGACTTTGGTGACTGGCTGTTCAAGACACCCGTTTCAATCCAGACATTCTGGTCGTAAAACCCACCCCGTTGCTCACACTGAAATCCACCTAATAGCATCCCAAACCAGACAGGTATCAGTGATAGCTGTAGCCCCTGCATTAGCTCGGCCATAGAAACCATTCCAGATGAACGCTGTAAGTATGCTGAGATGGCATTCACCCAAGCTGAAACATCCTCCTCTTCCAAGACTTGCAAGACTTCATCGGGTTGCTCCACCCTTAACTCAGTCTCCAGCTCTTCCAGCAAGGATGCCTTATCCTGGAGCACAATGATTGACTCACACTCCTCTTTCGGCAATGTTCGCCGAGTCACCGAGTCAGGATCAGCAATTAGATCATCGTCTAACACCATGGATTGCCGAACCATCTCCATTTCGTCATCCAAATCAAGGATAGGGCCATCATCGTTATGGGCATCTCGCCAG
>NZ_JANQOY010000221.1 GCF_028285565.1 Acaryochloris sp. IP29b_bin.148
TTGGTCAGCCCAAATTCGTAAAGCTGAGAGGCAAAGCTATCGCCATGCACTCTAAAGCCATCACGAATTTCTGCAATCAAGTAGGGATTGACCGGAGTCGCCGTCAAGGTTGGATTCGACTAGCTCGTGACAATGGCAAACGCCTTGGGCTCCTCGCATAAAGCGCCAGCGTTGAACGTTATCGCCACCTATCGAGTGATGCTTTAGCAACCCAGTATTTCTTCACTACTGCTCAACCATCTGGTGATTGGACTAAGACAGATTTAAGACTTTGGTTCACCAACCGTTGAGTAAACCACTTTTTTTAACTAAGGAATTTCTCATGCCTGTAAACGACAAACCTAGACGTCCCCGTCCGAATCCCCTCAGCACCATTTTGTTGTTACTTCCCCTCGGACTTCTAATACTCAATTTGGTCTTGACCTTTGGTAACAGTCCTCGGGTTTCGAAAGTGCCCTACAGCTTCTTCCTTGAGCAAGTTCAAGACGGAGATGTGGCTCGGGTCTCCGTTGGCCAAGATATCATCCGCTATCAACTCAAAGGCACTGAGGGCAATATCGGTCAGGTTCAAGAAACCACTCCTATCTTTGACTTAGAGTTGCCCAAAGTACTTGAAGCTAACGATGTCGAATTCGCTGCGACCCCTCCTGCTGGCAATCGCTGGTTCACCACTTTATTAGGCTGGGTTATCCCTCCTATTATCTTCGTGGCCATTTTCCGATTCTTTAGTCGTGGTGGTATTGGTGGAGGTGGCCCCCAAGGTGCTCTCTCTGTCACTAAGAACAAAGCCAAAGTCTACGTCGAAGGCGATGACAACAAAGTCACCTTTGATGATGTTGCAGGCGTTGAAGAATCCAAAGCTGAACTCGAAGAAATCGTTGAATTCCTCCAGTCCCCCCAACGCTTCACCGAGATTGGGGCCAAAATACCCAAAGGTGTACTCTTAGTCGGACCTCCTGGAACTGGTAAAACCTTAATGGCCAAAGCCGTCGCCGGTGAAGCAGGCGTCCCCTTCTTCAGCATCTCCGGTTCAGAATTTGTTGAACTGTTTGTCGGTACTGGTGCTGCTCGAGTTCGTGACCTGTTCGAACAAGCCAAAAAGAAAGCTCCCTGCATCATCTTTATTGACGAACTCGATGCCATTGGTAAATCACGAGCAGGCGGTAATGGCTTCGTTGGCGGCAACGACGAACGCGAGCAAACCCTCAACCAGCTCCTCACTGAAATGGATGGCTTTGGGGCCGGAGATGCCACGGTTATTGTTCTAGCTGCTACCAACCGGCCTGAAACCTTAGACCCAGCCCTCCTGCGTCCGGGTCGATTTGACCGCCAAGTCCTGGTGGACCGTCCTGACCTCACGGGTCGTCTGGCCATCTTAGAAATCTACGCCAAGAAAGTGAAGCTGGGTGAAAATGTTGACCTCAAAGCCATGGCTACTCGTACCCCTGGTTTTGCTGGAGCTGACTTAGCTAACCTGGTGAATGAAGCAGCGCTATTGGCTGCACGCCGAGGCAGCAAAGTTGTTGAAACCCAAGACTTTGCCGAAGCCATTGAGCGAGTCGTTGCCGGTCTAGAGAAAAAGAGCCGCGTCCTCAACGACAAAGAGAAGAAGATTGTCGCTTATCACGAAGTTGGTCATGCCCTCGTCGGCGCCAAGATGTCTGGTACGGATCAAGTGGAGAAAATTTCCATCGTCCCCCGCGGCATGGCAGCTTTAGGCTACACTCTGCAAGTGCCCACAGAAGATCGGTTCTTGTTAAACGAGTCAGAACTCAAAGGTCAGATTGCCACGCTCTTAGGTGGACGAGCCGCAGAAGAAGTCATCTTTGGCAGCATCACCACAGGTGCATCCAATGACTTACAGCGAGCCACGGATTTAGCGGAGCAGATGGTGACCTCCTACGGTATGAGTGAAGTGTTAGGGCCTCTGGCCTATGACAAAGGTCAGCAGAACAACTTCCTCGGTGGAGGTATGAATGCCCGCCGAATGGTGAGTGATGAAACGGCCAAGGCCATTGATAAGGAAGTCAAGGGTATTGTCGAAGCAGCTCATCAGGAAGCTCTGAGTATTCTCAAGGAGAATAAGGAACTGTTGGAAATGATTTCTCAGCAGTTGCTGGAATCAGAGGTAATTGAGGGCAATAGCCTTAGAGAAATGTTATCGAAGGTTCATCCTGAAGTTCATGTTCAGCCAGAGCAGCATGCTCAAGAAACTCAAAAGCCTCTAGCGGTCTAACACTTTTCATTGAGAGTTCCTGTGGTTGTCCCCTACTGTGCAGTAGGGGGCATTTTTTTGTGGATCTGTTCTCCCCTCATTTGCTGCTTAAGGCCCTAAACAACAATAGCTGGATAAGGTGCTATTTAGTACTGATGATCTAAAATCAGCATTGTCTCGACACAGAAATCTATCTCTCTATAGGCTACAAGTGAGATAGTTAAAATCATTATTTATTGCTCTATAAGGTTTCAGCCGAATTATACAGAGTCTACTAAACTTCATTAGTGGGGAACCCTGCTTTTTTCTAGCTGAATATTCATCCAAAGAGGATAGTGATTTTTATGTAATTTTGGTGTAATCCAGATTTTTTTCAGAGCAAGCCATTTTGAATTGAGTACTTGCTAATCGGCTCGATGCTCCTGCAACCAGTCCACCAGATCAGCAGGTTTCATAAAGTCGAGTAATGTTTCACCGAGAGCTTCGAGTTGGCGAGGAAGCTTCTGGAGAGACCAGAGCAAGCGTAGGATATCGTATTGGAGCAATATCTGTTTCTAAAATTTTTAGTCTGGGTTTCTTGCACAATCTGAACAAAGACCCTGTACGCTATATCCACTACCGTAATCTTTAACGTCTTCTTTGACTTTTACACAATAAGAGCAGATTTTGAATATTTCAGCAATAGTTCTTTTCTCATCAGTATTTTTATAGTTTGAAAAGCACTCATTACTTAGAATTTCTCCGATATTTACGTCTGAATGACGTGATGCATGGATCAGATCTAAAACAATGGATTGTTGACCTTGAAAGCTAAGTGACTGAAAGGCTTTATTGGTTAGAAATAACCTCCCAATCATTGAGTTTATTGTGTAGCTTGTTTGATGATCCGACATGATGTTGATGAAGACTTACGAATTCTCCTGCAACCAGCTCACCAAGTCAGCAGGTTCCGCAAAGTCCAGCAATGCTTCACCCAGAGCTTCAATCTGATCTAAGGACAGCGATTGGATCTGCGATCGCATCTCAGGAGAGACGTCACCAATACGTCGGCTGAGCTGTCGAAGGATGAGAGATTGCTCCCCTTCTTGATAGGCTTCCTGATAAACCTTCGTTTGTTTGAGTTCGCTTAAGCCCAACATGCTCTCTATCTCTTCCCGGCTCAGTTGTGGAAATTTATAGACCACAATCGTTTCAATTAACTCCATTATCGCCGCAAACCTTGGATTTGTCTGCTCTTGAGGCTGAACCCTTGAGAGCAACGCTTGGGCCTGGGTGACGGTATCTGCGGAGTCAGCCACAATCAACTGCATCAGACCCACTCCGAGAGAATCTAGGGGTTCATCTAAGTCTTCCAAGTAAATGCGATGCACCTGATCACTGTTCAAATTTGCTCGGAATACCTGGGGGTAGTCAGGCTCAATGCTCCGTTTGGGATAAATAACAACGGCTTGCCAGTCCACGGTTTCAGGGTGGAGATTGAGATACAGATAAATCTCTGAGAAGAACCGTTGATAAAACACCGGGTCTCGTTGAAACTGTACTTCCACGAACCAGACCGTTTGATCTGTGGCCTCTGGCGTGGGTAGGAAAACACCATCGATACGGAAGGCAACCTGCTTGATTTCAACCGACGTAAATTCATAACCTTGAGCGACTTCTGAGGGCTGTCCTAGCAGCTCAAATAAGATGCCGGGGTCAGTCTTGAAGATGCGATAGAAGATGGAATCTGTTTTCAAAGGGTGTGATCGCTCTGAGTCGTTCCGGATATTCTACTGGGTGGGGTAGTGCTTATCGGCTGTCGTTAATGGAGACAATTTCCTGAAAGCAATGCCTCGCTTGAGTTTGTAGCTCAATATATTTCAGAATTAACGTAAAACCAAAAACCATAAACTGGTAAATGGATTTTGGTTTATCAATATGGTCTTATGCAACACTAATAATATTCCTGGCTTTCACTCTTTCAATTCAAGGGCACTGGGTTTGGAAGAAAAAATTTAATGCACTATTTCAACTTGAGGTTTTTAATTTTTCTGTTTAGGTTCCACTAGCTCAATACCAATTTTCTTAGATAATTCAAGAACATTTCCAGTAAATTCGTTAGCTTTTTTTGTGAAGTCGGCTGCGCCCGTTACAGCAGTACCAGCGAATGTAGCGGTGGCTGCACCAGCAGCGAGTAAACCTTTGAGTCTCCTATTGATACGCTCGGGTTTGATGTTCTCAGGGTTCTGAAGTTCAGACTCAATATCTTCCAACTCACCTAGGGCTATTTCCTTTTGTTCATCAGGGAATGTTTGAACTGCTTCCCTCAGAGTGTTGATGAGTTTGCTGATTTCGTTCAGATTATTTCCGATGTTTTGTGTAAAAGCTTGGATATTACCGCTACCTGAGTGTTGGACTCCATAAACATTGCCATAGTTATTGGTTTGATTCGTTGGTGTATTCATTGCTGCACCTGCCAATTGTTCAAGGACGTCGGACATTTCGCGCAGTACTGTTATTTTCCCTTGGGCTTCACGAAGTTCTAGCTTGGTGTCGTACAACTCAGTTGTGAGGGATTCGATTGCACTTTGATCAGCATTGTGTGCAGTTTCTAAGCGAATTACGAATGCTGCTCCTTTTTTCTCAATTGCTTGTAATCCAACTTCACTTCTGGGGTATTGTTGACGAACTTCCTGAAGGGTCTGGAAGAAAACTAGCCAGTCAATGCCATCGATGAAAATGAAATCAATAGTTCTCAGTGCCTTCTGGACAAGAACAACAAATTCACCTGAATCAAAGTTTCTTTTTAGAGGGCGGCGTTCTTGATTTTCTTCTCTAAGATAGATGTAATCACATACTAAGCCATCTACATTTGTCTCTTTGTTGATATTCCAGTCTTGAATACAAGAACCAGTAAGAATTACGTTCTGTAGTTTGCTACCCAATAAGTTTGCGCGACTTAGGTTGGATTTGCTTAATTGAACATTTTTTAAATTAGCCCTACATAGCTTGGCATCCATGAGCTTGGCTTCGTAGAGATTAGCTTTGTATAGATCTGCCTTATTGAGGTTCGCTACACTAAGGTTTGCTTTACTAAGGTCTGTGTTGTTCAAAATTGCATTACTCAGATCCGCATTGCGAAGACTGGCACAATTTAGATTCGCGTTGATGAGACTGGCATAGTGGAGATCTGCGCCAGTTAGTATTGCATGTTGAAGGTTTGCACTTATTAGGTTCGCATAGCGAAGGTTAGCATTGCGTAAGTCTGCGCCAATAAGGATGGAACCATTAAGTTCAGCACCACTGAGGTCTAACTTTTCATCTGGACTCTCTTTTCTCCAATTATTCCAAGTTTTCGCCCCTTGCTTCAGAACTTCAACCTGCTTAAGGTTAGCCATTTCAAGTTCCCCCTTATCTGTTCTTGGAATAGGCCCATCTCTGATGTGTTGGGCTTACTCCACCCAGATAGATTGGATAGTATTTTTAACCAATCTCAAGAAATAAACCAAAAACCATAAACCATAAACCATCTTTATTGAATCATCTTATTGGTAATTTGAGAAGACGAAGCCTTTACAGGCATTACATCTACTGGATTTTGGTTTTCCATAATCCATATTCCATAATCCATATTCCATAATCCATATTCCATAATCCATATTCCATAAACCAGAGACCAATTTCCAAATTATGGTTTTTGAGATATCATCACATGGGTTCTAGTTCTTAGAGCAAGGTGAATGAAGTACATCAGTTTTGTTTCAAAAAAAGGTGGAGTGGCTAAAAGCACCAGTGCCATCCACTATGCCTATTGGCTAACTGAAGAAGGATATGAAGTTGCCTTAATTGATGACGATGCCAATCGAACTGCACTGAAATGGCAAGCAAGGGCTAATGATAATCCAAAATTTAGTCCACCATTTGTAGTTGCATCTTTTGCAAAGATGGCAAAAGCTGTCGCTGGTGTCGATTTCGTTATTCTGGATACTCAAGCCAGCATTTCTGATGACGATCTTCAAGATCTAGCTGAGGATAGTGATCTTGTTGTCATACCAACTAAGGTAGATGTCGATAGTGCAAGTGCTGCCACAGAGACGGCAAATGCCATAAAAGCTGGTAAAGGAAAATACCGCATTTTGCTCACAGATGTATTAACGAGTGGGACCGCTGGTGCTGAGTTAGCTGAAGATCTTAAGGAAGATGGATATCTAGTTCTTAAATCTTTCGTCCGAAGAGGTGAAGGTGTTAGGCATGCCAGTCTCGCAGGAGCAACGTTAGCTCAACAGCCCGGTAAATACAGAATGCCTTGGAGGGATTACCAGAAGGTATTTAGTGAAATCCGTTCAATTATTGATTAGTCATGGGAGGACTCATAGAATGGCCCGTTTCAGAGAGCAAGTAAGTAAGGGTATTGAATCAGAAACCAATAACCAGAATCTGGAAACCAGAAACCAGAAACCAGAAACCAATTTATCGAAAAAGGTCATTAACCATAGTTACAGCGATGAAGATATGGAAGCTGTAAATGTTGCTGGGTTCAAAGTTCCATATGTTGTTAGGGAGCACTGGAAAAAGCGTTGCAGAGAAAAAAGGGTAAAACTGAGTCCTATCCTTAAAGAGTTTCTGGTGGATGAATTTGGGTTGCCACCTGGAATCACCATTGATGATATTTGATGGATCTTGAATCAAAACCATAAACCATAATCCATAAAATGGTTTTATTCTTTCAGTTACGTGATCATGGATAGATAAAATCTCCATAAACCATAAACCATAAAATGGTTTTTACTATGCCGCTCAGAAAAACTTGTTTCGAGTTTAAATTCATAGTTTCAAATTCCTGGTTATATTCAGCAGGCTTTTCCAGATAGGTTTTAGCTTGATGTCAAAGTAGTTCCCTAAAGCATAATTAAAACTTATTATTCCTGCTAGAGCCTACGAGTTTCCAATGGTTTCAGAGATTTTTCACTCATAAGTTCAACTTAATCGAGGGGTCTTTCATGACCCATTCCCCCAGAACCCCCTAGAATCGTTCTATAACTGACTACATTTCGCTCTTTTTGTAATCAGTTACCGTGAGATCGGATCCCGAAGGTATTAATGGTCATTTGCCGCCAACGAAACGAACACTATCGCAGTCGGGAGTATCTGACCCTGGCGGAAGTGAATCGGCTGATCATGGCCGCTGAGTTGAGGGGTCGTCACCCGATCCGAGATAAGGCGTTGTTGCTGCTGATG
>NZ_JANQOY010000237.1 GCF_028285565.1 Acaryochloris sp. IP29b_bin.148
GTCGTTTTTAATCCAATTCAGAATGTCCTGGGGGGATTGGGCCATGAATTACTCCTTAACAGTAAATAGCAAGCTCAAGTGCATTCCCTGGGGCAGAAAATTTACCAAGCTCATAAAAAGCGGTCAAACAAAAAACTCTCAGGGTGAGTCAAGCTAAGGATTTAGCCTAATATCGTAAGAGACTGGATTACAGGGGTTTTGTATCAAAAAATACAGTTTTATTTTTCCTCTCTATTTTTTGGAGAGTAAAACTCTAGAATCACGATTAGATAAAGGGTGTGAGTTTCTAAAGTCTTGCTTTAATTTTTTTGTAGAGTCCCTTTTATTCGCCCTACATAAATCCACGTCGCCTTACTTGAAATCAGACATTTTGTGAGCCTCTGCAGCGATGATCACCCTATTTTTAGCTTCAACCACTCTAGGTCGGGCTGCTCACTTTGGCCTATGGTATCCACGATGTCTTTAATTTTGCATGAGGGCAAAGGTTCGCTATTCTTTGACTAAGCGAAAGCCAAATAGAATATGCCTTGACCCAAGAGGACGGGAATGCCGATACGCTGCTCGGCAGAAACCCGGCAAATCATCCCATGAGCAGCCTTTCATCACAGTGGCTTTTTGCAGGAGACGCTGAGTGAACGTCGAGGTATATTCAAAGACATTGCCAGCCATATCTTCGATGCCGTCAGGGCTACGGCTGAGGGGATAGGTTGCGATCGCACTGGTATGTAGTCCACCCTGTTTGGCCCAGTTCGTGGCATTGTCTTGCCAATCATTGCCCCACGGGAAATAGCGACCATCGGTCCCCCGTGCCGTTTGTTCCCATTCCGTTGCGGAGGGTAAGCGATAGGTCTGCCCATCTCGCTGGCCTCGCCATTGAGCGTAGGCTTGGGCATCCTCATAGGACACCAAAACCACTGGATGCTGGCCTTCCCCTGAGGGATAGTTCTGCCCCTGCCATAGATAGGGGCGTACGGTTTGGTAGGGATGGACCAGAAAGCCTTGCCGCTGATACTCTGCTGCCGAGATATGGGGAGAACGATGGCCAGTCGCTTTGACAAAGGTTTGGTAGTCCGCATTGGTGATTAAGTGCTTGCCCATGCACACTGCCGGTTGCGATCTCACCTCGCGATCCGGTTCACTATCGAACCAACCCTGACGTCGTAAGTTTTTTTCAGCCTTGGAAATGTCCTCAGGTCGATGAGCTGAGGCCGCTGCTGATATCCGGTAGGCGTTGTCTCGTTCTATGCGATCGCTGCCTAGAATATAGTCCCCTGCTTTCACCCAAACGAAATCTTCTCCTTGTTCGCAAGCGTTTTGTGTCAGAGAGGACACATTTGCTTTGGACTGACATCCCATTAAGCTAGACAGTGCCAGTAAGCCGACGAGCAACCATTTGAGTTGGAGTGGCTGAGGCATATTTTTCCCAGATGACTGAACCACCATCATAGTATGGAGCCTAGCCGCCAATTCCACTTTTCCTATTCGCTTCGGGAAGAGAAGAAGATTAATCCATGTCTAGTTTGTTAGGGCCTGGCATATTATTAGGCGTATAGATATTGCCTGCCTCCACTCGACCGACAAGTGTTGCGCCAGTGCCACACAAAATAACGACAATTTGGGCAATATCGCTTCCTGTAAATTTGCCTGCATCTACACTTTCCCCAATGATCGGAGCAATCGCAGCCACTGTGGTAAAGACAATGCCCCAAAACGTCTTACTAGAGAAAATACTTTTGGATTGCGTTAATGGTTTTGGAGGAGTAAATGAAGTTGGAATATGGGGGTGTTGAGTAGTGGTATTCATTGCTGCTTCCCTCTAAGAATATTTAATACCTTAGGAGGGTTGCTGATGGGTATCAGTGATATTCACAGGGAAATAATGTGACATTGATCGAAGAAAATTTTTTGTGTTTTCCCTGGAATAGTATTCTCCAGCAGGGACGTATATTTCAAGGACAGTATAAATCTCAACAATAAAAAAGAGAGGCACATAGACCTCTCTCAAATGATCAATTTCGAAGATAATCTTTGGCTGATGAAATCAACCTCTACAATCGGCCATTAGATGTTAGACAATACGACCTTTGCCGCTTCTAAAGTTTGGTCGATGTCTGCATCAGTATGGGCCAATGAGGTAAAGCCTGCCTCAAATTGGGACGGTGCTAGATAAATACCTTGCTCCAGCATTCCCCGATGGAATTTGGCAAACTTAGCAGCATCTGCTGCCTTGGCATCGTCATAGCTATGGACGGGACCAGCGGTAAAGAACATGCCAAACATACCGTTAATATGCCCTCCACACACCTCATGACCTGCTTCACGGGCAATTTGCAGCAGTCCAGAGATTAACTTACCTGTAATCCGATCGAGCTGATCATATGTCCCAGAGCGTCTGAGTAATTCCAGGGTTTTAATCCCTGCCGTCATTGCTAGAGGATTGCCAGATAAAGTCCCTGCTTGATACATTGGCCCGGCCGGAGCGACCAAACTCATAATGTCTCGACGGCCGCCATAGGCACCGACGGGTAAACCACCCCCAATCACCTTACCCAAGGTCGTCAGATCCGGCGTAATGCCAAATTTTTCTTGAGCCCCACCATAGGAGATTCGAAAGCCTGTCATCACTTCATCAAAGACCAGTAAGGCACCATTCTCTTTAGTAATTTCACGTAGGCCCTCCAGGAATCCGGCATCAGGTGGAATAAAACCAGCGTTACCGACCACAGGTTCAAGGATCACCCCAGCAATCTGGTCAGGATGTTGGGAGAATAGGGCTTGTACAGACTGTAAGTCGTTGTAGGGAGCCGTTAGGGTATTTCCCGTCACGGATTTGGGCACACCGGGAGAATCCGGTAGCCCCAAAGTCGCCACACCAGAACCAGCCTTGACCAAGAACATATCGGCATGGCCGTGATAGCAGCCTTCGAATTTGATCACTTTTTCCCGGCCCGTAAAGGCTCGCATCAATCTTAGGACTGACATACAAGCTTCAGTTCCCGAATTGACAAAGCGAACTACTTCCACACTGGGAACGGCATCAATGACCATTTCAGCCAGTACGTTTTCCAACAAGCAGGGAGCGCCAAAGCTGGTGCCCTTGTCTAGGGCTTCCTTGAGGGCGGTGAGGACTTCAGGATGGGCATGGCCACAAATTGCAGGGCCCCAGGTGCCGACGTAATCAATATACTGATTGCCATCAACATCCCATACATGAGCCCCTTTCACTCGATCAAAGACAATGGGTTGACCACCAACGGACTTAAATGCGCGGACAGGTGAACTGACGCCACCGGGCATTAATTTCTGCGCTGCGGCAAAAATTTCCTCTGACTTTGTTGTATTGAAGGTGTCAGTAAGCAACGTTTTCTCCTTAAGATCAGCTGACTCGCTGAATGGTTTGGTAATTAAAATCCTTGAAAGGGACTTATAGCAAGTTTATGCTGAAGCTCCAATCAACATAGTCTTTTATTTTACTGTCTCACTCTATACCGAGTAAAACTATCAAGGAATCGTGCTGCCCATCGCTGTGTTCGCTGTTCTTCACCCAGTTGCTTGGGTTCTCAAGTGGATCTAAATCATTCGCGACCGCCTTTTTATCGCCAATCTGAATTGCTAACGATTTTTTAAGGTTGTTTATAGAAGGATATTTGTGGTATTCATAGTTGATGGCCAACAAATCTACATTAGCCTAAGATTTCCCCATAAATTGAAGTGTTTGCATTAGCAGACTTTATTTTCACTGAACTATTTAATCACTTTATATCTTTATAAATAATCATGGAGAATAGCTCATCTCAGCGGGATTTGCTCGTTAGAAATAATTTTTCTCCCTCAAACGAAAAATTAATCAAGAGTGGCTATATAGATCAGGCTCGCCTACGCGAAGCGATTTATGAAAGTAGGCGTAAGGGGCGATCGCTGCTAGCTATCCTCCAAAAAATGACGGGGAAACCGTTGCCCCCACGACTGTTGCGCCAAATTAAGCGCCAGCAACTTTTCGAACTTAAAATTCTCTACGGTCTGGATTGCCTTGACCCAGAGCTGACTCAGGTTGACACGGAGCAAGTCGAGCGACTGATTCGAACGTTAATCCCTCTGGACTACTGTCGTCGCTATCAGCTTTTGCCCCTATCCATCAATGAGGAGGAGGATCCTCCCGTTGTGCGAATCGGAATGGTCAATCCCGATCATCTCAGTGCCATCGATGATGTGAGTTACTTATTGCGATCGAATGGGATGACCTTCCAACGGGTGGTCATCGACTTAGATACCTTTCAATTATTGATTACGAAGTTCTTAGATGCCCAGGCAAAACGGCAGAAAACCATTCAAGAGAACCTCCCCATTGAGTATGGTCTGGAAGAAGATCTGGACCGTCTAGGTGGAATTGAAGATTTATCGAGTAATGATGCTGAGGTTAACCTAGACGAGGCGCTGCTGGATGAGAATGCAGCTCCCATCATTTCCTTAGTTAATAAAATTATGGCTAAGGCGCTACAAAATCAAATCTCTGATATTCATATCGAACCCCAAGAGGATAATCTGCGCATTCGCTTCCGTAAGGATGGTTTACTGCACAATGCCTTTCAACCCCTACCCCGTCGGATTGCACCTGCCCTCGTCTCTCGTTTCAAGATTATTGCCAATTTAGATATTGCCGAGCGCCGTTTGCCCCAAGATGGGCGTATTCTAAGGCTATTTCAGGGGCGTAAAGTTGATTTTCGAGTGAGTACGCTGCCGAGTCGCTATGGCGAGAAAGTGGTTTTGCGAATTTTAGATAACTCTTCCATGCAGCTGGGCCTCGACAACCTGATTGACGATTCTGCTAGCTTAGAGCTGGTTCGGGAAATGGTGGATCGTCCATTTGGCTTGATTTTGGTGACAGGACCGACAGGTTCTGGTAAAACGACCACCCTGTATTCTGCCCTAACGGAGCGCAACACGCCTGAAGTCAACATCAGCACGGTTGAAGATCCCATTGAATATACGTTGCCAGGTATTACCCAGGTCCAGGTGATTCGGGAAAAGGGCATGGACTTTGCTTCCATCCTCCGGGCTTTTTTGCGGCAGGATCCGGATGTGCTACTGGTCGGTGAGACCCGCGACAAAGAAACTGCTAAAACTGCGATTGAAGCAGCCCTTACGGGACACTTAGTGCTAACCACCCTTCACACCAATGATGCCGCGAGTGCAATTGTTCGCCTAGCTGAGATGGAAGTGGAACCCTTTATGGTGTCAGCCTCGTTGCTGGGCGTTGTGGCTCAGCGGCTTGTGCGACGACTTTGTCCAGATTGCCGGATTCCCTATAAGCCTTCGCCAGAAAAGCTGGCTCAATTTGGTCTTGTGGCATCTTCAAAAACTGAAGTCACGTTTTATAAAGCCAATACCTCCACTGCTGACGACATTTTGGCAACGGCAAATACCGAAGATGCTTGTCCCACCTGTTCTGGGATTGGTTACTCGGGTCGGTGTGGGGTATACGAAGTTATGCAGGTCAGTGAAAAGTTGAAATCACTGATTACGGAAGGGGCTCCTACTGAGCATATTAAAGAAGTGGCTGTGGATGAAGGTATGCAAACCCTCTTAGCCTATAGCCTGAAGCTCGTTGAGCGAGGGGAAACCTCTCTCGAAGAAGTGGAGCGGGTGACCTTCTCGGATAGTGGCTTGAAAGCAGAGTTAAAAGCTAAGCGGAAAACAGCTTTGAACTGTCATGTTTGTGGTGCTGGCCTCTTGTCGGAGTGGTTGGATTGCCCTTACTGTTTAACGCCCAGATTTTCAGAGCATCATCCTGCTAACACCGTTTGAGGGACCTTGCTCTACAGACAGAACTACCATGATGTCAAGTCTAGCTGTAGGTGAGTCATATCAACCCCAATCCCATGACCAGCTAAGTCAGTAACCATTTTGTTTAGAGTCGAGGATCGTTCTCATAGTACGGTGTCATCAGACCTAATTTGAGATGTGTACAGACGCTATGCCTCCTCGTAATCCTATTCCTACCGTCGATATCATTATTGAAATGTGGGATCGCCCTAATCGCCCTATCGTGCTGATTGAACGCCAGAATCCACCCTATGGCTGGGCATTACCCGGTGGGTTTGTCGACTATGGGGAATCGGTAGAAACCGCAGCCATCAGAGAAGCCAAAGAAGAAACTTGTCTAGATATTCATTTGCTCGAACAGTTTCATGTTTACTCATCTCCGGATCGTGATCCACGTCAGCATACGCTGAGTGTGGTTTTTATTGCCCAAGCTGTCGGTAAACCCCAAGCCGCAGATGATGCGAAGACACTTAAGCTCTTTGAGCTATGGCAACTTCCCCAGGATCTCTGTTTCGATCACCCACTTATTCTGCAAGATTATCAGCGGTATATTCACCATCCTGCTAACCGCAACGCGCATTGTTTGGGTACAGGAACGCTCTAACATTTTGGGTTGTAGCCATTGGGTTGGATGAAAAGGGGATAAGGCCGTCCTAGCCCGGCTGGCATGAATATTGGGCTCATCAGACTCCTATACTTAACCAGGACTTAGCAATAAGACTGCAGTTTACCTCGTCTGCGAATATCTAAGGTTGCACAGTGAAAGGAGCCGCCAAAGGGGGCAAAGTTGATGAAGGGGCATTTTATGGGTTCAAATCCCCAGTCTTTAAATGCTGCGATCAATGAGGTTTGATCCGCTTCCACGATCACTCGCTTTTCGTCCAGCATAAGAACGTTTAGGCTAATCCACTTACTACACATGGAGGGGACTCCCTTAATCGGATCGGGTTCGGGGGGAACTAACATATCCCAAGATTTGAGGGCTTTGGGAAGTTTGTCTACATCGATGTATTCAGGATTAATCAGGGCTTTCCCCGGTGCTAATGGAATAAATGTAGAGTCGATATGCATAGGGGTGGGGCAGGAACTATTAATTTCGTGAATTTGGTAGCGATCGCCCAAGTGGCGTCTTAACCATGTAATGCCAGCCTGATTCGTGACATTACTTTGAGTGACAAATAAATCGCGACCACAGCGAACAAAATCGGCAGCATCAAAAACAGGTTCAAACTCATTGATTACATAGCGTAGGGGTTCTCCCTTAACAGGAGGCTTAAAGGAATAATCAAATAGATCGTCCGTTAGTTCTGGCTTAGGAGCAGAGGTCCAGCGGGCTCCTTGGGCGAAATACTCTTTAAATAGGGGACGGTAGGCATGCGTTTCAAAATAGCGGCAACGCCACGCCATTGGCGTTTCAATAATTTCATCTCCCAGTACCATAAACCCATCCCGAGGACAGGCGGTACAAAATCCCTTAGAGGACCAATCAAGGGCCTTATAACGTTTCGTGCCTTTGATAATTTCTGGTCGTCGGACCACAACTCCTTCTGACTCCAGGATGTGGATAAATTCATCCAGTTCTCGTTGAGCTTTCTTGAGTAAGAACCCTGGATATTTTTGTCCAGCAAAAATACGGTATAACCGAGCTGTACTGGGCGGAATATTATAAGTAACCGTCACATGATACGGGGGGATAATGGCCCCTTCTAGACGACCGACAATGACCTCTTCTAGCGGATCCCATTCATTATAAGAATTGACTGGACAGGGCGTTGTTGTAGTTGAACCGGTCGGATCTGTCATCAATTCCGTCATTGTCTTTCCTCACCTATTGCGGCTTGCGACCAGCCGCACAAACCAAAAGTTCCCTCAGAACTTTATGAGATCTTGTTCCGAAAATCAATCTTGTTCAAGCGGGTAGCCCTGGCCTATGACTGTCCACACGGTTTAGGTCACGGTGTAGAGGCATATTGGTTCAGCTATTGAAAGGCTCGCCCTCAGTTTTCAACGTCTCTTAACGCATTATCGGGGAGTGCATAGGAACTACCTAAGGTTTTTTCATCTCCTTCAAGAATTTCAGGGAAGGTCGTTTGTGGTAAGACTGCAACTGCAAAAATTTCTTGCACGGCATCCTCAAAGCGGAGAAACCCTACAATTTCTCCAGTGTGGATATGGAACACCCAGACACCACAAATTCGCTCATCTAGCCGTTCCGTGAGGGGAATGCCACTAAAGACTGCCGACTCGCGCACCTGCGACAATCCCACAAAAGCCAGAGGACCATAAAAGTCTAGACCACGGGTAAAACCAGGTAGTTCCACTACCGTGGTGAGTTGGCCTGTCTGCACATCTACGGTGGCCACGGAGCCTTTACCAGACTCTAAAACCCACAGCCTGTCATCATACCAGCGAGGTGAATGGGGCATGGACAGCCCTTGGCTCAGGATTTTATGGGTCTGCACGTCCATCAGCAGGCCGCCCGTTGCCTTCTGTGCTCGCCAGCCTTGGGGTTCGTTGGTTGCGCCTAAGGCTGTGACATATTTCGGTTGATCCTTGACAACGGCCAAACCATTGAGATGACAGCGATCTTCAACACCTAAGCCTGTGATAAATGGGGGACGCCAGCGGGGAACAAAACTATAGGCATTATCCAACGTACATAGACAAGAGAACCGAGTATTGACAACCCATAACTCATCTCCTGCCCAAGCCATTTCATGAATATCAATATCGCCAGTGATATGGATATTGCGAGGGATATAGCAGGCATCATGTTTGCCTTGGGGGGCGATCTGAGGGGCCACCGCAGCCATGTTGTACAGTTCCGTCAGTTGATAGGCTTCACCAATGGCCATTCGGGTGGCGTTGGCTGCCAAGCCCATGGGGCGTCGAAAATGACGAAAGTGGGTATTGAGTTGATTGTCTTCGGCCCGCACCAGGATAACTTTACCTGCCTGATAAGTAGATACCACCAGCGAAAACCGATTCTGGTGCAAAAGCTGTGCCAAATTAGAAGTATAAACACTTCGCAGGGGAGCGTTGTCGAGATCTGTGGCAGCGGCAGAAGAGGGCATTATCAGGCGAGGCAACAGCTCTTGATCCTAAGGGCAACTAGTCACATTCGTAAAGGGCACCTGGGGAGTCCCCGGGAGAACTACAGTGCCATCGACACCATTACCAAGACCGCACCAACGCCGATACGGGGACCAGTGCGTAAATCTACAGCTTAGGTAGAGGGAATGGAGGTTTGGGCTTGAACGACGGCGGGCAAGCTAATGAATGTCGCGAGAGGGCGAATGGCACTGATGAGATGGCAACAGATGGCCATAATTAAGACTTGTAAGCTCAATGCAGTCGAAAGTCGGAGAAACATAGGATTTCAGTCTTTTTTATGCCGTAGAAAAGTCAATTACCCTGAAATAGGGTTTAATGCCTTATGCTTTGTTCTTCTTAGAGCTGCAAGTGGTCAGGTCATAAGCAGGGATGATTCCCCCTGTTTTGTTGATGGAGTGGAAGCCGCCCACAAACCGCTCGGCTTCTTTGGGCGATAGCTCAACCAATAGTTCTTCGATAGAGGTTGTTTGGTGTTTGCGAGGTGTCATGGTTGGCATCCTTACTAGGTGAAGTGTTCTAAGAGCTTGCCGTATATGGGTTTTCGCTCGTTGAATTCACTATCACTGAAAGACTAAGCAGAAAAAATCCTGAAAAATTCAGGTTTGTTCAGGCTTAAATTTAGGTATTGGGAACTCTAGTTTCCCCTAAATGTTGAGTGCCCAAAAAGGTTCAGGCTCTGATCCGAAGCAACCATACCTATAAATCGATGACTTAAGCAGCGAGTGGATC
>NZ_JANQOY010000247.1 GCF_028285565.1 Acaryochloris sp. IP29b_bin.148
ATAAACGGTTGTTGGTGCTAGTGATGAAGCTACAGAATCTTTCCCATGCGCTGGCGCTTTCGCGTCTTTGCAATACTGTTGTCATGGTTATGATTGCTGAAAGTTTATGAATGTGTATGAATTAGAAGCGTCAAGATGAATCTTGATTAACTTCTCCGCTTAATTGTAACCAGTTTGTTTAAGAATGTAAACTTTTTAATGATTTCTTAGGATTGCTGTGACGATAGCCTATCCGGGAGGCCACCCTAAGGAACGACCGCCAAGCAGGTGCAAATGAAGATGATCCACCGTTTGGCCGCCGTCTTCTCCATTATTAATCACAACGCGAAACCCTTTATCGAGCTTCTCTTGAGCCGCGATTTGTTGAACCACTTTTAAGAGATGGCCGAGGAGAGCCTGATCATCCGCTGCTGATTCGGATAGGCGGGGGATGACTTTTTTGGGGATGACCAGAATATGGATCGGGGCTTGAGGGCTGATGTCACGGAATGCGATCGCAAGCTCATCTTCATAGACAATATCTGCGGGAATTTCTCGGCGAATAATCTTGCTGAAAATCGTTTCGGGCACTTGACTCATAAGGACAACAATCCAGCCAAACTAGCAAAGTTGAGTTTATCCTACGGGAGGTTGGCCTAGGAATTCAAACGTCAGGGTCAAGCGCAGCGGCATTCACTGCATTGGCCCCCAAGAAAGCCAGCAAAATCATGTACAGATAGTGGGGCAGCAAAGTAGTATGGGATGGCGTTATCAACGTCCCTATGTAAAGGCATGTAAACGTTTTAGCGCTTCCAAACCCTAACGTAATCGTTTCAGTAACCCTGGTGACAAAATAATGATGCATCCTCACTTGCAATCAGCTTTAACTCAACGGTGTGCCCTCAAAATTATCAGTGGCCTCAATAATTTCAACCCAGATCACGTCATAGCTGTGGTTAAAGCTGCTGAACAAGGTGGAGCAACCTTTGTCGATATTGCTGCCGATCCTAAGTTGATCCGGAAGGTCCGCCAATCTATTTCCCTACCTATTTGTGTATCCGCCGTTGAACCTCAGAAATTTGTGGAGGCAGTGGCTGCAGGGGCAGATGTGATTGAGATTGGTAATTTTGACAGCTTCTATGCTCAAGGACGCCAGTTTAGCGCAGCAGAAGTTCTGGAACTCACTCACCACACCCGATCGTTATTGCCCACTACCCCCTTATCCGTTACGGTTCCCCATATTCTCGACCTGGACCAGCAGGTTCAGTTAGCGGGTCAACTGGTGGAAGCTGGGGCAAATCTGATTCAGACTGAAGGGGGAACCAGTAGCCATCCTCGCCATGCAGGTACGTTAGGATTAATCGAGAAGGCTGGTCCCACCTTAGCCGCAGCCTATGAGATTGCTCGATCGGTAAATGTCCCCGTGCTTTGTGCGTCTGGTTTATCGAATGTCACTGCACCCTTGGCAATTGCTGCTGGCGCATCAGGGATTGGCGTGGGGTCCGCTATCAATCGGCTGAATGATGAATTAGCCATGATTGCAGCCGTCCGTGGCTTAGTGGAATCCATGTCGGCAGCCGTTCAGTCCACCGTAAGCTAGTCGTCAAGCCCCATTGCCCTTCAGCGCAGACAGTCAGCATCCTCAGTAGGTCGCTGACCTAAAAACCCTAGACAATACCTTCTAATACTCTGGCAGAGAGTATTGGGCGTAGTTCATGGAGCATCACTTATGAGAGCCGTACTCATGGCCGGTGGAGAAGGGACTCGGCTAAGACCGCTAACCTGCGATCTGCCCAAGCCGATGGTACCTATTCTCAATCGACCCATTGCTGAGCATATTGTCAATTTGCTCAAGCAGCATCAGATTCATGAGATTATTGCCACCCTCTACTATCTGCCTGATGTTATGCGGGATTATTTCCGAGATGGCTCTGATTTTGGGGTGCAGATGACTTATGGCATTGAAGAAGAACAGGCATTAGGAACGGCTGGATGCGTCAAGAACATTTCAGCCTTACTCACTGACACATTTCTCGTGATTAGTGGGGACTGTATCACCGATTTTGACTTGACGGCAGCCGTTCAGTTTCATCACGCTCAGCAATCCAAAGCAACCCTTGTTCTAGCCCGAGTTCCCAATCCTATGGAATTTGGTGTCGTGATTACGGATGAGCAGAACCGCATTTGTCGGTTTCTGGAAAAACCATCCACTAGCGAAATCTTTTCAGACACGGTCAATACAGGCATTTATATTCTTGAACCTGATGTTTTAGATTACTTACCCAGCGACCAACAAACGGATTTTTCTAAGGATCTATTCCCTTTACTCTTAGAAAAAGACCAGCCCATGTATGGCTATGTTGCAGAAGGATATTGGTGCGATGTCGGCAGTTTAGATTCCTATCGAGAAGCTCAATATGATGCCCTTCAGGGCCATGTCCAACTGGAGTTTGCCTATCAAGAGGAAGAGCCAAGTGTATGGATGGGCCAAAACGTCCATATCGATCCAGAGGCGAAGCTGAACCCTCCCTTGTTGATTGGCGATAACTGTCGCATTGGCCCCAGAGCAAATATTGAGTCAGGTACAGTGGTTGGCGATAACGTCACCATAGGTGGGGATGCGGATCTTAAGCGCCCCATTATCTGGAATGGTGTTTTGATTGGAGAAGAAGCCCACCTCCGTGCCTGTGCCATTGCCAGAGGCGCACGGGTTGATCGTCGTGCTCATGTGTTGGAAGGGGCAGTCGTCGGGGCATTGTCCACCGTTGGCGAAGAAGCTCAAGTCAGCCCAGGGGTGAGAGTTTGGCCCAGTAAACATATTGAGCCGGGTGCAGTCCTCAACATCAATTTAATTTGGGGCAGTACAGCCCCTCGTAATTTATTTGGTCAGCGAGGAGTCGCAGGGCTAGCCAATGTAGATATCACCCCTGAATTTGCAGTGAAGTTGGGCGCAGCCTATGCCTCAACCCTGAAACCAGGGGCACAAGTCACCGTTTCTCGCGATCAGCGTAGTATTTCGCGAATGGTCTCCCGCTCTCTTATTTCCGGGATCATGTCTGTGGGGATTGATGTCCAAAACTTAGAGGCAACCGCACTCCCAATTGCGCGTTGTGTTCCCCGCACCTCTTCGGTGATCGGTGGGGTGCATGTGCGGATCCACCCCGATCGCTCAGATTTTATTCTGATTGAATTCTTTGACGATCAGGGTATCAATATCTCTAAAGCCAAAGAGAAGAAAATTGAAGGAGCTTACTTCAAGGAAGACTTTCGTCGGGCTCCCATTGGCGAAATTGGCGGTATTACCTATCCTGGCGGCTTATTAGACGACTATGCCCAGATTTTTGAGAAATGGCTGAATACCGCTGTCGTTCGGGAAGGTGATTTTAAGGTCGTTATTGATTATGTCTATGCGGTCTCTGGTGCTGTTTTACCGCGTTTGCTGAGTAAATTTGGATGTGATGCGGTTGTCCTCAATGCCAGCTTGCGCACTAAAGGTCCCACCCCTGAGCAGCGAGAAGAATTACTCACCCAGTTGGGGCCTGTGGTTGAAGCTTTGAAGGCTAATTTCGGTGTACAAGTGGCAGCCAACGGCGAGCAACTTCTTCTGGTAGACGAGACCGGCAGTGCCATTCGCGGCGAACAATTGACAGCGTTGATGGTCGAAATTATTTTGACCGCCCATCCTCGAGGATCCGTGGTAGTGCCCGTGCATACTTCAAGCGCGGTTGAGCAAATCGCCCGTCGTCATGATGCCAAGGTGATTCGCACAAAGGTGAATCCCACCGCCCTTATGGAGACTTGCCGCACCAATCCTAATGTTGTTTTAGGGGGCAGTGCCGATACTGGATTTATTTTTCCCCAACTCCACCCCGGCTTCGATGCGATGTTTTCTATTGCCAAACTGATTGAAATGCTGACCTTACAGCAAAAATCCCTCGGGCAACTCAAAGCCAACTTACCTCGAATTTTTCATCGAACTCACACCGTACGGTGCCCGTGGAATCGGAAGGGTGCCCTTATGCGCTATCTGGTAGAGACGCATCCGGCTGAGTGCTTGGAGTTGATTGATGGTGTCAAAGTGAAAGACCTGGCGTCAGATGATTGGACGCTGATTCTCCCCGATGCTAGCGAACCCTTGGTTCATATCTTTGCGAATGGGAGCGATCGTGAATGGGTGGATGCAACGTTACGGAATTATCGCCAACGCATCCAAGATTTTACAGAACGCGATCCTGATTTAGAAAATAATCTTGATGAAATCTAAATTATTTATGACGGGTTGCTACAATTTTCGAGTTTGAACAGCCCATCTCGATAACTCAGGTCAGGCAAACCTATTTATTCTGGATATTTGCCTTTAAACCGTCTATATCCCAATGTTAATGCTCCTAAAGGGCTAAAATCTCACTTAAGTTAGAGGACCTTAAACATGAATACTTGTGTCTTAATGGCAGAGATTACCAAAGCCCCTCAACTGCGATATACCCAAGATGGACAAACTGCCATCTCCGAGATGTGGGTGCAGTTT
>NZ_JANQOY010000031.1 GCF_028285565.1 Acaryochloris sp. IP29b_bin.148
ATTTTTGGCAGAGTTGCAAGACGAGCAAAAATGGGAAACCCGTTTTGCTGCTACAACAGACGATCAATGGGATCAGATGGCAGCAATGGTGCGGCAGGAAATCGCAGCAGGAGGAACAGTTCCACTTGGTGAAGTATTCCCAACACAAAAGTGAAGTCAAGTGTCACCAAGTCATTTCGCAAGCGGTTGGACGATCTTCCTGAATCCGTTCAGGAGCAAGCCGATAAAGCCTATGCCCTTTGGCAGGAAGACCCCTATCATCCAAGTCTTCAGTTCAAACGTGTTAGTCAGAAGCAACTGATTTATTCTGCTCGTGTCAGCCTCAACTACCGTGTCTTGGGTTTGTTGGAATCTGATCATATCTACTGGTACTAGATTGGCACGCATGATGAGTACGATGAATTACTGAAACGGATGTAGTTCGAAGCGATCGGTGAAGCCCCTAAATGCAATGGGGGGGATGGGTTACTTTGCTCACGAGGCACAGTCGCGATCGCAAACATTTCTCGATTAGAATCAGAGCATAGGCAACATTTGAGACACACTGAGTACGCTGTCTATGGAAACGCTCACCATCAATGCATCAAAAGCAGCATTAACTGAAGCGCAGTTTTACAATATTTGCCGTCAAAATGAAGGATTGCGCTTTGAGATGACCGCACAGGGAGATCTAGTCGTTATGCCTCCAGTTGGCGGTTTAAGTGGAAGTCGTGAATCTGATTTAAATGCAGATGTGCAAATTTGGAATCGGCGTACTGGCTTAGGTCGGGTATTTAGTTCTTCAACAGTATTTCAATTACCCAATGGTGCAAAACGATCACCCGATGTTGCCTGGGTTGAACAAAGTCGCTGGGATGCCCTCTCAAAAGAAGCACAAGAACGGTTCCCACCCCTAGCTCCCGATTTTGTGATTGAGTTGCGCTCTCGGACCGATGACCTAGCTGTGCTGCAAGCGACAATGCAGGAATATGCAGAAAATGGCGTGCGGCTCGGTTGGCTGATCAATCCCCAGGATCAGCAAGTGGAGATTTATCAACCAGAACAAGATACAGAAGTGCGATCGCTGCCGACTCAACTACTAGGGGAAGAGGTATTGCCAGGTTTTACTCTGGATTTACCGCAGTTTTAGGGGTTAGGATCTTAATATCCAGCTCTTTTAGCGCCTATACCCTACATGAGGCTCACCTAAGTCCCTCTATTCAGGCTAAAACCTCCACTTCAGCGCAGTTTTGGCATAAACCAAAAAATTCTAGGGTGTGGTAAAAGACCTGAAATTTCTGGGTTTGGGCAAGTTCTTGTTCTAACGCGTGGACTGGACAATTCATTAATGGCATGGAATTGCCACAGTTTACACAGGTCAGATGATGCCGATGAGCAGAGGCAATACTATAAACCGCTTCACCATTTGGCAAAGGACGCGTTTGTACCTTTCCACGCTGTTGGAGAACTTTGAGGGCACGGTAAATCGTTGCCAACCCTACTCTTTGTTGCTGCTTTTTTAATTCTTGATGCAGATCTTGAGCCGAGAATTCTTGGGGAGTGGAAAAAAGAACTTCCAACACGCGCCGCTGATGGGGAGTTAATTTCTCGGGTATGCTCATTTCCTTACTGCACCACAGCTTTTTGGCAAAATACAAGATTGTTAGACATGATTATCATTCTCATTTTATGATAGCAGCCGTGCTTAAGAGACCGTCAATATTACGATTTAACCCTACCCCCTGAGACGTCTTTTGGGGTTAACGACCAGGAGAATGCAATTACTTCAGGCAATTGCAGAGGATTAATTGTGCCCCAAACGTGATTCACGGTAACCATTTTGGATCGATACCTGAGCCAACGGAAGAAGGCTGCGGCTCACTACTGTCTAAGAGCAAAATCCACAAATTACTGGTGGTCACTGAACCGTCCTGATTCGTCTGAGCAATCTCTGGATTGTCGGGACTCGCTTCAATCGCTTGGTCGAATAGCAACGCTGAACCATCTGGAGCGAGAGCCATATTAGTATCACGCTGATTGGTTAGATTCAAAAGCCTAGTTTCTGCTTGGGTAGCTAAGTCAATCGTTGCCAGATACAGGATTTCTATATACTCTTCGCCAGGGCTCACCTGAGTCAGCAAACAGTACAGTAACTGTTTTTTGGGGTCAAAGGTCGCTCTGAGAATTGAGCCGCTTGTTTTGAGCAATTCGGTTTGCTGGCCCTGAGTCGTAACTAAAAACAAAGACTTAGTGAAATCGGGGTTGAATTTGAGCATCGTCGCGGCTGATCCGTCTCTCGCAAAGCTTAAAACCATCCCAAACTTGGGCAGAAACTCCAAGGGCTGATCATTCTCACTGCCTTCTAGGGGTAAGATAGCCAATCCTTGGCCTTGGGCAATCACTAAGGATTGGCTATCAGGGGCAATCAAGAAATTGCCACCTTCGACCTTCTCTAATAGTTGGATGGATTTGCCTGTGGGGAGTTGCCAAAGACTGACCTGACCAAGCCCTGTTCCTTCTTTAAGTGCCCGTTGGACAACAATTCGACTGCCATCTGCAGCGAGGTCGAATTTGAGAATTTGATATTTCTGGTTATCCAAAATCTCTTCAATCTCGCCTGGGGGTTTTTGAGAACTGTTATTTAGATCAGGCGGATTGGCCTGTAACCCTGTCGTGACAGTGTACAGTTTGGGGTTAAATTCTCCTTCAGAGACCAGACGCTTGGCCGTGGCGGCGAATAAAATGCGATCGCCATAGGGATACGGTTTAAATTCTGTGACGACTAGATCGGCAGGCGTCAGAATCGTTTTTTGGTCTTGGGTTAAATTCTGGAGAATTAATCGACCTGATTCTTCCCCATTCACACCGATGTAGACATAGGCGCGATCTCGACTCCGAAACGTCCCCGAAAACGGCTGCATCACCTTGGGCTGGGCATTGGGACTCAGACCTACTTCCGCCACTTGGCTTAGCTGAACTTTAAATTCAGTCCCGTAAGGCATGGGCTCAGTCAACGTATAGGCCAGTCGTCGGCCGGACCAGCTCAGTTTTCCCGGCAACTCAGGGGTTAAAGTCAGGTTTTCTTCCACCTTGGGCCAATCCATCGGCCGATTAAACGACAAGATAAACGCGGCATCTTCCATGCCAACTCGTTTCTCTTGCCAATTAAAATCTCGAACAATCGGTACCGTATGGTCTCCCCCCATGATGATCAAGCCGATCAGGAATGTGAGAGCGGCCATCATGATGATGGCAATACGATCCAGGGGGTAAATCCGGTGCTTCATAGGGCTATATATGGAAACGCTGACAAATACGGCTTCAAAAATAGGTCGTTTTAGCTGTTTGGGGCCTTTTCAGGCCAGACAGAACAGTTCAGATGATGTCGATTAGGGAAACACCTCACTGGCGAATGCATCCGAGCACCAGTACCCGCCCCAGGCCAAGATTAAGGAGAAGCAAGTCGCCGCGATTGCCTGACGACCCATCAATGCCAAGGCAAATCGGAGAGACTGTTCTCGGGCAATCGTCAGAGCCGTAACCAAACACGGCAACAAGACACCTGCCAGATAGACCCCTGTGAGAATCTGCAGCGGTGTGAGAGCAGAGAGGGTTTCGGCTTCAGCAAAGAGCAGCAGACCATCTTTACGAATAGAGGCCAGAATCATGGGCAAGGCTGCTTCTGGAGGAAGGCGAAAGATCTGCATTAGGGGATGAATAATAGATGCTGCAGCTGTTAGAAAACTCAGCTGATCTAACATCGATGCGATCAAGGTAATGGCCACAAAAATGGGAATGGCATTGGTAAAAAACTGATGCAGCGTGCCCTGGGTTTCTCGCCAGATGGTGGCCCAGCG
>NZ_JANQOY010000008.1 GCF_028285565.1 Acaryochloris sp. IP29b_bin.148
CGTTTATCGATGGTATACACATCGAGGAGGACTCTAATTCAATAGATCGCGAGAAGGTCGCCTGATGCTCTCTCATACACCACATTTGACTATATCTCATTATACGGATGAGCAAGTTGAAGAAATGAAGGCTAATGTGACGCCTTTGCTGACTGCAGCGCCAGAGGATGGCAAAAATACTGTGATTGTCGGTCATGACGATATCTTTGAGGCTGCGACGGGTATTTATCCCGATCCTCAAGGAATTGCTTATGTACTGACGCCAGATGGAAGTGGTGGGTTTACGTTACAGGCCAATGTGTTGCCTGATGAATGGGCAAAACTCTAAATAGCGATGGGAACCACCGTTTTTAGCACTGACGGTGGTTCTCTCAGTACTGAATGTGCGATCGCACGATGGTCTCGCAACAATTGCCCCTATCGCCCCAGTCTCGCAAGGGAGTATCGAATCGAATCGCTCTCAAACGCTCTAGGTGAGATGCTCAGGGATAATCTAATCTGTGCGGTTATTTTTGAGTAGTAGATAGTAGAGCTGACCTGAACCTGTCATCACCCCTGCTCGGGCCTCGGCTTTCGGTCCTGTGCCCATAAAAAGATCCACTCGACCTGGCCCTTTGATCGCACTCCCGGTATCGTGATCGAGAACAAACCGACTGACCTCTTGGAACTCCAACTGCTGGCGCTGATTGTAGTAAGGCAATGATGTGCGGATTAAGGCTAAAGCGCCAGGCGGCATCAGCGATTTATCGGTGGCAATCGAGCGCTCATCCGTCACCGGCACACTTAGATTACCCATAGGGGGCGATCCAAAGGTTTCCCGAAAAAAGACAAAACTCTGATTACGAGGAATATATTGATCTAAATCTTGGGGATTTTTCTGAAAATATTCAATCAGCAGCGGCAAACTTAGCTCTTCCAGGGTGAACTTACCATCTTTGACCAAAGACTTGCCAATACTGGTATAGGGATGATCGGTCTTACCCGCGTACCCCACTGACATTTCGGTCCCGTCCGTTATTTGCAGGCGTGCTGATCCCTGCACTTGCACTAAAAAGGCTTGCAGGCGATCGCGTAGCCATACTAACTCCAGCCCTTTGAGGGGACCTTGCGATCCTTGCAACCCATCGGTACCCTCTAGCTCCGCTCGGGTAGGATGGGGTTTGGGCCATTCCTTAAAACCCGCTGGCGCTTGATATAGAGGATAGCGATACTCTGACGTTGGGGTGCGGCTCGCCGGGAAAGTGGCTTCATAATAGCCAGTGAAATCAACGTTGCCTTGTTGGTCATTCCCAACGGATTGATAGAACTGAAACTCCTTCATCACAGCCGTTTCTAAGGCTTGCGGTGACTTCGCCTGCACGACTAACTGCCGGAATCGACGGAGACTGCGGGTAACGAGATCGCGCGTAATCCCGGGAACGGGATAGTTTTGGTAGTCTTTCTCTGCTTTATCAGTGCCCAAATACTGCAAGCTATGGTCAATCGCTGTTAATAATGCCTTTTGGTCGCCGCCCGGGTGGTTAGGCCCTTGCCACACCTGCTCGTCTTGGGCGAGTCCCGCTGGTAGCTGCGTGGTGGGCACCGTTTTCAAGGGAAGCTGAGTGGCGGGTGGGGCAGGGGTAGAGGCTACCGTACAACTCACCAGTAAAGGCAGAAGATAAAACATGGTGCGATCGCATAGAAAAAGTCTAATAACGGTCGACGCTCGATAAGAACACAGGTTCCACTCGAATAGCCGTAATACTGGCGGGTCGAACCACCATATATTCTCCCTGGATATTTTTAATCGGGATGTTAATAAATTCCTTAGATTCAGCTTTAGGCACTAACTCATTGCTGTACCACTGCTGAAACTCTTGAATCGTGGCAAACCGAACCTCTTCCTTGTGACCCCCTTCGATAAATAGGTGGACCGCATATTCATTGGCAGTTCTGGGCATGGTTGGATTTAGTGAAGTACTCCGAGCTAATTATGGACAAAAATCCCGCAAAAATAACGGACTGTCAAATCTCAATACACGGGTTAGCCTTTTAACTGATCGTTGGCTGAACTGATCATCTCTGGTGAACCGTTGATAAGACGTCGATCCATTGCCGATTCGCTCCTTAGATGAAAACAACCGCGTGTAGCAAGGAACGTACGCAATATCCATCCATGAGCAGGGCATAATAAATAAATTAAATTTCACGGCAAATAAAAATAGCTGTTTTGGGATTTTGCTGATCGTTATGGGTTGTTTTTTGGTTCTGATCGTTAATAAATGGCTGAAATTGGGAACTTTAAGGACATAAATGGTGCTCATCTCCAAATATGGGGTAATTAGAAGACTTTTTCTAGTTTTTATACCCGTCTGTCTATGACGCAGCCAGTATCAGTTCAGTAAAAGCCGGTATGACTCGTGTTTGGGCCTGAAACAGCTGAGTGTCATTAAACCCGAGTTTGACAGTGTCTAACTATCGCTAACTGCAGAATGTAGAAGAATTAAAATGAAAAAGTCATTTTTCTGGGTAAGGCTGTCATTGCATCCATCGCCATCACTCCTAAAAGTTCATTTTTGAATGGATCGTCTTTATCTTTAAACGTTACCGAATGAAAACCAGTCCAGCTATCGCGTTAGCACTGCAGTCACTCCCTGGCAAATGGGGGATGTGGATGGGGCAGTCTATATTGATGCTGGCTCTCTTGAGTACAGCCAAGGTGAAGGCTGCAGAGAATATTCTCGTCATCCATTCCTACCATCCAGAACTCTCCTGGACTCAGCAATCTAAACAGGGAATTGACGACGCCTTTCAAGACCGTCGGCCAGAGGCCAAGGTTTTTCATGAATACCTGGATAGTAAGCGGTTACCCGCGTTGGAGCATGCACAGCTCTTTTTAGATCTGATTGATCAGAAATATCAACAGGTTCCCCTGGATGTTTTGATGGTGGCCGATGATCCGGGGCTCAGGCTGATTTTGTCAGTCCGTGAAAAGTATTTCCAAGATCTACCCATTGTGTTTATGGGCATTAACCATGTTCAGCCCGAGCTATTCAATGTCCCTGGGTTAACCGGGGTCTTTGAAAAACATAGTTTGGCCGAGACAGTGCAACTGGCAAAACGACTGACAGGGACAGAGGGCTTGGTTGTTATTAACGACACCACTGAAACGGGACAGGCCAATATCCAACGCATCAAGGAGCTAACAAAACTGCCCAATGCCCCGCAAATGATCAAAGTCATCAATGATGTCACCCCTGAAGAGTTGGCCCAAAGAGTATCCGCTTATCCTGCTCATTGGCCTGTGATCTCCTTAGGTCAACTCCGTCAAAACGATAGCACTGGCAAATTAATCGATTATGAGGTGGATACCAAAATTTTAAGGACCCAGCTTCCTAATCCAATCTTTACGGAGACCATGATGCGGTTGGGACCTGGAGCCATTGGCGGCAAGGTCTTAGATGGGGTCTATCATGGCGACCAAGCGGTGCAATTGGTTGAACAAATTTTGGATGGGACCGATCCGGCAACGATAGAGCCGATTGTGGAGTCAAGAACACGTTGGCTCTTCGATGCGAGAGAACTCAAACGGTTTCAGATTAATCCTGAGAATTTACCCGTGGGCAGCACGGTGTTGTACAGCAACCCCTCCTTCTACGAACAGCATCGGAGTTTGGTCTGGATCGTCGTCATTGCCTTTTCCAGTGCGCTGATTATTATTGCCTTACTGATAGAGGTCCTGCGTCGGCGGGCACAGGTCGAGAAAACCCTGCGGGACAATGAACGACGTTATAAAGACTTAGCAGAAGTGGGTGCCAATACCTTTTGGGAACTGAATGCGGATTTGTCTTTATCGTATGTATCCGATCTCCAGGGACATCAAACCTCAGCCATCTCTTCTCAGGCGATTGGCTCATCCTTATCGGAGATCTTTGCAGACGAACGGACGTTTGACTTTAATACGAAACGCCTAGACACCATTTTGTATTGGCGTCGACCCCTGCAAGACTTTATCTTCTTTGCCAAAGAAGATAATCAAGAAATGCGGATCTTTAAGCTGAATGGCAAACCCATCATTGATGATAATCAGTTATTTCAGGGATATCGAGGCATTCAGCGCGATATAACAGAAGAGTACTTCTTAACGAAAAAGATTGCCTATCAGGCGACCCACGATAGCTTAACTCATCTGCTGAATCGGACAGAATTTGATGGTCGGTTACAAGACGCCGTCCATCGGGCCAGGGAAGATCAGACGACGTTTGTCTTGTGCTATCTCGATTTAGACCAATTCAAGTTGGTCAACGATACAGCGGGACATATTGTCGGCGATCGATTACTCACAGAACTGGCGCAATTACTCCAGCAAAAGATTCGCCCTAATGATGTTCTGGGGCGATTGGGCGGCGATGAATTTGGGTTATTGATGCAAGACTGCTCGTTACAGGAGGCCCAAGCCTGCTGTGAAATGCTGGTGACCACGGTGCAAGATTTTCGATTTCAATGGCAGGATAATCAGTTCCGAGTCGGTGTCAGTGTTGGCCTGGTTGCCTTTGTAGATGCAAGCTATACCGCAGAAGCCTTGCTGAGTCGAGCAGACTTAGCTTGCTATAAAGCCAAGGATGCTGGCCGGGGTCGAGTCTATGTTGCCAATCAAAATGATCATGAAATTGATCGCTACCAGTTGCAAATGGCCCATATTGCGGATATACCTCAGGCCATTGAAGAAAACCGTTTGTTTTTGGTTAAGCAACCGATCCAATCCATTGGTCACCCTGTTTCACCCTATGCTCACTATGAAATTCTGTTGCGATTGCGAGATGGCCAAAATAATATTATTGGTCCTGGGTTGTTTATCCCTGCAGCGGAACGGTATGGCGTCATTGGGTTGATTGACCAGTGGGTGTTAGAAACCACGCTCAACCAGTACTTTCAAGCGGGCTTAAAGGATACGATTGTTTCGATTAATTTATCAGGGGCGAGTATTAATGATGAACGGGCAACGGCCTATGCGATCGCACTCATTAACCAGTCCAAGGTCCCCCCTAGCAATATTTGCATCGAAATTACGGAAACGGCTACGATTGCCCAATTAGATCAGGCCCTGCGGTTTATCGAACCGCTGAAAGAGATCGGGGTGAAGTTTGCTCTAGACGATTTTGGCAGTGGTGTCTCCTCCCTGAGCTACTTAAAGAGCCTGCCTGTGGACTATCTCAAGATCGATGGCAGTTGGGTGAGGAATATTGCTACTGTCGAGAGCGATCGCGAAATTATTTATCTGATCAATGAGTTGGCCCATAACCGGAGAATGCAAACCATTGCTGAATTTGTGGAAAACGATCAGATTTTGGAACAGTTGCAGATTATCGGGGTGGATTATGCGCAAGGTTACGGAATTGGCAAACCCGAGCCGCTAGGGATCGACCAATTAATCATGAGTTGATGGGGCCTACCCCAGGGATTGCAGCAACGCCAGATCCACATACTCAGCCCCCTCAGTTTGACCGGCCATTACGGTCAAGGGTTGGCCAGGATTGCCCAGGCTATCAATCACGAGTAATGCCCCGGCAAAGGCCTGAGTCTGGGTATAGTCATTGACGGTAATAATCGGACGACAGCCCGCCGCACAAGCCGCCTGGCAGCCCACCTGGGAATCTTCGAATACCAGACAGTCGGTGGGTTCCAGCCCGAGCTGATTGAGCGCATAGTGGTAAATGTCGGGTGCTGGCTTTTTGGCGGACACGATATCGCCAGCGGCAATAGTCTCAAACCACTGGAGGCTAGCTTTGCCTAAGGTCTGTTCTAATAAGGTCACGACGTTGGGGAGATCGCTGGTGGTTGCGATCGCTAGCCGTATTCCCTCGGCTCTGGCCTCCTGCAACAAGCGTTCTACGCCGGGTCGCAGCGGAATTGTGCCCTGAGCAAGCAAAGCTTGGTAGTAGTTATTTTTGGCCGTATGCAGGTCCGCAATAAAGCCCTGCAAGTCTTGAGGCGGCTGCCAATGGGAACAATGATGCTGAATATAAGCGGAGATCCGTTCTTTGCCTCCAGCCACTTGCAAGAGCTGCCCGTAAAGCTCAACGGACCAGCGCCAGTCTAACCCGGCGTCGGTAAAGGCTCGGTTAAAGGCCACTCGATGGCCGTCTCGTTCTGTATCCGCTAGGGTACCATCGACATCAAAAATCAGAGAGTGCAGCACGAGCTAAACGTGGAGATCCGTCCTTTCCAACCTATCAAAGATTGGGCTGGCGATGGATTGCCCCATGCTCTACTTGGGCTCCATATAGAGCTGGGTGACATAAACGGTCTCTCCCTGTCGCCAAATGCCTACCCCTGTTTCCGTCATTTGCGGTAGTAAGACATTTTTGCGGTGAGCGGGACTTTTCATCCAACTGCTGACCGAGAGACCGGCTGGATCGCCCGCACGAATGCATTTCATCAGATTCTCACCAATCATATAGGCGCTTAGACCGGAGGCTTCTACACGACGGCGATGGTTACGGCCTTGACGATCGATATGGCTATAGAAGTTTTGGCTGGCCATTTGCTGACTGTGGGAACGGGCGATCCGTGACAAGTGGCGGTTGAGTTGTAAGGGGGACAGTCCATGACGCTGACGTTGCGCATTGATTTGTCGCAAAACCTGCTTTTCCATTTGGGCAATGGAGTTGGACTGCGCTGCAATTTTGAAGGTCGTCGTGCGAGGATGCATGACGGATTGAGATGAGAGCGATTGTGCTTGACTGGGTGCGGCCATCATTAGACTCAGGGTGAGTGAAACAGGCCATATCCACCGTTGAGATGGCATCGACATAGGGAAACGGAGCGCTTGCTCCTTATTGCTGGACATTTGGTTCTCCCCCGACAAATCTTATTCGACAAAAATCGCAATGTGTTTATGAGTATGACAAGGGGATGTTTGCGATCGCGTCTATGGAAACCAATAAGTTGTCTAATTTGTGTATAACTTTTCCACATCTTTGTGAAAATCTCGGTAATGCCAACGACAAATATCAAAGCTTTTGCCGTTTAGTGCACTATTTAAAGAATCTTGAGTCTTCTATTGACACGTTGCCAATTGTCAGATACTAAGCTTGTTTTGTCCTAATAACAAACACTGTGGCTTTCGACTGGAGGATTAAAAGCATTTTATGTTTAATAGGTAAAAACAGTAGATACGCGAGTTTGTCGCCCTATCTGTTATGTCTGAGTTAGCAACAATCCCACGCCCATCACTGCAATTGCAGCGCCCCACCAGGCACGATAACTCACCTGTTCTCCCAGAATGACTGCGATAGGCAACACGAACAGTGGGCTGGTGGCATTGAGCGTTTGGGAAATACCAGTCACGGTGTACTTGAGAGATAACTGCTGTAACCAAATGCCTAAATAAGTCCCCGCAAAGGCAGCAGCAAAGAGTCGCAGCTTTAGATCGGTGGTGTTGAGGGCTCGCCACCCCCTTTGTCCCGGACGTCTCAGCATCCCCCAACCCAAGACAATCACCACACCTGCCACCAGCCTTAAGAGGGCTCCCCATTGTGGACTGACCGCAGACTGATCTAAGGCCGCGCGAGAACAGATGGCACCGATCGCTTGAGCTAAAGACGCGAGTAGGGCATACCCGAAGCCCCGCCATTGCATACTGCGCTGTTCGTGGTTCGTGATGCGCTCACTAATAACCCAGATAATCCCCAGAATAGTGACGCCAATGCCTACCCAGGCAAAGGGAGAGAGCTGCTCCTGCAAAAATACTAGAGCAAGACAGGCCGCCATCGGCGGGGCTAAAGTGCCTAAGAGCAAGGTTCTTCGAGCGCCCAAGCAACGCAACGCTTCCAGGTAGACGGTATCACCAAAGCCAATTCCGATGGCACCGCTCAGTAACAATAACAGGCTATTTTTGACTGCCAGATGGGGCACAATCTGTCCTTGCACCACAAGCGTGATGATCAACAGAACAATGGCAATCACGCCTTTCCAAAAATTTAAGGCTAGAGCTGGGACTTGTCGTCCCAAGGTCGCATAAATCACGGAGGCAACGGCCCATAAACAGGCGGCACTGACTGCTGCGACTTCTCCAATCATGGTATTAGCATCCGAGTTCGCAAGTTTAGCACCTTATGGCAACCAAAATATTGGCAACAGAGCCTTCTGGGTTTCTCGGTCGTTCGAGAGACCGAGGGCAAAGTCATTTTGCACCCTGCGCATCAAGGTTCTATCTCTAAGATATGCATGAGCGTGTCATAGCGAAATTCCTTCAGTAGTTTTGAGGTTGCATCAACCATGTCTGCATAGGCTTGAGGAACCTCTGCCAGTAATTGCCTTATCGAGTACTCATCCAGCGTACGAATGGCCTGATGCATTTGCTGCTGCCATTGGATGGGCATCATGCCAAATCCTTCTTGAATGAGGTCTGCTGGGGAAGCAGAATGAGACGTTTGTGAGAGGGAGCAGGGCAGAGAGATCGTGTCAAACTCTACCTCTAGAAGACATGCTATGCACTCAAAGACTTTATCTTCGGTAAATGGTTTGGCGAGAAAATCATCACAACCTGCAGCGAGGGCCGCTTGATGATCTTCAGCAAAGGCATTAGCCGTAATCGCAATAATCTTGGGCATCAAGCCTGACTGTCGGATCTGCCGAGTAGCTTCTAATCCATTCATGTATGGCATGTTGATATCCATACAAATCAAATGGGGTTGCCAACGCTGAGTGATCTCAATAGCCTGCAAACCATCGATCGCATCACACACCTCAAATCCGGGGATGGATAGCATTTGTGATAACACCGCTCGATTATCAGGATTATCATCCACAATCAACAGGCGATAGGATTGGTGCGGGTGTTTTAACCCTTGAATATTGTGATAGCGGGGAGATTGCAGTTCCTCTACGTCTGGATCCACCGCTAATATCTGAGCGTAAATATCGCAGGTGAACCGACTGCCTTTCCCTAAAGTACTGCTGACTTGGAGATTGCCTTCCATCATCTGGGCAAAGTTACGACTAATGGGCAGGCCCAGTCCCGTACCTTGATGATGTTGTTTGCCAGATGCAGATTGAATAAAGGCTTGAAAAATACTGTCTAGATCCTCTGATGCAATCCCTGGACCCGTATCACTGATCGTAAATTGTAGGTGTACCTTTTCAGGTGAGGTGTCATAGCTCTGATCTAACACCTGAGTATGGAAGCTAATTTGCCCCTCCTGAGTAAACTTCAAGGCGTTGCTCAAGAGGTTGAGCAGAATCTGTCGTAATTTGACTTCATCAGCCTGTATAAAACGAGGTATATCAGACGTATGGGTAACCTTGAAAACCAAATTTTTTGCTGCAACTTTAACTTGGAAGGTTTCGTGAATATCGTCTAAAAACCGGGGCAAGTCGACGGGTTTAGGATTAAGGGTGACTTTGCCAGCCTCAATTTTGGACATTTCTAAAATGTCATTGATTAAGGCCAGTAAATATTCCCCATTGCGGTTGATGGTCGTCAACATTTCATGGTGTTCGTCAGAGATGGAACGATCGCGTTGCATCAACTGGCTGAAGCCAAGCACGGCATTGAGCGGCGTACGCAATTCGTGGCTCATACTGGCAAGGAATTCGCTTTTGTGTTGAGTGGCACGCATGAGTTCTTCATTCGTGCCTTGGAGTTGGGCTTCTGCTTGTTTGCGATCGGTAATATCAAGATTGATGCCCACCGAACGAATCGGTTGCCCCTGGCTGTTCCGTTCAAGGAAGGCAGTGGCTAAAATGAATCGGACTGAACCATCGGGACGAAGGATGCGGAACTCTTGAGTATAACGATTCGCTGTGCCGTTGATGATATCCGGTGTATGAGCTTCTAACTGGGCTAAGTCTTGAGGATGTACAGAATTGGCCCAATCTTGATACGTCCCCTTAAAGGATTGGGGGGATACGCCATAAAGGGCAAACATCCGATCGTCCCAGGCCAGAAGATCCTCCTGGTGATCCCACTCCCAAATCCCAATTTGAGCAGATTCAACGGCTAGCTCTAGTCGTTCTGAAAGCACTTGTAATTGCCATTCAGCTTGTTTGCGATCGGTAATATCAGAATTCATGCCGACCAAACGAATGGGTTGTCCCTGGTTATTCCGTTCAATGGAGGCAGTGGCTAAAATGAATCGGACTGAACCATCTGGATGCAAGACTCGAAACTCTTGGCTGTAACTTTTCGCTTGGCTGTTGATACTATTAAGGGTGCTTGCTTCTACCTGGGCGAAGTCCTCAGGATGTATACCCTTGGCCCAATCCTGATAAGTTCCCTCAAATTCTTGGGGGGATACACCATAAATGGCAAACATCTGATCGTTCCAGGTCAAGAGATTCTCCTGGTAATCCCACTCCCAGATGCCAAGTTGAGCCGATTCAGCCGCTAGTTCTAGCCGTTCCGAAACCCTTTGCAATTGATATTCGGCTTGTTTGCGATCGCTAATATCCTGAAACTGGACAAACTGATGGCCAATACCGTCAAATTCAAGATAATTGCTCGTGATTTCCACTGGATAGATATGGCCATCTTGCGTTTGATAGCAGGTTTCGTACCTAGCATAAATTTCAGAACGAATGGTAGCCCAATGCTCGGACCAATCCTCAGCCTGCAAGTCTGGCGTAATCTCCCAAATCGATCGCTGCTTTAATGCATTTTGTCCGTACCCTAAACTGATGCACGCGGCTTCATTCACACGGGTCAACTGCCCTTCTGAATTAATCCAGAGAATACCAGTGGCCGCGTTATCTAAAGCGAATTTTGTCAGGATTAACTCTTGCTCTTTGGCATTCCGTTCACTGATATCTAAGGCAATCGAAATACCACCATACACCTGGCCATCCGCATTAATTTTAGGTGCATTAAACCATTCACAGGTGATATATTTTCCCGCCTTGGTCACATTCTCATTGATGGCATGAGATCCCCCTGCCTGAGTCAAAATGCCCGTTGCAACTTCATCCACATAAACTTTTTGATTCGGAGGAACGATCAAACTAAAATGTTGGCCGATGGCGTCCTCTGCCCTAAAGCCAAAAATTTTCTCAGCGGCAGGATTCCAAGTTGAAAACTCGAAGTCAGAATTCCACTCAATCACTGCAGCAGGCGTTTGCAGAACGATTTGTTCTAGCCTATGTCGAGATTCTTCCAGGTTCCGGGCTTGTTTCTGACTGGCTGTGTAAAGCTGAGCATTTTCCTCAGATGTGTCTCGTAGTGCTTGAATGAGTTGTAGCTGTTCTTGCTCTAGCTGTTTGCGATCGCTGATATCAATGACAACACCATCCCAAACCACATCACCATTCTCTAGCCGTTCTACGTGAGACATATTTTGCACCCATCGGAGACCTTGGTTCGGAAGAACTAAACGATAGGAACTCGTAAAGGGTTGTAAAGTGTCGGCTGATACCTGGATGTCATGGCTGATCCGCTCCATATCATCGGGGTGGATTCTGTCCCAAACCTGAGTCGTATTTTGCAAGGCCACTTCCACATCCAGCTCAAAAATTTCTTGCATCTGGGAACTCACATAGGTCAATTCATCCTGACCATCAGGATGGAGGACATAGCGATAGATCATCCCTGGAACATTTTCAGTCATGCGATGAAATTGAGCTTGAGTCTCTTGGAGGGCGAGTTCCGCCGCCTTGCGCTCACTAATATCTTTGATAATGGCTAAAGAGCTTTGGGCTTTTTCCCCAGGGATATTGATTAAAGAGACCGTTGTGGCTGCCCAAACGATTGAACCATCTTTGCGTACATATCGTTTTTCAAGGGTAAAGCAATCTATTTCTCCACTATAAAGTCTGGTGAGATAAGCTTTTGACTCTGCTAAGTCCTCAGGGTAAGTGACGTCTTTGATGGTGAGCTGGAGGACTTCCGCTCTGGTATACCCCAGCATTTCACAAAAATAGTTATTGACTTGAATAATTTGATTGAATTCAATGCTATTCTCAGCAATGCCGACTGCTGCTTGTTCAAAGGCTGCTTTGGCCCTAGCTTCGCTGAGTTTTAGGGCTGATTCTGCGGCTTTGCGATCGCTTATATCTCGCAGAATGGTTGAGAGGTACTCGACTTCTCCCTTCTCTGATTTGTGAGCAATAATGACTTGAGAAGTGGGTATCTCTTCTCCAGAAGGGGTCAGTAAGGCCGTTTCACCCGACCAAATATCCTGCTCAATCGCGGTGGGTAGCCCCTCTTGTTTAACAATTTCAAAGGCCCATTTGGGATACAACCTTGAAATGGGTACTCGCTCCTCATGAATCTTCAAATCTGGACGTAATGTCCTAAAGGGTTGATTCTGCCACAAAATTCCGTTCTCCGGCTTGCAGACACCAATAAAATCGGTTGTCGATTGCAAAATTTGAATCAGTCTATTTTGCTCTTGTTCAAGTTGCTTGCGATCGCTAATATCCATAACAATCCCATCCCAGTGGGTTGCCCCATCGGGCTGTCGGCTGGGACGAGAAATAACTTGCACCCATTTCAGACTGCCTGAAGGTGTAATGATGCGAAATTCGTGATTAAACGGCTGTAAGGTTTGATTGGCCGCCGCCAGCCTCTGATCAATGCTCTGTTTATCTTCGCTGTGCTCGAAATCCCGCAAACTATACTGACCCTCGATCAGGGTTTGAGCTGATAACTCATAGAGGGTTTGGCAATTAGGACTGATATAGGAGAGGGAATCCGCGCTATCCCCCGTCATACGGGTTTGGTAAACCACACCTGGGATGTTATCGACCATATTCCGTAGACGCGTTTCACTGGCTTGGCGTTTTGCGGTTTGCACGTCCAGTTTTTGTTCTAGCGTCTGCTTGAGCAGCGCATTCTCCAAAGCAATGGCCGCTTGAGCGCAGAGAAAGTTGAGGACGGTGATGCGATCGCGACTGAACACACCCGCGACCGAGTGATGCTCTAGATATAGCAATCCAATCAGTTGGGTCTGGTGCAGCAGCGGCAAACATAACACACTGAGATGGGGATGGTCTTGCAGATATGGATCAACGATGGGCAGCGATTGACTGACCCCATCGATCACCAAGGCTTCTTGGGTCCGTTGGACATACTGAAGCAGTTGAACCGGCAGATGGAGATTGTCCGTCATCGGGTCTGAGACCAGCTGGGTGGTTTCAACGGTTGCCGTTACCTTCACCTGCCAAACATTGTCGGCATCAGGCAACAGCAGCGCCAACCGTTCTGCCCCCGATGTTTGCAGCATCATTGGCGCTAGTTTTTGCAGCAGGTCACTCAGGCCAATACTTTCAGACAGGGTCTGGGCCGATTTAAAGATTGTTGCCAGGTCAAGGACTGTATTGAAGCGGTCGGTAGTAGGCTGGAAACTCCTGCTAGAGGAATGAACAGACAGAGACAACGGCGCAATACTATGCAATGTTGCTAGGGGATCAATCCCATCTCTCTGCTCGAGAATGGGTTCAAGCAACGATGCATAGCGATTTTCTAGGTCATTCGTTTTGGCCTTCGCACCCCATCGCTCATAACAACAATACGCCTCTTGCATGTAGACCGCAGCTATCTTGTCTTTGCCCCAGTCGAGATAGAATCTGGCTGCTCGTTCATTTGCCAGGGCTTCTTCTTGGATGAATTGATTTGCTTTGGCTCCTGCGATCGCCTTGTCGTATAACTCTAAAGCTGCAATTTTATTATTTAAAATTCGATATTTTTCCGCTTCAATTAAATCAAATTTATGTTGAAAATTCATTGGCGCATAATTTGCCAAATCTTGATATATTTTTTGATTACTTTCTACTGTTTCTAAATACTGATTAACTAAATTTTCTTCCAAGGGATTTGCAAAATCAATATAATCTAGATAGATTAAAGATTCATAAAAATAGTGAATGTATTCTGTCAACCAGCCACTAACACTATCTAAATTTTTTGCAGATTTTTGTATGTTTGCTAAAGCAAGATTGGTATTTAAGAATAGATACTGTAAACTTGCTTCATGCAAATAACAATGATGTAAGCTAAATCGATCTTTAGCTGTGGTTAGAAGCTCATTTATTTCCTTTAGGTTAAAAGAATTACCTTCTAGACTATTGGGCTGTTCTAATTGATCTGTGAGCTTGGCGACCAGTTGCTTCAGAAATCGATTAAGACCTATGGCAAACTGGTTATTTAGTTGCTCAAGTGCCTGGTTAGCTTGAATAATTTCAGTTTGTACAGTAGTTAATAACTCACCACTAAAAAAGAAATTTAGGCATTTTGAACCTATAGCATATCCAGCAAATTCAAAATCTCCACTTTCTAAACCACTCGTATAAGCTGCTGACAATAATGGTCGTGCTTCTCGAAGATGAGATTTAAGGTAGCTTACAGCAGAACCTACTACATGGAAGACGCGACTTTTAGTGGGATTCTGGGGAAAAATATCTACTACAGTTAGACCAAGCTGCCTAAACTGATAGAATTTTTCAATGTCTTGTTCTATAAGCTTGACTAGAGCTCCATACACTACATAACCATATGCTGAATAAAGTGAGTTACCATGTTCTAATGACAGTTCGACCAATTTTAGGATAATCAACCAAGATAAATTGGTGTTACTAATCAGTGCTGATGCACACATAGCAAGTAAAATTTTGGCTGCTGCTAACGTCTCTGGCTCTTTCAGCAATGGCAGTTCTTCAATTTTCTGGATGCTGAATTGATTGATACAGGGCTGAAACCTACTATATTCCTGCTTGACTTGCTCAAAACTGGGTCGATCAGGGAAATAAATTCCTAATTCTTGTAATATCTCTCTACCAGTTAATATTGCTGAACTATAATTTTGTTGTGTAGCATAAAATTGAATTTGAGTTTGTACTGCTAAAACCGTATCTAAAATAGTCTTGGCATTTTGATTGATGGTATTTACCAGAGATTCCAATACGGAGAAATCACCCTTTAAATAAGCTGATTCGGTAGCTAGATTATGTAAATTTAAAGTGAGTTGATAGTGTCTATCCCAAGAGTTATCTCCCAACAAAGATAATCCTGTATGGGCATAATCAAAGCTAGCTTGATAAGCAATAGCATTTTTAGCCTTTGTACCCGCAATTAAATTCAGTTGAGCTAATTGATCTCGTTCGGACTGTAGTGAAACTAAACTTTGGCCAAGGTTGAATTGATTGACAATATCAAATATGTTTGTTTTTCTATTTTTTAGAGATGAGTCCTGGTTTAAAAGTTTACCAATCTGATAATGGGTTTTAGCTTTCTCTGATTGAGGAATCAAAGTATAAGCAGCTTGTTGAACCCGATCGTGCAAAAAGCGATATTCAATAGAGCTTTCTTCAGAACTATTGGCAACCTCATCCTCAGGAGACAAGCGATAAATTTGCGTTTCAGGAACAATTAACCCAACTTGCAAAGCCGACCACAAATCATCAGTGATTGCTAACTCGGATTTCTCACAAACAACCACTAAAGTAGCCACGTCAAATCTGCTGCCCATACAAGCAGCAAATTTCAACACGTCCTGGGTCGTCTCAGGCAGTTTGTGTAACCGTGTGGCCATGTATGCCAGTAAATCATCACTCAAAGCTGCTTCTTTTAACTGAGATAAATCGCATTGCCAACACTTTTCTTCTCGATCAAATGCAATATAGTTATCTTCATAAAGACCTTGTAGAAACTGTGTGGTAAAAAATGGATTACCCTGAGTCTTTTGGTAAATCAACTCTGATAACGGTCTGGCGACGACCTCAGAACAGAGCAATGAGTCTGAAACGAGCTTATTGATATTTGCCTTAGATAAAGGGTCTAGATGAATCGTGTGGATAGAGGATTGGTCCAGCTCAACTTCTGACAAACACACCATCAAAGGATGAGCAGGACATACTTCATTATCTCGATAGGCCCCGATCACCAGCAATGAATGGTCATGGTTGCCTGACTCACTCATTAACAGTTTGAGTAACCCTAAAGAAGCCGAATCTGCCCATTGCAGATCGTCTAAGAAAATGACTAAGGGATGCTCTTGCTGGGTAAAAACACGGATAAATTGATTGAAAACTAAATTAAATCTATTTTGGGCCGCACTAACCGATAATTCTGGAGCTTTTGGTTGTTTGCCTAAGATAATTTCTAGACTGGGAATAACTTCAATGACGACTTGAGCATTGTTTCCCAATGCAGTTAAGATGGCTGCTTTCCATTGAGTTAAGTCTGCGTCGGATTCGCTCAGGAGTTGTTGGACTAAACTGCTAAAAGCTTGGACAAACGCACTCAAAGGAATATTGCGATTAAACTGGTCAAATTTTCCTTGGATAAAATAGCCTTCTTGCTGGAGGATAGGCTTGTGTACTTCGTTAACGACAGCGGTTTTGCCCACTCCCGAATAGCCCGCCACCAGCCTCAGTTCTGATGCCCCCTGGACTACTCGCTCAAAGGCATCCAACAGTATCTGAACGTCCGCTTCTCTGCCATAGAGTTTTTCAGGAATGAGGATGCGATCACAAACATCGTTCTGCCCCACTTCAAATCGTTCAATGTCGCCTTGTGCTGTTAATTGAGTGAGACAGCGTTGCAGGTCATCCTTGAGTCCTAACGCACTTTGATAGCGATCTTCTGCATTTTTAGCCAGGAGCTTGGCCACAATATTGGCCACAGTTGTTGGCACCCCAAACCCCGTCAGTGAAGGCGGCTCCTGAGCAATATGGCAATGGATCCACGCCATCGGCTCCTCGGCTTGAAAGGGCAGCTGCCCCGACCATAATTCAAACAGCGTGACGCCCAAACTATAAAAGTCACTGCGAAAATCAATCCCCCGGTTCATGCGCCCGGTTTGCTCTGGGGCCATATAGGCCAAAGTGCCTTCTAAACCCTTGGGATTGCCGATAGTCTGAGTTTCTTTGAGGAGGCGGGAGGCAATGCTAAAGTCAATCAGTTTGACTTGAAGTGTCTGAGGATGGATAAGGATATTGGCAGGTTTAATGTCCTTATGTAAAATTTGCTGTTGGCTAAGATATTGGAGAATGTCGGCCAGCTGGAGGGCAATTGTTAACCCATCCTGGAGAGAGACCGCAGCCTGTAAGAACTGCGAAAGGGCAATTCCCTGAACATCTTCCATAATCAGGGCATAGGAATGGTTACAGGGTTCTAGACCCAAAACCTGGATAATCCCTGGATGCTTCAGATCATGACCAATGTTGAATTGATTGCGAAAGGCTAGGTGATCGGAGGCTCTCAAGGCCACCTGGGGCGGAGTGGTTTTGATGATAACGGTAGTTTGATCCGCACTCCGCAAGGCGCGATAGACCAGGGAGTATCTACCCTCATGCAGAAGTTCAAGGGGCGCATACCCTTTAGGGATCAGTTTTTGAGGTAGGCGAACGTTTGAGTGGTTCATGTTCCCCTATATCGATTGACCCAATACCCAGAATTCAGGATACCCTCAATTTACGCCTCACTTGCAATCCAATGCTTTTTTGGAAGAAACTCTGTTTACTAGTCTTAGATTAACTGAGACTCGAAAATTTGGGGCCTCATTTTCCAAATTTACCTCTATGGTAGCCAAAACTGGGGTATAAGACTTTTTTGAAGTTCGCGCACTGTTCTGTTCACTGAACGCGCCATTTGGATATGAGGTTCATCGGGCTCAATCGGGTCAATGGCAGCTGGAAGCCCCTGCCCTAATTGGTGAATCACATGATTGGCTGCCTCCAGTCCCGTGACATAGGCTTTTTCCTGGGACCAAGAACCGTGGCGAGTGACCACCCAGTCTCCACTCATATAGAGGTTATTAATGGGAGTTTGGGCCGGTAGCAAATACCGATAGCTGCCTGGTGCAAAATGGGTCACGGCTCGGGGTAAGCGAATCACGCTAGAATCGACCACCTGGGCCTCGCGGAAATCGGGAAGACAGGTGGTCAGATCCTGTTGCACCATACGAATAATTTCATCATCTTCCATGGCCAAGAACTGATTGGCATGGTAAAAGTCTGCCTCAATCACCGTTTCCGGCTGATCGCGATAGTCATCGTGAAGGGCATTGAGGTCAAAGAAGGTAGACCCCGTCGTCGGATGGAAGCCAAAGCAGGCATTAGAAGGCTGAGGGACCTCGACTTTGCGGTCGAACCACAGACGGGTGGCTAAGATATCCACGGCACCAAGGTTCATTAGGTCTCGGAACTGAGGATGCTGTTGTAGTGTAGAACTGCCCCGAACAATGTTCTGCATCCCTGTAATGCCAACGGAAAAAATGACGGCATCGGCCTCAAAGACTTCATCCCCGCAAATGACAGCATCGGCTTGGCCCAAGTCATTGAGCCGCACATCGGTGACCCGACGCTGAGTGAGAATTTTGCCCCCTGCATCGGTGATGCGATCGCACCAGGGCTTGAAGATTTTCTCTCCCACCGTGCCCCGACACCACACCACATCAAAATCAGCCTGATGGGCCAGGATGAAATAGTAGAGCATCCCTAAGGCAGCAGCAGCGGAGCACTGCTCACCCGGAGCAAACAATCCTACTAGCAGCATCGGTTCAAAGGCATCTCGATATAAGCGAGCTGACACGCCATAGCTTTTAAACAGTTCTCTAGCCGTCACCGAGTCATAGCGTCGCCAAGCCTCATCGGAATTATCAAAGTCGATAATCGGATACATCATCGTAAAGGCGGACAGTCGATCCACTAGCGGTAAGCGAGGAAACTGGGGGTAAGCAAAGGTCCCCAAGGGCATCGGTAAGCGCTGTTCCTTCTGGAAAATAGGGGACACCGCTTCCAGTCCCGCCGGGGAATATTGAGAGGACTTTGTCCAGTCCGTAAAGGGATCGAGTCCTAACTCATCGACCAAACCAAAAATATTTTTATAGGGGTACCAAAACCCATGAATCCCGGCTTCAACGGGACGGCCGCCTGCGGTTTTCCAACCCGCGACTAGGCCACCTGGATAGGAGCCTGCCTCTAGTAAAGTGACATCGTACCCTTGGTTCACGAGGTGATAGGTGGCACCGAGGCCAGCCCAACCCGCACCAACGACGACAACACGTTTTTTAGGGTCAGAGGTCATAGCTTGTATCGTGGAATTATTCGTAACCAATTGCCCTATTTACCATGACATGAAATCTGCGGTCCTTGCACGGATGGATTGGGCAAAGATGATCTCGGCTTTGACCGCCAAGAACGAGATCGACAGAGTCAAACGTATGACTAGAGAGGGCTTTAACCATGACACAGCCATTTAAGCTTAACCTTGGCAAAGCTCAACTTGAGGGCCAGCGCGCAGGTGAAGGTCAGCCCGTCTTGTTTCTCCATACCGGAGTCGCAGATCAGCGCATGTGGCATCCACAAGTGAGTGAGTTGCAACATCGCTATCAGACGATTACCTATGATCGCCGTGGATTCGGTAAAACCACCAGCCCAGACGAGGCATTCTCGCATACTGAAGACTTGCGAGCCTTATTGGATCAGCGGGCGGTGCCCACAGCAGTTTTGATCGGATGCTCCCAAGGCGGACGGATTTCTATTGATTTGGCGATCGCAGATCCGCAACGGGTGACAGCCCTGGTACTGTTTGCTCCCGCCATCAGCGGCGCACCAGAGCCAGATGTTTATCCTCCTGAGATTCAAGAGCGGCTAGATGCTCTAGAGACAGCAGAGCAAGCAGGTGATATGGAGCAGGTGAATGCAATTGAGGTCAATTTATGGTTGGATGGTCCGATGAGTCCTTTAGGGCGTGTGGGGGGTGAAATCAGAGATCTACTCTTTGATATGAATGGGATTGCCTTGAGAATGCCGGAGCTAACGCAAGAACGTGAACCGCCCTCCGCCTATGAGCGGCTCTCTGATCTGCGAGTCCCCACACTGGTGATTTGGGGAGCGCTAGATTTTGCGGAGATCAAGGTGGCTTGTCACCCTTGTGGATAGACTCCCTAATGCAGCAGGACGAGAAATTCCAGAAGCAGCCCATTTGGTCAATCTCGAATGCCCCCAATTGATCAATCAGTTGCTCACAGCATGGCTCCAGTCTTTAGCCAGGTAATAGGGACTGATGCATAGAGGCTTTATCCTTTCAGAGTCAGGTGTGATCCAAATCGGACTCCCTTTCCCTTGTTTCATCCTGTATTGTTGAGTCACCCCCCGATGTGAACTGAGTGAAATCTCAATATGGCAAATTCTTCTAATACAACTGGTGCAGAAGCTGTTGATGCTGCGATTGCAAACGGTCTCGATCTCGATGGCTCTCCTATCCCCGCTGCCAAACTCAATCTCTACAATCAGGTGATGGGCCTAGAGTCAAATCGGCAACGCAGTGGCGTATCGAATACAATGCGTTCTCGGATTGTCCGCATTGGAGCCAAGCATATTGCTCAAGCTGAACTGAATCAAATGCTTCAGGATGCAGACTTCGCTCCCTTAAAAGATAAGGAAATCGCCTTTTATTACGGTGGCAAATAACCTAACCGCTGAAACAGTTCATCAACAGTTCCTATCCCTAGCCAATCCAGAAATTGCCGAGCATTCTCAGCGCTTCTTTAAAACTGGGCCAGGGGACTATGGCGCGGGCGATCAGTTCTTAGGCATTCGAGTCCCCGTTCTGAGAAAGCAGGTCACTCGATATCAACAGCTCCCCAACGATGAAGTGATTTGTCTTTTGCAATCCCCCTGGCATGAAGAACGCTTGTTTGCGCTTCTCGTTTGGGTAAAGCAATTTCAGAAAGCCCCCGAAGCAGAACAAGCCCATCTATACGATCTCTATCTTTGCCATACCCAGTTCATCAACAACTGGGATTTGGTGGACAGTTCTGCCTATCAAATTGTAGGAGCGTTTCTGGCAGGGAAAGATCGGCAACCCATCTACCCCCTTGCCCGGTCTCAAAGCCTATGGGAACGGCGAATTGCAATGATCGCAACCTTTCAATGGATTCGGAACCATGATTTCGAAGATGCATTAGCGATTGCCAAGCTACTACTACACGACAACGAAGATCTCATCCATAAAGCCGTAGGTTGGATGCTGCGAGAAATTGGCAAACGAGATTTAGAAACAGAGAAAGCCTTTCTCAAAGCGCATTACCCGGAGATGCCCCGGACAATGTTACGGTATGCCATTGAGAAATTTCCCAAATCTGAACGACAAAGATACTTGAAGGGGTTGATTTAGCTAGCCTGGAAATCAACTTCATCTCTTGCAAGCATCGACTCAAATAGACATACACTGGGGGCTGAATCGGCTTTTCTACCCAACGAATTGTCTGTTCTATCCCCAAGTCTGTTGCGTAGCCCGTAAGTTGCGATCGCATCCCGGTATTGAAGGTGCGATCGCACACCCAAAAACTCCCCCGCACCGTGACAGACAGGGGAGTTACCAAACAAACGCAATGTGCCCTAGAAATTTACACCTATGCGACGCAGGGTAAAGCGTCGGACACTTCTTGAACATCCCAATCCTGTAAAGGTTCCATAGAGACCGATAAACTCTCACTTTCCGTCTGGTAAGCCTCTATCAGTTGTTTTTCTTCCTGGCTCAGGTCAGGATCACTGTTGAGTGCAATCTCTTGCAGGGTTTCTTCAACTAGTTCCATCTGCTGTTCCGCTTCTGTCAACATCGCTTGAGGCTCAGACGCTAATAGGGATTCAAAATCAGCCACCACTTCGTACTTTGTCTGAAAGTCTTGGAGGACAGCTTGTAAATCAGTATTCTCCTTCGTTAGCGTATTGACGGTCATCGACAGCTCAACCTCCTTCGCTTGCAAGGTGAGCTGATTTTCCTGCAAATGCGTCTGTCGCTCTGTGAGCGTCTGAACCGTCCGTTCAAGTTCGGCTTTATCCTGCTGAAGCTGATGGATTAAGGCACGATAGCTGTTGATGGCTTTAATGGCAGGCAACAGTTTTTCCTTGAGATTCATATGAGCTACGTCAAGCTGATGAAATTTGTCAGAGAGTTTGACATAAGCCCCGGCAAGACTTTTATAGCGTTCAGCGATAGATTTCATGGAAGTTTGTAAAGGATATTATTTATCGTTTCTATTATCGTAAATCCTGACATATCTGGCTGTACCTGGGTATACGTTTGAGGGCGGTTAAAAACTCGGTAAGAAATACACGCTCTATTGACTTCATGCCAAAGGTCTATTTATTAGCCTATGCCTTACCCACAACTGTTGAAAGTATTGTGAGGAATAGGCTTGGAGTTTGCGTTTAAGCGTAAAGTGAAACCTAACCTCTGACATAGGTAAGCAAATATCATGCAAACATGGGCCGCTCAGGAACTGAAAACATCCAACCTCGGTGATGCTCGTCTCGACAAATGCTTGATAGAGATTGCTTGATTCAAGAGAGGTTGAGTGCTCAGCCTAATGCAAGTATTCCACACGCGAGCGAAAGCTGGTCTCAGTGCAAAGCAACCTATCGACTTTGGGACAACCCGAAGGTGAATGCAGAGGGAATCTTAGAAGCCTATAAGTCCTCGGTAAGGTTGGAATTACCACGCTAATAAAGCGTAGGCCAAAAATACCGATGGGTACCCATATCTCCACCATACCCAGTTCATCAACAACTGGGATTTGGTGGACAGTTCTGCCTATCAAATCGTGGGAGCATTCCTGGAAGGAAAAGATCGCCAACCGATCTACCCACTTGCATAATCTCAAAACCTATGGGAACGACGAATTGCTGTGATGGCCACCTTCCGATGGATGCGCCACCATGACTTTGAGGATGCCTTAGCGCTTGCCCAGCTACTGTTAAACGATCAGGAAGATCTTATCCATAAAGCCGTAGGCTGGATGCTGCGAGAAATTGGCAAACGAGACCTGAAAATAGAGAAAACCTTTCTCAAAAAACACTACCAGTCTATACCTCGCACCATGCTCCGGTATGCGATTGAAAAATTTCCTGAGTCAGAGCGATAGCGATATTTAAAGGGCCAGGTTTAGTGAAGCACCAGATTTTTCTTAACCCGGCTTTTGATCGTGCTCACGACTGTTCTCTAGAGAGGTGAAGCACTGTTGGGTGATGCGATCGCAATGGTCAATGAGGTTCTTCAACTCCCGGACATAGGCAACCATCTCACCATCAAAAGGTGCATGGATGACATTGGCCACATAAGCATAGGCGGTGGCATCTAAGGTCGTGGGGCAATCACTTATAAAAAAGGACTGACTCGCCAGCACATCCGATAGCGCCTGGAAATCTGCACAGGTGAGCTGGCAAATTTCTGAGGGACTATGTCGCCCCATTCCCTGCCCATGCAGCTGCGCTAAAATCCTTTCCCGCAGTGCTTCCAACTGGGGCAGCCACTCTTGCTCAGTCAGCTGGGGCATCAGTGCTCCTGCAATCATGGCGCGATAACGCTGCCAGTTTTCCTCTGGACCATAGCGAAGATAAACCAACCCCCAATAGGTGTTTTCCTTCAGCATCCGGCGCAAGGCCAGGGAGATCCCTCGTTCAGGGGCCGTCAAAGCTGCATCCAGATCAATGCCCTCAGCCTGCTTCAAGTATTCAATAATAAACGTAGCGTCCCCTATATACCGATCGCCATATTGAACGAAGGGGACCTTCCCCTTGGGAGCCTGTTCTAAGTGTTCTGTTGTTTTGTGATAGGGCAGCTTCGCTAATCGGAGCCACGTCTCTAGTTCTAAGCAATGGGGACTGATACTGGGTATCCCCCAGAGGGGCGGGGCGGTGTATAAGGTCAGCATGGTCATACCTCCACTCCCAACTTTTGTGACCGCTAACTTCTACCATAACGATAAAGAGAACGAGTCAACGATCAAAAATGTCATCCTCAGAGCAGCATCAAGCCATTGTCATTGGTGGCAGTATTGCGGGCATGTTAGCAGCCCGTGTGCTCGCCAACTACTTTGAACAAGTCATGATCGTGGAGCGAGATACTTTCTCTCTGCAGCCAGAGGCTCGGGCAGGGGTCTCCCAATCGCCCCACGCTCACATTTTACTAACTCAGGGATACAGAATTGTGTCCGATTTATTTCCAGGGATTGAAGAGCAATTGATGGCTCAAGGTGCCCTTGAAATTGATTGGTTAGCAGAATGCCCCGTTCTATTCCCCTCAGGATGGGCTCCTCGTTTGCAATCACAGATCCAAAGCATCACCTGTAGTCGCAACCTGCTGGAATTCACGATTCGCCAGCAACTCAGTCGCATCCAAAATGTGCATTGGCTCTGTGCTTCCACGGTTATCCAACTGGTTCCTGATTCCTGCACAGCCATGCTTCGTGGCGTTCTTGTGAAAGATGCTCAAGGGCAGATGACACCGTTATTGGGTGATTTAATTGTTGATGCGAGTGGGCGCAGTTCACCTGCACCTGAGTGGTTAAAACACATCGGTTATCCCCCTCCTGAGGAAACCATTATCGATTCAGGTCTAGGCTATGCCAGCCAATACTTTCGACGTCCGGTAGATTTTTCTAAGGACTGGAAGAGTCTGTACGTTATGGCCAAAGCGCCAGACCACCCCCATATAGGCGCCTTAGTGCAAGTAGAGGGAAATCGTTGGCTAACCACATTGATGGGTATCAATCGCCATTATCCTCCCACTGATGACGCTGGTTTTCTCGATTTTGCCAGACAGCTGAGGAGTCCCATCATCTTTGAGACCATTAAAGATGCTGAGCCTCTCTCGACCATCCACTCCTACCGGGCGACTGCCAACCGTCAGCGGCATTATGAGGCGATAAAACAAGGTCCTGGGAATTTTATCGGCTTTGGAGATAGCATCTGTGCATTTAATCCTGTTTATGGACAAGGGATGACCGTTGCCGCCCAAAGTGCGGTGACCCTCGATCAATGCCTGAAACGCCAGTGGATGGGCGGAGGGGGAAGCATCGGACCTGGTTTTTCTCGATCCTTTCATCGGCAATTAGCAGCAGTCGTTCGCACGCCTTGGCTGATGGCAACCGGGGAAGATCTGCGTTGGCCGCAAACCACAGGCCCCCAACCAGACTGGATCACGAAGATGTTACAGCGGTATATCGATCAGATTATTCGGCTGAACAGTCGGCAAAGCATGGTTTACCAGGCCTTCACGGAAGTGATCCATATGCTTAATCCTCCCCATTCGTTATTTCAACCCAAAATTATGATGAATGTGTTGGCGGCGCTATGCTCTCGTGACCCATCGTGTCCAAACAGTGTGAGAACTTCTAGGTAGCGCAATATCCCGTAGGACAAGATTCAAGACAGCCCAACAGAGAGGAAATTCCCATGGGATGGGTTTAAGTGCAAGTTAAACCATCCCATGGGAAGCGGGGTCATCTTTGAGTGTCTGAAACTGAATGTCTACTATCGCCCAATCAAACAGCAGATAAAATCCCGATTTATTCAGGTAAGTTCAGGTATTTACCCACAGACGAAAAAGGCTGGAATCACTCCCAGCCTTTAAGCTAACTTCTATACTGACGTTGGACCATCCAGTAGAATTTCGCTGATTAAACTAAAACCACGTTAGAGTTTGCAGTTGTGTCAATAATCAGACTATTCACGTTATCGAGGGTTGCAATGGCGGTATTATCAACCATCAAGTTGCCGTTGGCAAAGGATAGCCGATCATAGTCATTGGCACCGAGACTAAAGGCAGAGGCATCAATTTGAATGACATCATTCTCATTGACATTGAAATCGGTAATGCGATCAACCCCGCTGGAGTCAAACCTGAAGATATCAGCTCCTACGCCACCTGTCAGGATATCGTTACCCAGTCCACCGAGAAGGATATCATCACCAGCCCCACCAATGAGGGTGTCATTGCCACCTCTACCGTTAAGGAAGTCGTTGCCAGTGCCACCATCGAGCCGATTACCCAAGCCAGCACCGATAAGAGTGTCATTGCCGCCTTCGCCATAGAAATCAGCATTGTAGAAGGAGGCTGTGCCACCGCTGGCACCACCGCCACCGTCGCCTAACATAAAGTCGTTAGCTGCAGTTCCTCGGAAGGCTTCAATCGAGCTACTAGTAGATAGCTTTTCGTGATTAAGAAAGGCATCCATGACATTGAATGCTGCTAGGTCAACCACAATTCCTTGATTGCCATTTTCAGCAAAATCAACAGTGTCATAGCCTTTTCCACCAGTGATAGTGTCTATGCCATCACCACCAATCAGAATGTCGTTGCCAGCCCCACCATTGAGGTTATCGTTACCAGTCCCGCCATTGAGGAGATTATCTTTACTATCTCCAGTAAGTAGATCACCATAGTTAGATCCATAGACCCATTCAATGCTTTCAAGAGTATCTCTATGAGCACTGGACCAGCGATTGACATTGGTTTCTAGATTAACCCCCACACCTGATGCAGATTTGGAGTAATCAGCAACATCAATGCCAGCACCACCGATGAGGATGTCATCGCCAACTCCCCCTATGAGGGTGTCATTACCATCGCCGCCGTTGAGGGTGTCGTTCCCCACTCCACCTTCAAGAATGTCGTTGCCTTTCCAACCAGAAAGATCGTCGTCACCATCGCCACCCATCAGAATGTCTTGACCATGATCACCCCAAAGAAAGTCATCGCCGTTCCCACCTTCAAGTATGTCGTTACCCTTCCAACCAGAAAGACTATCATTCCCATCGCCACCTTGAATGTGGTCGTCACCATCCTCGCCTTCAAGTGAGTCATTACCTTTGCCACCTTCAAGAATGTCATTCCCAATTCCACCTTTGAGAGTGTCATTACCTGCTCCGCCGAGAATTTTGTCATCATGCTTTGTGCCTGTAATATCGAAGGTTTCGACATTCTTAATTGTAAGAAGCTGCTTTCTGCTCAACTGTCCATGAGTGAAGCCACGTGAGAAATCAATACCTTCATAATTTTTGGCACTATAGTCCACCTTGAGGACATCGTCCCCTGCCCCTCCATCAACGATATCATTGAAAGAATTTACATCATATCCAGGGTTGAGGGTGTCGTTACCAGTCCCACCATTTAGTTGGTCGTTACCATCACCACCATTTAGTTGGTCATTACCATCACCACCATACAGTTCGTCGTTACCAGTCCCACCATCGAGGTAGTCATTTCCAGATTCACCAAATAGAACGTCATTCCCTGCCCCTCCATATAGGGTGTCATTACCATCATTCTGATAACGGACAGCTTTACCAAGGCGATTATTCTTGTCTACGTAGGAGCCCTTAACCCCCCCATACAGAGTGTCATTACCCTTTCCACCGAAAATCCTATCGTGACCGAATTGGCCAAGAATTATATCAGCACCACCTTCTCCTTCAATAAGATCGGAGGTATAAGTTCCATCAAGAGTTTCATGATCAGTATTATTACCCAGTATTGTAGTTCTTTTAAAGGCTGAAATGACTCCATTCATATATGAGTCTTTAATTATCGCTGCAAAGTCTTTATCTATGAGTCCACCTCTTTCACCATAGTTATTCGTGATGAATAAAAGACTTTCTCGGTTTCCGTTCTCGTCGATACTAACTGTGACACCATGTTTCTCTTTTCCATTGACATTCATTGTTGAAGCAGTATAAAAATACGTCAAGCCGTCTTTGAGGGTCGGTAAAATGATTGTGTCAACACCAAGCTGGAAATCATCAATAACAATTGTTTTACGAGATTTGTTCTTGATTTTCCCAAAGCTTTCAGAGGTAAAGTTAGGATCAGTTAATGCCGCTTTTGCTGCATCAATCTGTGCATCAACCTGGTCTTTGTCGTAGCCATAATTGGCAATATCTTTAATGGGATCTGACAAAAATCCAACTACAGGGATATTACTTGTTCCAGAGAGAATGATATTAGTCAAAAAACGCTTCCGCTCAATATTTGCATCTGGCAGTGAGATTTGATTGATGAGTTGCCCCAACTTCTCTACGTTCATATCGAGAACAGGGCCAGTTTCTCCATTTAGGCCAATGACGTACTGAGTCGATCCATTCTTGTAGTTATCACCACCATGATATTTGCCGGTTACAACTTCATAGGACTCACCCGTATTTTTACTGTTATAGACAGTTGCAACTGCCGATACCATCGTGTTTCCTGATGCTGGATCGAAGATTTTGGTGACATTACCGTCTTTAAAGCCCAGGCGATCAAAATTTTCAAAGGTGCTTTTTTGACCCTGTCGACGCATCGAATTAGAGAAGAAGGAAGACTTAACGTCCGTGACGGTAAAGTTATCGCCTGTTCTGCTCCATTCAAAGTCCTCTGCCTTAGCATTACTGATAATTGCGGTACTGATGCCTTTAGTGCCAGTTGCATGGACACCAAAACCAGTAGTCTGGTAGGTGAGATTACCAGAAAATTGGCTCGCATCTAAGCTGTTTTTACGTTGGGAACCATAGTTGTAAGCATATCCCCACGGTGTATGCCCAGAACTAGAAAGTGCCCTACTCTTATCCCTGATAAAGACGCTTTCGATTTCTCCTATTCTATGACCAGTAGATTTGTCCTTATATCTAAGCTCATACGTGCCATTATTTTTCTTTTCGTGAGTAAGTTCAGCATAAGTTCCACTGAGGCTAGAATTTGTGAGACGAAAAGTTCCGACAGAATCTTTTTGAAATTCCAACGTGTCATTACCTAATCCACCATATAGAGTGTCACCTCCTAATGTGGAAGTGACTAATTTATCATTTCCACCGCCTCCAATAAGATAGTTTTTCCCTTCTCCAGCAATCAGTATGTCATCCCCATCACCACCATCTAGATAATCATCCCCATCACCACCATCTAGATAATCATTTCCAACTTGGCCCAAAAGACGATCATCTCCAGAACCGCCATCTAAGAAGTCATTTCCGCTCTCACCAAGTAGAACATCGTCACCGCTTCGCCCTTCAATACGGTCATCACCTGCTCCTCCATATAGAGTTTCTTGGAGAGCGTATCCTGCCACCATTTCATTGCCGATGATGGTGTCATTTCCGCTTGTGCCTTGCACAATACTATAGGCTTCATGTTCACCATCATAAATTCCAGATTCTTTCACTTTGTATTTATTGTCAAAATGATTTGAGTCCATTTTTTTTGTGCCCAGATCATAAAAATTATCATAGACGTCAAATTCTCTTAATGGAACAAAGCCACGCCGAGCTTTGCGCACGAATATTCGTTTAACGAGTTTTCGGTTCATGATTGTTTCCCCTTTTTTGAATTGAATATATGTCCACAAGAGATTGATTTCCTCTTGAGCTAACTGTCTCAAAAACGTCCAGTAGAAAAAATCCTGAAAAGTTCGGTTTTATTCAGTTCATTACTCAGTTCTATTCAGGTAACAGTGATAGAGCCTATCATCAGCCCTAGCTCACGGCCTACCTGCCGTGTTGATGGTGATTCCCTAGTGGGTCATTTGATTTCAACTACAGAAATATCAATCGATTGTGGTCGTCACTTCGTTGATGTCCTTTCTATCGCCAAATCTAATAGCCAAAAAAATTATGAATTATTCAGGTAAGTTCAGGTCAATTTAGGTGTTTTTTAACTGTCCATTCCTCTGGCTGAAGCAACAGTATATGGAGTAAGCTAGCGACAAGATTTTATGATTGAGAAATGCAAAAACTCACCCTCACTCGGCCCGACGATTGGCACCTTCATCTCCGGGACGGAGCAGCCCTGAAAGCCGTTCTCCCCCACTCGGCACACCAGTTTGCTCGTGCCATCGTCATGCCAAACTTAAAGCCTCCCATCCGCACAGTGGCTGAGGCTGCTGCCTACCGGGACCGAATTTTGGCAGCCATTCCCACAGGCCAAACCTTCGAACCCCTGATGACCCTCTACCTGACCGATAATACTAGCCCCGAAGAAATCATTGCCGCCAAAGCTTCGGCCTTTGTCAAAGCAGTGAAATACTATCCAGCAGGGGCAACCACCAACTCTGACTCTGGTGTCACCGACATTCGGAAGTGTGACCCCATCTTCGCCACCATGGAAACAGAAGATATCCCTCTATTACTCCATGGAGAAGTAACCGACACAGAGGTGGATGTATTCGATCTCGAAAAAGTATTTATCGAAACCCACCTGATTCCCCTCATCTCGCGATTCCCCAAACTACGAGTAGTACTTGAACATATCACCACCTCCGAAGCGGTACAGTTTGTCCTTAATGCCAACAGCAATGTCGCGGCAACTATCACACCTCAACATCTATTATTTAGCCGTAATGCTTTATTTCAGGGTGGAATTCGTCCCCATTATTATTGCCTGCCCATTCTGAAACGAGAGACACATCGGCAGGCGCTGTTGCAGGCAGCGACATCCGGCAATCCCAAGTTTTTTCTCGGTACCGATAGCGCCCCCCATGCCCGCAATTCGAAAGAGCAGTCCTGTGGCTGCGCCGGTTGCTATTCGGCCCTCCATGCCATGGAATTATATGCAGAAGCATTTGAAAGTGCGAATGCCCTCGACAAACTGGAAGCCTTTGCCAGCTTCTATGGTCCAGATTTTTATCAGCTTCCCCGCAATACGGAGAAAATCACCTTAGTCAAACAGACTTGGCGCATTCCTGATCAAGTACCGTTTATTGAAACTGGACTTGTGCCCCTGAGGGCAGGAGAAGAAATCACCTGGAAGCTACTGGAATCCTAATATTGCAGTCGGGATTATAGCCAATTCCCCACCAACACAAACGGACTCCAAAAATAGGGGGCTCTAAATTTCGGATCCTTCATTAAAGCTAGCTGAGCCTGACGAAACGCCGCTGCCTTCGTCGTATTCGGTTGAGCCAGGGCTTTATAAAAATGGCCCATAAAAGCCGCTGCTGCCTGATCATCCAAGGACCACAATCCGGCCAAGGTACTGCGCACGCCGGACCGAATCGCCATGCCCGCAATACCAAGAACTGCCCGACTATTGCCCGTCGCCGTTTCACAAGCACTTAAGACAAGCAACTCGATCGGGACTTCAGAGGTGCGAATTCGGTTGCGGAGTAACGAGGCCATTGCCTGGATCGAAAGCTTACCTTCCCAGGTGAGAATAAAGGTATCTTCGGGGCTAGCGCCAAACTCGGCATGGGTTGCTAGATGCACCACTTCAGAAGACACTTCCGTTAGGTAGTCATCCAAGTTCTGTTTCGTCAAATCTTGGTTAAACAAGACCTCATGATCTTGAATATGAGCAGTAATCTGCTCAACTTCTTTGGCCACATAGGGCAAAGCCGGGAATCCAGACCGAGCCTCACTCACCCCTCCCACTAACAATTTCACCCGCTCTCTATCTTGCGGACGAGGCGCTAATAGATCCAATCCCGGAGAAAGCGCCACATTGTATTTTTCAATCAAATATTGCTGGCCATCATAGAGCGTCGTTAAGGGCAAAGTGCGCAAGGCTCCGTCAGCGACAAAAACCAACGTTTCTACATCCTGTTGAGCTAAATCTGCGGCAGCAGGACCCACCACCCAGTCATAGATCTGTTTGAGCTTATGGAGATTACTGCTTTGGAGAGAGTCCAAGGGCATGGAGAGGGAGCGCAAGAGTTGTTGGACCGTATTATCCACCTGTCCCGGCTCAATGGGCGTGCTGTAATGGCGCAAAGGTTGCTTACCAATACTGACAATCACATCAACCCGATCGGCTAAAACAATCGGATAAATCACGGCCGCCTTCGGATCCACTTGATCGACTGCGATCGGTTGGGCTTGCACACAGGCATCCTGGAAGTAGTCCTGAATTTCATTCAGCTGTAAATCTTCAATCAGCTTGCGAGCTTGCTTCAGGCGGTTGGCTGCATTGGCTTGCGTCATATCTCCTTCTAACAACAGCGCCACCAACTCACGATAAATAGGTTCTACCCCATCCCTAAAGGTAAAGCGGACATCTTCACTAGCCGTGCTCAGGTCGCCCCGCAGGGAGCGTAGGGCTGCCACCGCATCGAGATAGGCTGAAATCGCGCCCTGGCGATTGCCGAGTTGACGACGATAGCGACCCAGTTGCCAAGCTAGCTGATAGAGCACTTCAGGGGCACGCTGTCGTTGAACCTGCTGTAAAGCTTGTTCCGTCCAAGAGACCGCCTCAGACCATTGTTGGGCCTGGCCATACATTTTCCCCTGATAGCCCAGGATATAGGACTGAGCATTGGGATCATCCAAGGCTTGCGCTTGGGCTTGAATATGAGTCAGCAACCTCAATAGGGTCTGGGATTCGTCCAGTTGTGCGGATGCTAAAACGGTTTCGATCAGATGGAGTTGCGCATAGATTCCCTTTCGACTGCTAGGAAGTTGTTGGGCTTGCCCCTTTAGTGCTTGCAAAAGCGGCGATGCCGCAGGATCTTTTTGCGCAACCAAAAGATCAAATTGGCTCACTTGCACCTGAAATCGAAGTAGAGGGGTGGGGGCAAGGGTCTCTGCCTGCTGATAGTAGTCCAACGCCTTTTGGGCGTTCCCCAGACCCCGAAATGTATGTCCCAAATTCAGAAGAATCGTACTTTTCAGGGCGGGCTGGTTCAGGGATTGGGATGTTTTTAGGGCGGCTTCGAGTTGACGTTGCGATCGCAACATATTGCCTTCAGCACGCGACACCTTCCCCAAATTTAGCTGGGTCATCGCCTTGACGGGAGACGGAGGCTGCCGCTCTAGAATCTGCATCAGTGGCGTTAATTGTTTTTGCGCCTGCCGAAAATAGCCTAGATCCTGAAGGACCTGAATTTGATTCAACTGCACCTGCAGGTGCTCTGCATCATCCCCAGCCCGTTGATAAGCCTCTGCTGCTTGTTGCCAATTCTCAAAAGCTGCACGAGTATTGCCCCGTGCGAGGAATAAACTGGCTCTTGAACTCAGCACCTGGGCATGGAGAGCAGGTTGCTGGGCGATCAGATCAGGGGTCAGCGTTGCTTGACTCGTAGCAATGGCCTCCCTCGCCTTTTCCCAGTCTCCCAGGTGATGATAGGCCAGGGCTAAATGGCTCTGCACTGAAGCATAAGCCTCAGGCTGCTTAGATAATTGCTCTGCGGCTTGCTTCCAGAGGGTAATGGCCTGAGAATAATCAGCCTGCTGGTACGCTTGGCGGGCAGCTTCCAATTGTTGGGACAACGGGAGATGCGCCTCTCCCTGCAAATAATACTTGCCACTAGCAGTCACCACTAACCGCTTCGCTTCTTGGAGAATAGGAGTGACCTTGTGAGGCGCTTGAGTCCCTAAATCGGTTAAGAGATAGCTACCCGTAGGCCGGCGGGATGGCATCAGCGGTAATCCGCCCCGACCCGTCACCACAAACTGAGATTGCCCTGATCGAGGATTGGCACAAGCATCTGCAATTTGAGTACTTTTATCCAGCACATTCTCGGGGAGCGGGGTGAGGGCATTGGCTGGATCCGTTGCCAGGGTTTCAATTGTAATCTCGCCATTTACGCCCAATTGTGAGGAAGCAGAAATATTGAGAAACGGTTGGCCAAAAATCGCATTCGTAAAGATATCAATATCGCCACCATCCCCTTCAAAGGCATTGGCAACGATCTGATTGAGTTCGCCAGGGAACGCCAGAATAAACTGAGCCGCAATATCTATATTGCCGCCATTGCCAAAGCGGCCCGAATTCTCTGCAGAGATGATCGATCCATCCTTAAGCGTTAAAAACCGGAGTGACTGAGTCTCAGGCCCATCAATCATAATATTGCCGCCATCGGCATCACCCCTGGCTACCGTCGAAATACGGCTGCGATTGAGCAGTTGTAAGGAATCTCTAACCGACAGCTCAATATTGGCTCGATTGCCTTCAACGGCCTCGGCCAATAACTTGGCATTATCCATAACCATATTGTTGGCTTCAATAAATAAGCGTCCTGCTGCCCCCTCATTCGTACTACTGACGGAAATCTGCGCGCCATTCTGCACGGTGATATTGGGCGTAAAAATCTCCACATCCCCTGCATTCCCCTCCCCAGGAGAATTGGCAAAAATGCCGCTGGGAAATAGCGTCCCCGTCGAATCCAATACAAAGGGAGAATCTGCATCCCCGGCAGGTAATGTCACTTGAGGTGAGGATCCAGTGATGACAATACTTTGGTTCGCAACAACGGAGACATTCCCGCCATTCCCAACTGAGTTATCAATCGTTGCAGCCGAGATTTGTCCACCATCTTGTAGGGTGAGACGGTCAGTGACCAGATCAATATTGCCCCCGATAAATTCTCCAGGGTTTTGCAACTGGGTAACAATCCGGCTTGGCTGACCATTCAAAGTACCTTGAAGCGTTACAGACTCCGTTGTATTGATAAAAATGTCGCCACTATTTCCGAAGCCCTCAGCCCCAGCGTCAATAATGGAGCCATTCTCCAGAACTAAATGGTGAGCATTAATTCGAATATCACCACTAAACCCTTCCGTTGTCGAATCCCGAATAGCAGTGGCCAACTCGGCCACCCCAGCAAAGCTAGCGCGCACTGCTGCCGGATCCCCTACGAGGCAGACCGTATCTCCTGCTCGAATAGTCAAATCCCCCCCTTGAGCATTCCCAAACACGGTAGGACCAATCAACCCGCCGATCAGAGTTAGGTTTTGAGTATCAATCTCTATATCTCCTCCTGTTCCACCCCTCGTCTCCAGGGGTAGTCCGAACTCTTCAGGGAAGAAGGTCACACTTGCCTCAATACCAATCGGTGGCCCATCAAAAGTAGGTCCTCTTCGATCATCAACGAGAATATTATTGGCTTGAATCTGAATATCTCCCTCCGAGGTATTGGGTCCAAATTTGCCACTCAGAATAGAACTTTCCTCTCGTACTAGGAGAGAATTGGTGGTGATTTCAATGTTTCCGCCTGAACCTGAAGTGATAGAACTAATGCCGGAGCTACGGTTAAGGTTAATTTCCGGCGCAGTGATAAAGATTGATCCAGCATCGTTCGCGAACCGTTCCGGTGCAGTGATAAAGATTGATCCAGCATTGTTCTCGGAGCTGCCTTCGAAGGTTGCGCTAAAAATTCCAGAATTGATTTCTGCTAAAAGACGACGCGTTACGTTGATATAAATATCGCCGCTTGAACCAGCACCTAAAGTGTCTGTCAAAATCTGAGAATTTTGCTGCAGCGTCAGATTCCTGGCAGTCACCCTAATATCTCCGCCTTGACCGTTATTATCTATAAGACTCGAGATCCCGCTGTCAACGAGTTCGAAATCTTCAGTCGTGTCAACTAAAATGGCTCCTCCTTCAATATTGGCGGACGTGACTGTCCCATCCAGTCCAGCGAAGAGATCGGTCTGAGTCAGTGAACTATTGCGGGCTTGAAGGATAATATCTCCCTCACCCTGATCCACAACATCAACCGTTGAACCGTTGAAGAAAAAGTCAGCCCGTCCCTCTACTGGAACGGTCAGAAAATTTTCAGGGGTCGCTACCTCCAGGTCAAAGGAAATAACGCCAGGTTGTGAGAGTCCTGCCAGTCCAACCCGCCCCCCTGGTAAAAAAATATTAGTGCCCTCGAGGTTCACCTCTCCTCCCAGCAACACTAGCTGGTCTACCTCTGGGCCTAACTGTGCGCCATTGACGTTGATGGGCTGGGGATTCGCACCAAACTGAACGCCTAAGGGTACCGAAACGGTGAGTAAGGGGGGAGCGTTGGGATTCACCGCACTAAAGGTATTGCTATTGGGGAGCAAGAACCGATCTGCGGTGGTGGCGACAAAGGCGCCAGCCACATCCAACTGAGCATTGGGGCCAAAGAGAATGCCGCTGGGATTGACGAAAAAGAGATTGGCAGGACCATCCACCCCCAACAAGCCATTAATATTGGAAGCCGTTCCCCCGGTCACCCGTGCAAAAATATTCTCGACGGTCGCAGGGTTGCTAAAAAAAACTGTTTGATTGGGGTTAATCCCAAATCGTTCAAAACTATGGAACAAAGCTGTATTGCGCTGTGCCCCTCCATTAATCACCCAATCGTTGGCAGTGGCCCCAGGGTCAACGACAGACTGTTCCGTCCCGAGGGTGTTGTCAGGCACAATACTTTGAGCCAACCCCGTATTTGAAACGATCAGTGGACTCAAAAGGATGCCCACCCAAGAGCCAGTGGCCGTGGCCTGTCTGCAAAAATGATGGGCCAGTCTGAGATCGCAATCTATCCTATTCATAGTCTTGATAACACCAAAGTGTGGACAACAGACACGATGCTATTTAATTCAAGGGGTCGTGGGCGGTTCAGGTTACGGGGCCTTTGGGCCATCTGCGGATGGGCCGAGATCATCATCTTTGAGGGTCTCCGCCAGTTGGACTAAGGTCTGACGATAATCCTCCGCCTTTTCCGACTCTGCCAATTCCTTCAGCAGTGTCCGAACCTGCGCATAGGACTTAGATTGGGTTGCGTCTACCAACAACTCTCGAACCGTATCAAACCAGTAGCCAGCCTCTGCATACAGCGCAGCCTTCGCTTGCGGCGTTTTAGCCTGAGACAGCGCTTGCTTCAAAGTCGGGGAAGGCGCTTTGATATCCAATTCGGTGACAAAAGATTGATTAAAGCGATCGCTAGTGGAATTGCAGGCCAGACTCAACCGCACAATATACCGTTGCCCCGTTTGCAGTTCAGATTGGTTGTCGGGCAAGGTATATTGAATCACGCCTGATGCTTGTTCTACATACTCCAACTCATGTAACAGTACTGTGTTTTGGTCAGAATCGAGGGCAAAGAGAGACAAGCGGAGGCGATACGGCTCCGTCACCGGTATAAACCAAACCAAGGTTGGTGTTGTCGTGGTGGTCCGACCCACATGACTGAGGGGAGAGAACAGGGTTAACGGCAACGGAGGGGGCTGGTCTGTCTCTGTTTGAGTGCTTACAGTTTGGGCGGAAGCACAATGGCGAAAACCTGGAGCACGGGAACCATTGGAGGAAAAGGAGTCATTGGGCGGATCCCCTGAGGGGGGCTTATAGCGCCTCGCCTCAACAGGCCAGGGGAGGAGCAGGCATGCCAAGCACAAACCAATCCCTAAACAGCCCTTGAAGCCAGTGAAGGCCGATCGTTGTCTTTGCGGTGTCAGTTGTTTCATGGGAGTACATGGATGGAAATGAAAATAAGCCATTCGTCCATACCTTACGCTGCACTAACCTCACAAACTGAGATCGCAAGCTGCTCCCCTAGCCACTGAGCAGTACGATGATCTCGATGGGCAATGGTCTTTAAGTCATGATGGGTCCACTCCAGTGCAACCTCCTGCCAGGGTTCTGAAACAATGGGTCGCTGTTGTAAAAGTATGGAATCTCGCGTTTTCTCTACGACCATAGTAGTATCTTGTCTGATTGATTCGAATCTCTCTGCGTTTAATCCTTCAGGTAAAGAGATGTCTGTCACCTCTTCGCCCTTGGGCTCGCACAGGCGTAATTCAACCTCTTTGTCGTAGGGATCAAAATCAATTATTTCTCGGCGAACCCATTTCTGGAATCGTTGCTTTATCCCTGTCATCCTTTCCCTGACGGGTGGCAGGGGAAGTGAATAGCTGGTCGGCCTGGCATATCTAACGTCATCAGACATCTTCAATCTCCCCCGTAATTCGGTTGTTGAAATTAGATTAATGGAGCACCTGTGCAGAAAAAATCCCGTTATCATCAGGAAAATTCAGCAGTCATTCAGATATGGATGGCAGAACAGTTCAGGTCCAGTTTCAGCACAGTACCAAGTTCAGGCATTTTTCTTGCTGAATAATGGGTGCACCACACCCCTTTGTTATCCAGACATCACGGATTAAGGAGAGCGGGTTGAACATTGAGATTTGGCATCGACTGCGCAAATCATTAAGCCCACTCCAACTGGTGGCGCTGCCCAGTGTGCTGGTTCTGAGTTTAATCCTGGGCGGACGCTGGACAGGGGCCTTTCAATATCTAGAATGGCGAGCCTTAGATGCCTTTATCAAATATCGACCCTCTGAATCGGAAGATCAGCGCATTCTGCTCGTCAAGATTGATGAAGCAACCATTCGCTCTCTTGGCCGCTACCCCATCCCGGATCAATATTTGGCGCAGGTGCTGACTCAGTTGCAACGTCATCAACCTCGGGCGATCGGTCTGGATTTATTTCGCGATTTACCGATTGAGCCTGGCTCCGCTGATTTAGCCATCGCGTTTCGAGACATGGATAACTTATTTGGTATTGACAAAGTTCTGCCCGAAACCGTTGATCCTCCTCCGAGTTTACCGATAGATCGTCTGGGATTTGCGGATGCTCCCATTGATCAAGATGGCCGCCAACGCCGTGCATTGTTGGGCACTCAAACCCCAAAAGAGTTCCGCTTTTCTCTGGCACTGCTATTGGCGGAGGCTTATTTGACCCCCCGGAAGATTCAGCTTGAGAATGGCCGCCACGATCCCTCAACCATGAGATTTAGGTCTGCTGAAATTCCCCGTATTCGCGCCAACTTTGGCGGTTATATCCGTGCCAGTGCAGGTGGGGGAGATATGCAAATGCTGCTGAATTTTCGTAATGGTCCCCAGGCTTTTCAGGCGATTTCATTTAAGCAAGTTCTCTCAGGTGATGTTTCACCCGATTTAATCAAAAATCGGATCGTGATTATTGGTGTGACGACCCCGAGTGCGAAGGACTATTCTTCAGCCGCAGTCCCCTCTGTTATCGACGATCGCAAACATTGGGTTTATGGCGTCGAATTTCATGCCCATACGATTAGCCAGATTCTGAGCGCCACCTTAGATCAACGACCGATGATTAGCGCTTGGCCGGAGTGGGCAGAATATCTCTGCATTGTCCTTGGCGGAGTTGTGGGCATCCTGATTGCAGCCTATATTCGGTCGCCTCGGTATACCTTACTTGCGATCGCACTAGTCACGTTACTCGTTATAGGCTGTAGCTACTTAGCTCTGCTTTGGGGCTGGTGGTTACCTATGGTTCCTACTCTAGCTAACTTTCTGCTGATTAGTCTGGGCCTAGATGCCTTCTATCAATACGATCGCTTGATCCAAACCAACATCAAAGCCCAACAACAAACCCTGCGGATTTTGAAGCAGGCCAAAACCAATCTAGAAATCCAGGTGGCTCACCGCACCTCCGAACTTCAACAAGCCAACCTGGAACTGAGCCAAGCCAAAGAAGCAGCGGAAATGGCCAGTCGGGCTAAAGGCAAATTTCTCGCCAAAATGAGCCATGAATTACGCACCCCCCTCAATGCAATCCTGGGGTTTAGCCAAATGATGGCGCAGGACAGCACCCTCTCTGAGGCCAACCACAAACGCACTCGTTTGATTAATCAAAGTGGCGAGCATTTATTAGGACTGATCAACGACATTCTTTCCCTCGCCAAGTTGGAGTCGGGAAAACAATCACTGCGAGAGGCTCCCTTTAAACTCAGCACGTTAATCGAGACTGTTGAAGGCATTTTTCGACTCCGAGCAGAACAAAAAGGGTTGTCTTTTCGGGTGGAAGTAGCCCCCGATTTGCCCTTTTCCTTAGTCGGTGATGCGCAGAAACTTCGCCAAGTCTTGATTAACTTATTGAGTAATGCCCTTAAGTTCACCCATGTCGGACACATTACGCTACGGATCAATAGTCTGCCGCCAACAGACCGTTTAACCCTACGATTTGAAGTGGAAGACACGGGCGAAGGCATTGCCGCCTCAGAACTCCATAAACTGTTTATTCCCTTTGAACAAACGGAAAGTGGCGAAAAATCGAAATCAGGCACAGGGTTAGGGTTACCCATTAGCCAGCAATTCGCCCAGTTGATGGATGGCGAGATCACAGTCTCTAGCCAAGTGGAACAAGGAACCCTCTTGACCTTCACTGCTCAAGTCTCGTTAGCAGACAGTGAATATAGCCCACAACCGATAGCGGACGAGGCGACCATCATTCCCGCCACCCAACGGAGTGATAGGGTTGAACCAGAAGTATCCCTCACCGTCGGCTCAGGCACCATTCACCAAGTCTTAGCATTGATGCCTTCCAGTTGGCTCAAGGAGTTGCATCACGCCGCCTTACGACTAAAGGGGAAGCAAGTGATCCAACTGTTAAGGGACATTCCCCCAGAGTATGACGCAGCCGCTCACTATTTAATGAATCTAGCCGAGAACTATGAGTATGCCCACATCACTGAAGTCACAGCCCAGCTAATCCAGGAATAACACCAAAGGCAGTTCCCATGAGTGACACCGATAATTCCACAGAACAACTCTTAGAATTCGCGGAGAACTTAATTCTGCAAAAAACGGAGACCTATTGCAGTGAACTCCAACGGCGTATTCTCAGTACGGCCTTGCAAGGGGAACGTAAAACCTATGATCAGATAGCGGATGAATGTGGTTATTCACCTAAATATGTCAAACAGGATGTGGCCCCTAAACTGTGGCACTTACTTTCCCAAGCCCTGGATAAAAAAGTTTCCAAGTCTAATGTACGGTTTATTCTGGCCCAGGAAATGCGCAGTGCAACACAGGCCGCCTCTACCCCCACGCCGATCCAGCCCTCACCAGCGATCGTAGAACCGCCCTTGCTAGACGCCACGGGCCTATCTGGAAAAATCAAAATTTTACTCGTCGATGATCAGCCCCAAAATCTAAGACTGCTGACAGATGTCCTCGAAGAACAGCGCTATGAAGTGCTCCAAGCCCTGAATGGTGAGGTTGCCCTCCAGGCCGTTGCTCTCGATCAACCACAATTGGTTTTATTGGATATCCAAATGCCCGAAATGGATGGCTATACGGTTTGTCAAAAGCTAAAGGCCAATCCATCCACACAATATATTCCTGTTATCTTTATCAGTGCCTTGGATGAATCTTGGGATAAGGTGAAAGCCTTTTCAGCCGGGGGAGTGGACTATATTACCAAGCCTTTTAAGGTCGTAGAAGTGCTGGCTCGGGTCGAAAATCAACTCAAAATTCAGCAACTTCAGCAGGCGTTGCGGACCCAAAATGCTCAACTCCAACAAGCTAATCTAGAATTGCAGCGCCTCGCCGCTTTGGATGACTTAACCCAGGCAGCCAACCGCCGCCGCTTTGATGCTTACTTGCTCACCTCCTGGCAAGCAGCCATTCAAGGCCAATACTCCTTAACGTTAATGTTGTGTCAACTCGATCATTTCAATGTTTATAGTACAGGGGGCCAGTCTCAACCGGGCGATCAATGTTTATATGACATCGCTCAAAGCATCAAACAAGCGATACAAGGTCCCAACGATCTCGTCTGTCGATATGGCACTTTCACCTTTGCGATTGTGCTACCCCAGCAGACTACGACTCAAACGGAACCCCTTGCTCAGCAGTTGCTAACACAAATCGAGCAGCTAGCGATGGGGTCTCCACCTATCACCTTAAGTATTGGTTTAGCTGCCATTCAACCGACTGCTGAACTAGGTATTGAAGCCTTTATTGAGGCTTGCGATCGCAACCTGCAGCAAGCTCGCAGCGACGGCGGTAATCGTGTGGTTACCCATGATGTGCTCTCAACCTATGGGGGAGCTGAGTTCTGAAACTCTACAATAGCTTAGCGTTAAGGCCTTTCGGGTCGCTGAAGCTGGCTTGGCATCTGAACATCTCGAGTGGGATTAGGACGTTCTCCAAAGCCGATCGGTAATCGCGCCCCGGTTAAAATGGCATCGTCTAGATTGACGTCCTTAAAGATTGCCCCTGTCAGATCGGCATTGGTTAAGTTGGCGTTCTTCAGATTGACTTTTCTGAAGATGGCGAAGCGTAGATCGGCACCTTCTAGGTTGGCCTCTTTCAGGTTCGTGTCTCGCACAAACGCACCGGTCAACGGGGCATCTACTAAATTCGCTTTTTTTAGATTGCAATTAATGCAGCGACGCGTTTGCTTAAAGCGCTGCAAATCCTCTGTGTTCTCCGCTCGGGCCAAGGGAGACACCAATGCGACCATACTGCCGATCAGCAGCGCAATGGTCAAAAACTGAGTCTGGGTTTGGCCAGCGTTCCCTCTACGGCTGCTTCTGGTCAGAGGATGGTTGCTCACGATCTAAAAAACCCCAATACTATCAACGGCAGCCTCCGGGAACTCACTCCGAACAGAGAAAAGCCTCTCAACCTTGAGTATGCCCTGTGGTGGGGATAGATTTTCATCTCCATCCGCTCAGGCTAGAAATTATGGGGATGGCGGATCAAATTCAGAAACTCTTCACGGGTTTTGTGATCGTCTTGAAAGACCCCCACCATGGAGCTAGTGACGGTCCAAGAGCCGGGTTTTTGCACTCCTCGCATCACCATACACATATGGCTGGCTTCCATCACTACAGCCACACCCTTGGGTTCTAGGGCCGTTTGGACGGCTTCGGCAATCTGGCGGGTTAGTCGCTCTTGCACCTGTAAACGGCGAGAATACATTTCCACAATCCGAGCTAGCTTACTCAGACCAATGACTTTTTTGTTGGGAATATAAGCGACATGGGCCTTACCGATAAAGGGCAGCATATGATGCTCACATAAACTAAAGGCATCAATATCCCGAACCAGCACCATTTCATCATGGCCTTCATCAAAGATGGCATTGTTGACCAACTCTTCTAAGGACTGTTGATAGCCACTGGTGAGAAAGCGCATGGCCTCGGCGACCCGCTTCGGCGTTTTTAGTAACCCTTCTCGCTCTGGATCCTCGCCCACGCCTAACAGCATGGTTTCTACAGCTCCCATCATCTCTTCTTTACTGGCTTGGCGATGGGTGTCTTTCTCTCTCCCCCGTTGAGACAAACTGCGATCAGGACGAAGTTGAGAACTATTAGTAGTGCTGTTCATAGAAGAATTAGTCGTATCAGAAGAATTAGGGGAGAAAGTAGTCATTAGCTTCAGTTAATTGTAGAAAATTTGACAGAAGGGCTGTGGCTGGTGCAGGAGAGGGCTTAAAAAGTCCCGGCATTTGGCATTAGCACTAGTTCCTCAATCACCGCATGTTGAGGCATCTGCACAATATGCAAAACCGATTGGGCCACATCCGCTGGTTTCAGCATGGCGGTACGGTCAAAATCGGCATCCACGGTATCGGTATCCCATAACGGTGTGTTCACCGCACCCGGACAAACCGCCGTTACCCGAATGCCGTGGGGGCGTTCTTCTTGGGCGAGAGACTTGGTTAAGCCCATCAGGGCAAACTTACTGGCACAATAGGCCCCCCACTGGGGAAACGCTTGTTGGCCCGCCACGGAAACGACATTGATGATGGTGCCTTGCTGTTGCGATCGCATCCCCGGCAGCACGGCTTGGATACATTGAAATGCACTCGTGAGATTCAAATCAATCACCCGCTGCCAGTCCGCCAGGGACATATCGATCAGCTCTGCGGTAAAACCCATCCCAGCATTATTGACCAAAACATCAACGGGGCCAACATCTTCCAAGAGCTGGCTGATTTGGGACTTAACCTGATGGACGTCAGACAAGTTAATGGCAAAGGCTCGCGCGTCTCCCCCCTGTTTTTGCAGGGTCTGAGTGAGTTCATCTAGTTGGTCTTGGGAACGACTGACGAGGACCAAATCAATATTTGACGCAGCAAATGCTTCGGCCGTGGCCCGACCAATCCCTCTGCTCGCTCCCGTAATCAGAGCTCGCAGTTTCCGTTGAGCAGTCATGCAAAATTCCTAAAATCAATACTCGGTAAAAAACAGCCCAGCAATAAATGCTTCTGCACACTGGACCAGCAAATCATTGTGGGACTTAAAAATACGGGTGTAAACTCCTTGAAGCTATCAGCGCAGATTCAGAGGCAGCCATCGCGCGCAAGCTTGCACTAATTGTAAACAAATGTTGCGACTTAGTCATCATACCACTGGTTCAAGGTGGGGCGCATACTCAGGGCAGCTGGGTGAAAATTCCCATATTCCGAAACTTATGATAGCGCTGCTGGCGACGTTCATGGGGACTCAGCCGCCATAGCTCTTCCAAGCTGCTCAGAATAGTCGATTTAATCGTTTCTGCTGCCTGTGCCGGAGCAGAATGGGCACCACCTAAGGGTTCGGGTAGAATGTCGTCAATAATACCCAATTCTTTTAAATCCGTTGCCGTAATTTTGAGGGCTTCAGCTGCTTGGGGGCCTTCCTGAGCATCCCGCCACAGAATGGCCGCACAAGCTTCAGGCGGCGCAACGCTGTAAATCGAATGTTCAAACATCAGGAGTCGATCACCCACACCAATTCCCAGCGCCCCTCCAGACCCGCCTTCGCCAATCACAGTACAAATAATAGGCACGTCTAGCCGAAACATCTCCCGCAAATTGAGGGCAATGGCTTCACCTTGGCCAAACTGTTCTGCCTCCAGTCCAGCCCAAGCAGCAGGGGTATCAATAAACGAAATAATGGGTAAACCAAACCGATCGGCATGGTCCATTAACCGCATCGCTTTACGATAACCACTGGGAAAAGGCATGCCAAAGTTGCGGGCGACATTGTCCTTGGTATCGCGCCCTTTTTGATGCCCCAACATTAATACGGGCTGACCACCAATTCGCCCCACCCCGCCGACAATCGCCGGATCGTCATGGCCGCGTCGGTCACCATGCAATTCCATCCATTCGTCACTAATGGCATGGATATAGTCCAAGGTGCTGGGCCGCCGAGGATGTCGGGCTAGCTGCAGCTCTTGCATTGGGGTTAAGCTGCTAAAAATCTCCTGGCGAAGCTGCTCAGCCCGACCTTCGAGCTGAGTGATCTGATCGGTCACATCTACGCCATTCTGCTCAGAGAGGCTACGGATCTGCTCAATTCGGTTCTCTAACTCCACTAAGGGTTTTTCAAAATCGAGCAGTTGGAGCTTGCGATCGGAAACAGCCATTCGCAGATACCTAGTCAAACACTAAACAATTCTAGTCTTGTTGTTCTATCCAACAGTCACACAGACTATTACGACGATTCTAACAAGCGTGCTCTAGGCTTCAAGGACCCTCAAGCCAACTTGTGGACAACCCCACATTCATTAAGAGCACTTTAAAATACTACACAATAAAGGGAGATGCCTCAGGGGTTTTATCCGTAAAAATAAGAGAATCCTAAGCCATCACCATGCCACCGTCTACATTAAAGACCTGACCGGTAATATAAGCACTCGCTGGATCAGCGGCCAAAAACCGGATCATACCGGCCACTTCATCGGGTTGGCCATAGCGCCCCAGGGGGATAAATTTGATAATCTCTTCGGACCCTAGCCCCTCCGTCATATCCGTGGCAATAAAGCCAGGAGCCACTGCATTCACCGTTACCCCACGAGACGCCATTTCCTTGGCTACGGTCTTGGTAAAACCAATGACCCCCGCCTTAGCCGCACTGTAGTTGGCCTGTCCTGGGTTCCCCATTTGTCCCGCCACAGAGGCAATATTGATAATCCGACCGGATCGCTGTTTCAGCATCACTTTACTCACCGCCCGAGTACAGAGATAGACTCCAGTGAGATTGAGATTAATCACGGCTTGCCAGTCTTCTGGCTTCATTCGCAACAGCAAGGTATCTCGGGTAATCCCTGCATTATTCACGAGCACGTCAGCACGCCCCCATTTATCAAGCACTGTCTTAAACAGGGTATCTACTTGATCGGCCTCTGCCACATTGGCTTGGAGGGCTAAGGCTTCTCCCCCATTGCCTGCAATTTCAGCCACTACCGCATCAGCTGCACCACTAGAGTTGGCATAGTTGATGACCACTTTAGCCCCTTCACCGGCGAGGGCCAAAGCCGTAGCCCGTCCAATCCCTCGGGAGGCACCGGTAACGATTGCGACCTGATCTTGCAATGAATTCATGAACGGTTCTGAGCCCAAAAAATCTGCTCAACCATCTTATGACATTGCGGGGGGCGCGATCGATGTCTCTATCAGCAGGGTCAAGCTAGGCAGCAGCCCCACTAAATTTAATTTTGAGGTAGTCTTCTTCCATCTTGGCTCCCGCAGGCTGCATGGCAGCAAGGGCCTGAGGCAGAACCAGATTACGGCG
>NZ_JANQOY010000039.1 GCF_028285565.1 Acaryochloris sp. IP29b_bin.148
CACTTGGCCATTGCTCTCAATGCCAGTCGGCAGAAGGATAGCGATCATCAATTGCGAGAAGCCTGGATTCATCTGCGGGTTGCTGGGTTATCACTCCAGCCTTTAGACCCTTACCAGCGGGCGGTCACCCTTCCCGAAGTGTCTAACAAAGCCAAGAGGCTCAATGTCCGACTCAACGGCAACAACTACGTCAGCGAAAAGACACAGCAGTCCCTTAAAACCGCCCTAGAGGAGGGGCATTCCTTCAAATTGCCGACTGCCAGCCCTGTCCTCCAAGCCCCCCTTGCCCCGATGTCGATTGCTACAACATCTCAGCCTTTAGAGAGGACGACGACTCTATCGTCAACGAACGGCCATCATCGTCCCGCTGCTAGTCTTGGCCAATCCAACAGTCATTTAGCCAATGGTCATTTGTCCAATGGCCATCAACAGGGGCAGACAGCCGTTCTTGAACGCGCAGGCGGGTCGAGAGGAGGACCCACCACGAACGGCCATTCAGAGGATTCAAATCGCGTTTCGGGCGATCGTCCTCAACTTGGCGGCAACCCACCTACTCCCCCTGCTCGACATGCTGTGGCTGATGGTTATCGAGGCGATGACCGAATTTTAGACAGCATAGAGCATCTACTGAGCCACTTTAATCAGCACCATCGCCAGACGCTGGAGACCCATCAACAGTACCTCAGCAATCATTTGGCCTATACCCAAGGATTTCTTCAGCTGATGCATCAGCAAAATGCGTTATTGCTAGACGGCAACGAGATCGCAAGTCAGATTCCACCTGAAGTGATCGGCAGTCTGGAACGCAATATGATGCAGTTTCACGCCCACCAAGCGGAGACCCTGCGCACTCATGATCAATCCATCACGCAGCAGGGTGAATATGCAAAGCAGCTTTTCCAAATGGCTCAACAGCAGTATGGTCAATGGCCTGTCCCTCGGGATACAGGGCCAGCAATCGCCCCGGTGGAGGACGGTTCCAAGGGTCACAGCGCCTCACTCCCAACGGTCTCGGGGTTGATTCCTCAGTCAGAGCTATCGTTGTCGAGCGCCTATATCAATCAGGGCAACCCAGCACTGGAGCGCTCGGCTGTTCCAGCAAACACTCTTAATGGAGAGGGGATCTCTCCCACCATCGCCCTCCCTGAGGTTGAGGCATCGGCCATCGCCCCCTCTGCAGCATCTGAGTCACGAGAAACAAATCGTCCTCCTGCCGTTGATTTAGAGGCCCTCAGTCAAGGGCTACTGGCCGTGGTCAGTGATAAGACGGGCTATCCCATCGATATGTTAGGGCTAGAGATGGATATGGAGGCCGATCTAGGCATTGACTCGATCAAGCGCTTCGAGATTCTGGGGGCACTGATGGAGAAATATCCTGATTTTCCCCAGCCTGATCTGGAAGTGCTAGCCGAAATCGAAATGCGAACCCTCGATCAGGTGGTTGAATTTATCCAGTCGCAGGCGGGCAATACTGTCTTACCGACCGCGCAGAGAATCGCTTCGGGGCAACCCGACGCTGAGCTTCTCCAGAATAGTCCAGTCCTTGCAGTCCCCCAGGATCAGGACTTCAGGAGATCGGAACTGGAGCCACCGCAATCCGCTGTAGCGATGCCACTTTCTGACCCTCAAGTCGATGTAGAGGCGCTCAGTCAAGGGCTACTGGCCGTGGTCAGCGATAAGACGGGGTATCCCATCGACATGCTAGAGCTAGAGATGGATATGGAGGCCGATCTAGGCATTGACTCGATCAAGCGCTTCGAGATCTTGGGGGCGCTCATGGAAAAATATCCCGATTTTCCCCAGCCTGATCTAGAGGAACTCGCTGAAGTTGAGATGCGGACCCTGGAGCAAGTCGTTGCGTTTATGCAGAGTTTGCAGGCGGGCGAAAAAAAAAAGTATCGCTTGACCCCTCCAGCAACGGAGTTACCCTCAAGCATTCTTCGACAACCCGTTCGGCTGAAGTTTCTACCGCCCCCGGACAGGATGGACTTGCCCTTTCCTAACTCCCAGGTGAGCATCATGACGGACTACGGATCTGCGATCGCACCCCCAGTCGCTCAAGCTTTCGTTGATCTGGGCTGGAAGGTTGTGATGCTGAGCCATTCCCCAAGCCTCCCCCGCCCCGATGGAGTTGAGCAGGTGATTTTAGAGGACTTCAGTGAAGCCCATTTAGCGCAGCAGCTAGGGGCGATCGTCACCCAGTACGGTTCCGTGAGTGCATTAATTCACCTGCATCCGCCGGTCTCCACCAGTGATGACAGTCTGTACTCGCCAGCGGAATCTGCAATCCTCAAGCAGATCTTTTGGATGGCCAAACACCTCAAGATTGAACTCAATCAGGCTGCGCAACAGGGACGGAGCTGTTTTCTAACCGTGGCCCATTTGGATGGCGCCTTCGGAACCCGAGGTCAAGCTGACTTTAGTCCCCTTTCGGCAGGGCTATTCGGTCTGACCAAGTCCCTGAACTGGGAATGGAACGATGTTTTTTGTCGGGCGATTGATCTGAGTCCTGAGCTAGATATAACGCTCTCTGTTCAGCACATTATGGCGGAACTCCACGACCCCAATCGACGGGTCGTGGAAGTGGGCTACAGTCCCCAAGGGCGAGTCACGTTGGCTTGCTAGAGGCCGCTTCGATTGATTGAGATCCATTAGATAGATTCGATTATCCTCACCTAATCCATCACAATGAGTATTAACTCTTCTATCGATAGCAACACGACCTTTCTGGCCAGCGGCGGCGCTCGGGGCATTACGGCTGCAGCCGTGATCAAGCTAGCCCAGACCTACTCCTGCAAGTTTATTCTCCTGGGGCGCACTACCCTCACGGGAGACCCGCCCGCTTGGGCGGAGGAGAAGCAGGATGAAGCGACGCTCAAACAGCGCATCTTTGAGCAGCTACAAGCGCAGGGGGAAGCCGCTACCCCGGTTAAAGTCCAAGCCGTTTATCGATCGCTGACCACGCAACGAGACATTCGAGCCACGCTCAATGCCATTGACCAGGCGGGCGGGAAAGCCGAGTATTTGAGCGTTGATGTCACCGATGCGATCGCCCTTCAACAAAAGCTACAGCCCTGTCTAGAACGCTGGGGACCGATCACGGCCATAATTCACGGTGCAGGTAATCTAGCCGATAAGCGCATTGAAAAAAAGACGGAGCAGGACTTTGAGCGAGTTTATGCCCCCAAGGTTGTGGGGCTAGACCATCTACTCCAGAGTGTGGTTCCCGAACAGTTGCGATACCTGATTTTGTTCTCTTCTGTCGCCGGTTTTTACGGCAATGCAGGGCAGACTGATTATGCGATCGCAAACGAGATCCTCAACAAAACCGCCCACTGGATGCAGCCGCGCTACCCCAACTGTCATACGGTGGCCATTAACTGGGGACCGTGGGACAGCGGTATGGTCAGCCCTGCGCTCCAGCGGGCCTTCGCCGAACGGGGGATTGAAACCATTCCCCTAGCCGTGGGCACACAGATGATGGTGGATGAACTCTCCCTCGAGCATCGCGAAACTCAGGTGGTGATTGGCAGTCCTTTAAAAATGCCTGCGATCAAGGTCAGTGAGGCCCTGCGAACCTATCATTTGCATCGCCAGCTCCAGCTTGCCAGCAACCCGTTTCTCTTCGATCACGTGATTGCAGGGCAGCCAGTGCTGCCAACGACCTGTGCGATCGCCTGGATGGTTCATGCCTGTGAACAGCTCTATCCCGGTTATCAGTTCGTACAACTACAGCAACTCAAAATTCTCAAAGGCATCATCTTCGATGACCATCTGGCCGATGAGTATCAATTGGACATCGTAGAAACCGACAAGCAAAACGGAATTGCCTTAGACACAAAGATCTGGAGTCGAACGCCGACCGGACAACCTCGCTATCACTTCAGTGCCCAAATTCAGCTGCAATCTCACTCTCCGGATGCCCCTAACGACCCGACACTCGTGGTTACGGTGCATCCAGAACCCGAACAGGAGGTTTACCAGCAGGGCGATCTGAGTTTGTTTCACGGCCCGATGTTCCAAGGGGTGAATGCGGTGTTAGAGGCTAGCTCCAATCACCTGGTTGCCCGATGCTCTGTGGAGCCTCTGAGTGATCGCCAGCAGGGGCAGTTTCCCGTTCACACCATCAACCCCTACATCGCTGATGTGCAGAGCCATTCCCTGTGGATATGGACGCAGCGGTTTTGTGAACAAGGGTGTCTACCTGCCGAGATACGCCAGTACGAGCAGTTTAGGTCCATTCCTTTTGATCAGGATTTTTACGTCTTCTGCAGAATTAAATCCCAGACGGGAACGGCGGTCGTTGCCGATGTGATTGCCCATGACCAATACGGCAATATTTACAATCGCATGTTAGATGCCAAAGGAACTAAATTGCCCCTTAATCGGCTTATCGCTAAAGAACCCTCCAACGCTATCTCTCAGCACAGTGCGCCATGCTAAACAATTTTCTGGCCCGACCCAATAATTTTCCGCTCAGGCGACTATTTTGGCGGTTTTGGTACAACTATTTTGCCTCTAAATATCAGGACATCAATATTGTGCTGATGAACTATGGTTATACCGACTTCAAGACGGATCGGTTATCGCTTGATCACACCGACGAACGGGAACGCTATTGCATTCAGCTCTACCACCATGTCGCTAACGTCGTTCCGTTAGAGGGGCTGGACGTTTTAGAGGTCGGCTGTGGACGGGGCGGGGGAGCATCTTACCTGCGGCGCTATCTCAATCCTCAGTCAGTAACAGGGGTTGATTTTTCGGCGAACAATATTCAGTTCTGCCGTCAGCGCCATCAAATGCTAGGCCTGGAGTTTAGCGTGGACGATGCGGAATCCTTGTCTCTGCCCGATCACGCTTTTGACGCAGTGGTCAATATCGAATCATCCCACTGTTATCGACAAATCGAACGCTTTTTCTCGGAGGTATTCCGAGTGTTGCGTCCTCAGGGTTACTTCTTGTTTGCAGACTTTCGCCCCCAAGAGGCTGTGGAGGCGACTCGAAAGCAGCTAATCAAGGCTGGGTTTTCCATTCTGAAACAAGAGGCGATTACTGCCAATGTTCTGGCGGCAATGGATCTAGAAAATGAGCGAAAGCTCGGCATTATCAAAACCAAGATTCCAGTTGGTTTTCACGGCCTGGCCCGCTGGTTTGCAGGGATTCAGGGTAGTCCAGTTTACGAAGCTTTCCATCAAGGAGACCTGGAGTATTGGTGCTATCTCCTGCAGCAATCGCATCCTTCCCAAGGATAAACTGCCATGAATAAATCAAATCTGACATCTAAGACAGACGACCTGGCCATTGTTGGCATGGGGATTCACTGGGGGCCAGGGACGAACTTAGATAGCTTTGAACGCCATATTTACGAGGGGAATGGAGGCGATCATCAGATCCAACCTTCAGAACTTGCAGAGAAAGGACAGCTCGACCCTGCGCAGCAATGGATGCTCACAGCAGCGAATGAAGCATTGCAGGATGCTGATGTAAACCGAGGGGGCGCGATCGCTGTCATCATCACTTCTACCTCACAAACGCAGGTATCCCATTCTGAAACGGCGGATCTGATTCGTTCACTATGGCGCTTTTCGGGTGGGTTTTCGACGCTAGAAGCACAAGAGACGTCTACCTTTGCAGCTCTCGAACTATCGCAGCGGCTCCTAGCCGCACGAGAGGTGGATACAGTACTGGTAGGTGTTTTAGGGCGCAGCGGCTCCAGCGCTATTGTTCTGAAGCGGCTAGAAACTGCCACAGCGGCAGGAGAGCGTATCTATGCTCTGATTAACGCGATCCATCCGTCTCCTCCACCCCCTGAGACTATCCACTACCTAGAACTCTGTGGTGGCGCATTAGCAACAGCCGATCTCAGTATCTATCAAGGATCGGCCCTCAGCTGTGCCTTAGGGACATTATCCCCAACGCTGCCGCCGACTTCAGATCTCACTCACCTGATTAAGGTCGCGCTCTGCCTTTATTATCGCTATCTTCCTGCGGTGCCTCAAGGGGCTGGTCCTCAGCAGGATTGGCAACACAGTCCCTTTTATGTGCCCACTGAGTCCCGTCCTTGGCTATTAGACGCTAACGCGTCGCTCAGGAATGCTGCTGTTTATCAGAGCCAAAGCGGTGGGCATATCCTTTTGTCAGAGTGCCCCGCTGGCCGATCCCTCAACAACCGCTATCTAGCCCAAATGCCCCTGTGCTGCTTTGCCCTTGCGGCGCCTGATCCATCAACACTCCTGGAAAAATTGCACGCGCTACAGGATCAGATCGTGGATAGTGCTTCCCTCAAGGCCGTCGCCCACGAAACCTGGCGAGCGTTCCATCAAGCCACCTACGTCCTAGTCTTGCTGGCAAAGTCTAAAGCAGAGCTAGACCGGGAAATCCAGCGAGCCCTCACGGGTATCCCCCAGGCGATCGCAACCACTGAAGATTGGCAAACACCAGCGGGGAGCTACTTTACACCTCGCCCGCTGGCCCAAACTGGCCGCATTGCCTTTGTTTATCCGGGTGCCTTTGGAGCCTATGTGGGGTTGGCTCGAACGCTCTTTCGCCTGTTTCCCAGCCTGTACGATGATCCGCTGCTCCAAGAGGTGAGTCAGCGAGCGGCAAAGGTTGAGAAAATCCTCTATCCAAGAAGCCTCAAGCCCCTCTCCAGACGACAGCGGGAGGCAATCGAACAGCGCTTGTTGAGCGATCCATTTGCAATGCTGGAATCGGAACTTGCCTACGCCAGCTTAGCCACCGCCACGCTTCGAGACTACTTCCAACTGCAGCCCCACTGTGCGTTTGGTTATAGCCTGGGCGAAACCAGTATGATGTTTGCTCAAGGCGTCTGGACAAGCCTCAATGAGGGCAGTGCCGCTTTTAACGCCTCGACCTTGTTCCGCAATCGCCTCTCCGGTCCTAAAAACGCTGTCCGAGAACACTGGGGACTTGCCGATGCCGATGAACTGTCCTGGAGCACCTATGTGGTTATGGCTCCTGCGCCCCAGGTCAAAGAATGCTTGGAAGCTGAACCTCGGGTGTATTTAACTCAGATCAACACACCACAAGAGGGGGTGATTGCTGGGGAAACGGCAGCCTGTGAGCGAGTGATCAAAGCCTTAAACTGTAACGCTTTTCGAGCACCTTTTAACCATGCTATTCACTGTGCGCCAGTCCGCTCCGAGTACTCAGAACTGGTGCGTTTGAACAGGTTCCCTGTCGAGCAGACTCCCCACCTAACGCTGTATTCGGCGGCAGGCTATCAGCCCATAGAAACCGAAAGTGAGGTAATCGGTCAAAGCATTGCTCAGAACCTCTGCCAGTCCCTAGATTTCCCACGTTTGGTGAACCGTGTTTATGAGGATGGGGTGCGAATTTTTGTGGAAACGGGGGCTGGTAGTACGACCACCCGCTGGATTGATCAGATTTTGGCTCAGCGCCCCCACCTTGCCCTCTCCTTTAATCGACGCGGTTTAGACGAACATACAACGATTGTCCGTGCCCTTGCCAAATTGCTCAGTCATGGCGTGTCGGTGGATGTGTCCCCTCTGTTTGAAACCCATGCTATGACGCCGCCACCTGCTGAACCTGCGGAAATACGGGCAAGGTTGTCTGAGAAGTTGCAAGCTGCCCGCCTGCAAACCCTTCATTCGCAGATCTTTCAGGGCCTTCGCTTCGGTGCCGTCCCCCCGAGATCGCAAGGTTTTCAAAGCCGCTCTTCACATTTTTCGTCAGCAATCGCAGTCAAATCCCATGCCAACGTCACCCCTGCTCGCAGTATCAATCTGAGTCCTTGCCCGGCACAAAGCCCTCAACCCTCTCTGAGTCGCCAGTCAAAGAGCTATGGGATGCTGCATCAGAATAATTTGCAGATGGCTCGTGTTCATCGCGACTTTTTACGCTGGCGCCAAGATTCGCTTCAACAGATGCAGGAGATGCTCCAGCTTCAGCTCCAGGTTTCCCAGACTTTACTCCAGCGTTCAAAGGACTAGCCCCCAATGACCATCAGTTCCGCTCTGGAAAAAAACGAGAACTGCGTTTCTACCGCAGCTTTTTCAGGTTCAAATCCGTTAGCAGCGATCGCCTTTGATGCCGCAGGTATCAAAGCCAAGCTTCTCAATCTCGAGGAGCCCTGTCATGTTGTCAGATTTGCTAATCAGCTTGGGGTGACCCACACTGACCCGTTGCGGTTAGGGACCGTCGAACCGCTTATGACCGTGCCGCCGCTGCAGCAGTTGGGAGATCCGAGTTTTTTAGCGTGGCATGGGGTGAAAATGGCCTATGCGGCTGGTGCAATGGCCGGTGGGATTGCGTCAGAAGATCTAGTGATTGCCCTTGGGAAAGCTGGGATTCTCAGTTCCTTCGGTTCTGGAGGATTGGGGCGCGATCTCATCACAGCTGCCATCCACCGGATTCAGGACGCGCTGCCCCAAGGACCATATGCCTTTAATCTGCTCCATAGTCCCAATGACGCAGCCATGGAGCGCAATACGGTTGAGCTATACCTAAAGCATCATATCCGCACCGTTGAAGCCTCGGCCTTTATCAACCTCACGCCCAGTCTGGTCTACTATCGAGCAGCGGGGCTCCAGCTCAGTCCCAACCAGCACATCAATATTCAGAACAAAATCATTGCTAAGCTGTCCCGCCGGGAAGTGGCGACCCAGTTCCTCCAGCCTGCCCCGGCTACCATCCTTAAAACATTAGCCATCCAAGGACTGATTTCTGAACAGCAGGCCCAGCTTGCCGCCCAAGTTCCCATGGCGGACGATATCACGGTCGAGGCTGACTCGGGCGGTCACACCGATAACCGTCCTTTGGTATGCTTACTGCCCGCCATCCTAGCGCTGCGAGACGAGATCCAGACCCAATACAGCTATCGAACGCCAGTCAGGATCGGGGTAGCAGGCGGGATTAGCACCCCCCAGTCTGCATTAGCCGCTTTGATGATGGGGGCTGCTTATGTGGTCACAGGATCAGTGAACCAGTCTTGTTTAGAGGCTGCAGCGTCTCCCCATACTAAACGGCTATTGGCTGAGGCCGAGATGCACGACGTGATCATGGCGCCTGCTGCCGATATGTTTGAAATGGGGGTTAAACTCCAGGTTCTGAAAAAAGGCACGCTGTTCCCTCTACGGGCGCAAAAGCTGTTTGACCTCTACAAAACCCATAACGCGATTGAGGATATTCCCCAGGTAGAGCGGCACAGACTGGAACAGCAGATCTTTCGGCGTCCTCTTGACGAGGTTTGGCAAGAGACCCAGGCGTATTTAGTGGCGCACAAACCGGAAAAGCTGGCGAAAGCGGCAAACAATCCCAAGCTGAAGATGGCGCTTATCTTTCGGTGGTATTTGGGGTTGTCGTCTCGCTGGTCCAAGACAGGGGAGTGCGATCGCATCGCCGATTATCAAATCTGGTGCGGCCCAGCGATGGGAGCGTTCAATAACTGGGTCAAGGGCACCTACCTTGAAGCGCCTGATCAGCGCCGCGTCGTAGATGTGGCCATTCACATGATGAGGGGAGCTGCCTTTCTCTATCGTGTCAATGCCCTGAAGCTACAGGGACTGAATATGCCCGCCCACTACGGTCAGTATCGTCCTATTCCCCCTGAGTAAGGGGGGAACCCGGTCTAGCGTTTACCCCAAAGAGAGAACATTCTATGAGTCCGTCCCCTTCTCCAGATACCCAGAAACAGCTCACCCCTGCCGCCATTCAAACTTGGCTAACCACCCAAATTGCCGAGCAGCTCGGCGTCCCTCCTGCCGAAATTGATATTCAAGAACCCCTAGATAGCTATGGTCTCAGTTCCGCACAGGCCACCTGTATCCTGGCCAAATCAGAACCCATTTTGGGAGTGGAAGTCTCTCCCCTGCTGCTGTGGCACTATCCGACCATCGCCTCTCTGTCCCAACGTCTAGCCGAAGAATTTGAAGCGTCTGATTCTGAAGTGTTTGAACTCTGAGGTCTTGCTGTGAATACATCCGAACTGGTTAACCGCCTCTCTCAGAAAGGCATCCGAATTTGGGCCGAGAACGAGAAGCTCAATATTCGTTCTCCGAAAGGCGTCGTCACCCCAGCGCTACGAAGTGAGATTGCAGCTCATAAAACTGCAATTCTGGCGTTTTTAAAGCAGGGTGAGTGCCAGGAAAACAGTCTAAAGAATGGCCTCAGCCTCGCCACTATTGGTCATCTGATTGGGGGGACGCAAGGGATGTCTACCCGTTTGCCCATCATTGACGCTCGGGTAATGGCCCAAAAGGTCTCCGTTACATTCCGTCCGTTGCCGAAGCGATACAAAAACACACGGATTCTGCGGTTCCGAGAGGCGTTAAAGCAACAGCTCTGGTATCAGGGGGTACGGGTGGTGGCGTGGCGCGAGGCAACGCGGCAATTTAAGTACACCCTCAAAATCCCGATCCTGGGCTGGAAAACAACGATTCAAACCCGAACCGTGAAAACTAGTATTGATGCCGTTATTGATGTCGAGCGATCGCCCTCTCTGTGGAGTCGTGCAAAAAACATTACGGCTGAGGCCCTCTACTGGCTCTACACTCGGACCGTGGCTCGCGGTCAAACCCTATCCATTCCGCGAATTGCCATGCTGATTGGCTGGGCCGAAGAACATGCCGCTAAAACCGTCGAAGATCCAACCCGGACTCAGGTGGTGATGCTGACCGACTTGAATCCAGCATTTACCCATCCCCAAACCTCCTATCGTCAGAAGATCGATCTGGGGATCAATGCCCTGATCCGAACCTTCTCCGAAATTATGATTGGCGTTTCTGAGGATCAGATTTCGATTTTGAATATGAATTTGTCGGACTCGGTTTTTGCGACAGCCGATTTAAACCGCTTCGTGGCTCAATCTCTGATTCCTAAGATTTTTGTTCCCATTGCTCCGCTGTTGCTCAATCAGTTTGAACTTGGTGAATATAACCCTCAGCAATCGGGCGATGCAGGTCGGTTGGTTAAGCTGGGTAAGGCTCTGGCACCGACGGGCTTGTTCCCCCCTGGCTTCAAGCTGAGCGATAGGATTCAGCGGCGATCGCATCGAGACATCGTTGATTACCTTGTCAATGGGCGGACGGGTGTTTCCTACGGCTTTGTGGCCTATATCAAAGCCCCTCAGTATGTCGGAAAACCAGAGATTGATCGGGATGAGTGGGACTCACTGGCACCGGTTCAGGGACTCTCTCCTGCTGAAGTCCGGCAGAATCATCGCGGGCGACGGTATGCAAACGTGCGTGCAGGACATAGTAGTGATCGCCCATCGCACCGCTTCCGCCAAATCCCAGATATTTGGGTGGTTAGTGCTCGATCGGGTGCCAATAAGACCCAGCTCGATCTCAATCAAGACGTTTTGCAGATTGGTCTGACCGATCAGCTGATGCTGCAATTGCCAGAGGGAACTGACTCCGCAACCGATATTAAGCCATCCTATGACCTGTATGTGATGGTGGCGATTGCCCTGTCATCGGCGCTATATGTCCCTCACTTGGTTAAAAATGGCGCTCCCATTGTCCATTTTCATGGCTATCCATCAGCAGATTGGTTTCAGGCGAACGAATACTGGACAGGTGCTCAAAACCCTTCCGTCCCCTGTGGAACCTACGAGTCTGGAATTTTTAACTTTTTGGGGCTTTCCAGTCTGACGAATCTACCTAGCGAGAACATCCAATTAGTCAGTCTGATTGAACCCGATCACGGCGCTAATTTTATTGCCCCTGACTGGGAGTATCTCGTAGAACGGCTGATCAGGGGCTGTGAGCAGGGCCAGATTGAACTGGGAGGCAAGCACTTTCGGTCACTGGCGCATCACTGCGCTTTAAGCACAGACTAGTGTTAGCCCATACACAAATCTTGTTACGGTTTTTCAGCAATTTCTGTTAGCATAGTTACGCTTCTAGGGCTTGTAGCTCAGTGGACTAGAGCACGTGGCTTCGGACCACGGTGTCGGGGGTTCGAATCCCTCCTGGCCCGTTCTTGATCGTCAACC
>NZ_JANQOY010000024.1 GCF_028285565.1 Acaryochloris sp. IP29b_bin.148
CAAAGATTTCAATCAATTCCATTCGGAGGAAATTCGATGATCATCAAATTCAAGAAACTATCCAGAACCACTCACAGAGAAGGGGTTTACTTGTTAGAAGACACTCCTCTGCGGTCTCCGTTTCATCCTTATAGCGACCATGAGAACGTCAGATGTGTAGAGGCGTATAAAGCATACCTCTACAGGATTCTAGAGTTGAAAAAGATACCGATGGACGTTGCTCTGAAGTTGTCGAAGCAGCGCAAAATCCTGGTCTCTGGTCGATGGACACCACCCACAAGAAATGCTGTTGTGGCTGAAATCAAGAAAATCGTCAGGAAGGGTTCGGTTGTAATTGGGACTCATCACGCACCCGACCCAGGACACGGACTCGCCGCATATCTGCACTGGAAGTACACCCAAGCAAAGCAGTTGGAGCTGAACAAACATGCAAGTTAGAAATGTCCTGCCCATCAACCGTTCGACCACTCAAGCCACTGAACCAACACAACCCCAAGCTCAAACTGCTAGGGCATTTCGCAGGCCACTAGCGGAAATCTTGGAGGATCTGAGGCGTCCCATTCCAGAGCGATTTATCAAGACCAAATCAAAGAAAGGAGTGGCCTTGAAGTTTGTCAGTTGGTATGACATCGTTCGCATTCTAGAGGCCAGAGCACCGGGCTTTGAATACGACTGCTCACCCCACTTTGGAGATGGGAAAACCGTAGTGAAGGCAACGATAACCATTCATGGCGAAGACGGTAGCCTTTCCCGATCAGCTTTGGGGATTGCTGACAGTGATATTGAAAGCTGGGGTGATGCGACGAGTAATGCTAGCTCAATGGCCCTTCGCAGAGCTGCCACTGAGTTTGGGCTAGGGTTGCATCTGTATTGGGAGAAATGACAATCATGGCAACGGCTACAAAAGAAAGAATCCTGAATGATTTCTATCCCACTCCTGCCCCGATCACCCATCAGCTCATGTCCAAGAATCCCATCGGTGGCTCGGTCCTAGAACCCTGTGCAGGTCATAACGCCATTTCGGATGTATTGGACAGCTACGAATGCATCGATATCGTCCATTCTTCTGATCTGCTCTGGCCCGTCAGTCCAGGTCGGACAACGAACGATGCCACCGATCCACAGTACTGGGCTGAAGCGCCCAAAGTTGATTGGGTTGTGACGAATCCACCGTTTAACGTGGCTGAGAAGATATTGCCCTTGGCCTATGAACACGCTGATCGGGGTATCGCTTTTCTCTTGAGACTCAGCTATCTAGAACCCTGTAACGGTCGTAAAGAATGGCTCAAGCAGCATTCAGACCAGATGAAGCAGGTTATTGTTGTCAGTCCTAGAATCCGCTTTAGAAGCGATACCAAAGGTTCAGACTCCGTGACCTGTGCCTGGTTCATCTGGGATAAGTAATTCAGTTGGGGTGATCGGGGGCTGCATTGCCCCTACAGCTTTCTGAGCGACTGGAGATGAGACTGTATCCCTTAAGTGGCCTCCGTTACCCTTTTTCGCGTAACGGGACTGAGAGGGAAGCAAAGCCTGAATCCCATATATATCAGCCGTTACGAATATTCTCGCAACGAGGATGGCGAGAGGACAAAGCAAGCAAAGACTTGCCCAGCCCAAGTTTTATCCGTTAACGGAATTCCGATAACGGGACTTGAAAGTGAACAACAAACCAAATCAACACTATCTATTGAGAGGAAATTATGGAGACGAATATACTAGCGCATCAACTGCATGGGGTTTCTGTAGGGATGCAGAAAGCCGATGGATATGTAAATGCGACGAAGGCTTGTGAAGCCTACAAAGTTGCGACAGGGAAGACGAAACGGACAGAAAACTGGACTCGATCAGCACGAGCTAAGAGCTACATCGCCTATGTGGCATCCGTTACGCGAAAAAGCGTATCGGAACTTGTAATAGTTCGCAAAGGTGGAGCACGCGAAGAACAAGGCACCTGGATTCACCCTGACCTGGCAATAGCATTTGGCACCTGGCTTTCGGTGGAATTTGAATACCAGCTCACCCAATGGGTTAAAGAGTGGGAGCAAAGTCAACGCCCCTCCCCCAAGACCAATCCAGAAGTGGTTGAGGCACTGCGCCCCGATCAGCCTAGCCCACATGAGATTGAGTCTGTTTTGGAAGCAGTCTTTGGAAGAGTCGCTGAACCCGCAAGACTCGCCATTGCAAAGTCAAGCGCAATTAAGCGGACCCATCCACAATGGGAAGCCATCATGGGCGATGGTCTCCAAACCCTACCCTCCCTCACCCCTGAAGAACTAACCTATACCCCAACTGAGCTAGGCAAACTGTTAGAGCCTAAGCTGTCGGCCATCAAAATCAACAAACTGCTAGAAGCGGCGGGGTATCAAGAACGCTATCGAACGGCTCGAAATATCCTGAAGTGGAAGCCCACCGACAAAGCGGGTGATTTAGCGGTGATAACGCTGGAAGAGAAATCGAATGGTAAGCCCATTGAGTCTTTGCGGTGGAAGCGTTCAATTGTTGAGGTGCTTCTAACTTTGGTGGCAGACCATGAGCGGGCCGAGGTGGCATAAGCCTTTGCCCTTACCAGTATTGAGTTTTGAGCTATCTTCCGATCAGCTCTGGGAATTGAAGACAGCAACTTAGACGGATGGGGTGATCCGACGAGCAACGCCAGCTCAATGGCACTTCGCAGAGCTGCCGCTGAGTTTGGTCTGGGGCTGCATCTGTATTAGGAGAAATAGATTTACATACTCGCTGATTTTTTAAACTCATGTCTTAATTAGTCAAGGCCATTTTAGGCCTAGCTATACCAATCTATTGGTCCGATATGCTGAAAAATACCTGGAAACAAGTATGGCAGGTTCTAAATATAGATATTTCTTGGTCTAGTACTACGCAAGTAGGGGTTGATAGCAGTAAAGCCGTCCTGGAACTCGCAAAAACAATAAACGACAATCGGAATGCTGCGGAACTTGCTCCAATCATTGGTCGGATGTCTTCTCTGTTAGATGTGTTGAATAGTCCGCTAGCGCAGGTGGCTGGCTCAGTATTACCCTTCATTTCTTTGGGAACGGGCCTCCTAAGATTTATTGCAGACCAAACTCATCAAGAACCCACATTGGAAATGAGCGTGGCGTTGGTGAGTCAAGCCGCTTATTTGGAAAGTTTGCGGGTCTTTTTGAAAAATCCAGAACAAGGAAATGTCTTAGATAGGCTGGTTGATCAGCCTGCTTCAAAAGACATTAGTCAGAAATTAAAGCAATTTGGAGACGGTTTAGCGCTAAAGGGTCAATCCTTTGAATTGGATGAGCGAGAAGCCAACAAAGTCTTAGTTTGCTTTCATAATTCAGCACTAGCCAAGACTTATAACTCCCTATTTTCAGCACGACTGATAGATGCAGGATTGGACAGTAAGGATGCGGATATCCTAACTGAGCGGGTGTCTAGAAACACTCATCGCTACCTAAAGAGATGCTTTGCAGCAGCACAAGATTCCGTAAAATCGCTGGTTGGCATTTGCGGGGATGGCTGGGTTGAAGACCTGAAGAACTACGAAAGTATCGACCAGTATTTAGAAACCATTGCAGCCAAACCGAAGGAACAAGTATTTGCTGAAAAGTTCACGTTTGAGGATATATATATTCCTCTCCAGGCAGTGACCCTTGGTGAAGACGGTGAGATTTATAGGTATAGTCAACCGCAGGATCTGGAAGGTTGGGCAAAAACTTGCCTAGCGAATGCTTACGTAAAAAATCAGGTGATGTTTGTGCAGGCAGGGCCAGGACGAGGGAAAAGCGTTTTTTGTAGGATGTTTGCTGATTGGGTGCGGCGTGAACTTCATCCCATCTGGACACCTATTTTAATTCGATTGCGGGATATCAGTACATTTGAAAGCAATATTGAAGAGACCTTGCAAGCCGTGATTGGTTGGGATTTTACAACTGATAAGGGGTGGCTAACGGACAGTAACACACGATTTTTATTTTTTTTAGATGGGTTTGATGAACTTCTTTTAGAAGGGCGGACTAGCAAAGGTTTAGAACTTTTTTTGACACAAATTGGTAGATTCCAAGAAAGCTGTGGCAGCAATCCTGAAAGGGGGCATCGGGTATTGATTACAGGCCGTCCATTGGCTCTACAGAGTATTAGCAGCTTGCTGCCACATAACTTGAATCGAGTTGCAATTTTATCCATGACTTCTAGCTTGCAAGGACAGTGGCTTAATCATTGGGAGAGGCTTGTAGGGACAGCCAAGGCGAATGCCTATTTGAGTTTTTTGAGAGATGGCCGATGCCCTAATCAGGTGAAGCAATTGGCAAGAGAGCCTTTGCTGATGTACCTTTTAGGTGCAATGCACCGGGATAACACAATAAGGCTGGATCTGTTTACCAGGGCCAATCCCACTCATGCAAAAATTTTGATTTATGAAAAGTCTATAGATTGGGTACTCACAAAACAACGGCCAGAATGGCTTAACCGTAAATTGACAAATATTGAAACTGAAGGGTTAAGGCGGATCCTGACAGAAGCAGGATTATGTGTCATTCAGTTTGGGGGAGAAGCTGCCCCTATCAAGATGATCGAAGATCGCTTAAAAGAAGACGAAGATGCTTTAAAACTGATAAATCTTGCACGTGAGCAACTACAAAATGATGCTTTAAGAAATGCTCTGGCAGCTTTTTACCTTAGACCCGCCCAAGAGAAGAAGGGATCAGTGGAATTCATCCACAAAAGCTTTAGTGAATTTTTATGTGCGAAACGTCTCTTTGAGATTTGCGGGGCATTGACATTATCAGGACCAAGGGAGCGAGGTTTAGTAATTGAACAGATCTACATGGACGAAGAAATTTATGATGTGCTGGGCTTTGGTGGGCTAACAGTAGAAGTCATGGAATACTGGCGGGCGTTACTGGAAACTCATACAGGTTTCAAAACAAAAATACTGTTCCAACGATTTATAGAATTTTATGAGCGGTGGTGTAATGGTGATTTTATTGATTTGCCATTGCAAACCACATTACCTCAGAGAAAAATTAGTCAACTAAATGAATATGATATTCACCTAGGCCAACGCCAGGTTGATATTTATGTGGGGTTGAATATTCTGATTTTGTTGCTGGAGTTGCACCGCCATCTCCAGCAGAATGAATCTCTCCAACACTTGTACTTCCACCCTTGTGGTCAGCCTGATTCTGGCGTATTTGAGAAGACAAGACTACTTAATCTAATTGGTTACAGCCAGTGTCTTGATATTACTAGCTTTAGAGATATTATTGGACGCTTTTTACATCACACAGACCTCAGCGGTGCAGACCTCAGCGGTGCAGACTTCAGCGGTGCAAAACTCAGCCGTGCAGACCTAATCGGTGCCAACCTCAGCAGTGTAGACTTCAGCGGTGCAAAACTCAGCCGTGCAGACTTCAGCGGTGCAGACCTCAGCGGTGCAGACCTCCGTGGCGCAAAACTCGTCGGTGCCAACCTCAGCAGCGCAAACTTCATCGGTGCAAACCTCCGCGGCGCAAACTTCATCGGTGCAAACCTCCGCGGTGCAGACCTCAGCAATGCAGACCTCAGCAATGCAGACCTCAGCACCGAACAAGCCAAACGAGCAATACTTTACAAAACTAAGCTCCCTGAAAACATTGACAGTCTTGACTTTGATCGAGACTGTAATTAGCTCTAAGGTGTTTCAGCTTCATAAGACTTCGATGAAGTGGTGTAGCAGCCTGATTATTTGTGTAGTGCATCTTAATAAAAAATCACGATGCTACTATTTAATTGCATTGTAGTTATTTAAGATTATGGCAAATCAAAGGGTATCAAAACCAACTAGAGGACGACCAAAAGGAACTAAAAAAGGACGTAAGCCTTGCCATAGCATAACTTTTGAGAATGATGTCATTGAATGGATTGATGCCATGTCTGGAACTCGGTCTAGTAATGTGAATGCCATTCTCCGAGCTGCCAAGAAACTGTCAGAAGCCATCAATGTAAAAGATATTTAATTACAGTGTAATTAAATTGATGCCATGCTATATTAATTACATAAGGACAGAGGACATCTCTTCACCCTCTCGCTACCGCACCTCACAACTCAATCCCCCCGGTCGGGGCAAGAATACGACCCTCCGGTCCGTCGAGCCAGGGAATCGACCGTTTGCTGTAGCAGGCAAACAACCCGCTAACGGGGCTGTTCCTCAGCGAGAGAGGGCAGAGAACGCTGAGTGGGTCTGTCCAATGTTTCTAGTCGCTACACCAGGAGAAATACATGGATAATTCACAAACGATTCTGGATTTGCTCACACGGATGCAAGCCACGGCAGATGACATCAAGCGAACCTGCCAGGACACGAAGGAACGACTGGGCCAGCAACGACGGTCCATTCAAGATCAGGCCCAAGAGACGCTAGATCGTCGTCCCTCACGTTGACCGATACGACCTTGCGATCGCAGTACGCCACACGGACGCTACACTAAGCTGCACAACCGATATTCGAGATTCGGCGCAAGGATTGGGCGCAGACCACCACTGCGAGAGTCCCACCGTACTCTCATTCAGAGAGTTTCGTCACTCAAATTCAATGGTGAACATCATGTCTAACAAAAACTTCGAAGCCTGCACACGCAACGCCCTCACTATCGCGGCTCGTCAGGCCCTAGGACTGGCGGAAGATGCCAAGCTACGGAAGCATCTCATCATTACCTACTTGCCCGAGAATGTTCGGAAGCGGGACGGTGAGGATGCGGATACCACTTCTGAGCTGTGCCAATTCGCCCAGCAGTTAAAGGATGGCTCGGTCAACCTCCGGGCAACTGAGCATTGCATCCGACTCGCTGAAATCCTAGACCTGGATGATACGCAGATGGCGAAGAAGGCAGTCAAACCCGAGAAGAAGGCCAAGGGCTTAACTCGG
>NZ_JANQOY010000058.1 GCF_028285565.1 Acaryochloris sp. IP29b_bin.148
CGTCGCCAATGCGGATCCACTTGCTCACGCAGTCCTTCAACTTGAACAGCCATCCCATGAGTGGTGCTGTAAAGCAGTGCTACTGCAGCGACCAAGTAAAGCCGTTCGAGGGCATCAGCACAGCGAAGTTTTGATTCTTCCAGTTCAAAAGCTCCAGATTTGCTATCGAGAAATAATTCTTCCACCCGAAACCTCAAAGCGTATTGCCACAAGGTCTGTAGCGTGGGTGATTCATCAGTAATCACTGCCCATGGCTCTTTCACACCTCGAATATTAGCCAGCACCAGATTGCACCGACATACACCATCTTCCCAAAGACCCACATTGCGATAGAGAATTGCTTCGCCTTTAGATGGCCACAATCTACGGACTTCCCTTGGGCATCGACGTGGACCATGGAGGATAACATCGCAAGGGATACGTAGACAGTAATGCCAACGGCTCTGCTGTAACCAGCTCATCAGTTGATGGTTTGCAAACCCACGATCTGCCAACAGCATCACATCTGGATGCTTTCGTAAGAACCAACGGGCTCGACGCAAGAGGGGTTGATATTCCTCGAAGGCGACAGCCGCACTTTTATGCTCTAACACCAGCCATAAAAATGGCACAGCTCTGCCACAGCAGACGACCGATAGATGAATCATGCAATATTGATTCCACAAAACCGTTGTATCCAATGCCAGATAAAGACGATGGGATTGCCAGCCTTTGAGTGCTAGCAGGACCAGAGGCACATATAGTTTGTTGATATCAATACGTTTATTGGATATGAATCGTTGCCAGCGACGCTCGACACTCTGGGCTTTTTTGGCTCGACTCGGAACATAAGATTCCCAGGCAGACAAGCTTAATTGACCACTACAGATTAATGCGCTCACCATCCATGTAAGAGCAATGAGATGACGTAGATCTCGGTAATGGCTGTATTGACGCAGAAAGGAGAAAAGTTGACTATAAATTGTAGTGGAGTTAGACATGTGGGCAAAGCTGATTTTTGGTTGAATCTAGCTTCACATGTCCTCTTCACCTTTTTTCCGAAAGTCACTTAGACAAGGGCTTTGAGGTACTTATGTCAGGCAGGCAGGCCCATACCTCCCTCTACGATTAATCACATTATTAATGCTTACTTTTCAGCATTCTCAGCCATGAATGCAGTCCAATAGTCTGAACTATTTACCCCAGATGCCCAAGTCTTTGATCCAGTTGGTAATCCGCCTAGCTATCCCCAAACTGACTCCAAACCATTCTTTGAGATTCTCCAGAAAAAGAATGAGTCTTTAGTCGTCGAGCCAGAGTCAGTTTTCATTGTAGGGAATGAAGTTGCTGTCAAATGGCGCTTGCACACCGTCACCAAAAATCAGAAAGAAGCCAGCGCAGAGGGAATTAGCACTTTTATGATTAGTGAATCTGGCAAAATCCAAAAAGTTTGTGCCTACTGGGATGACAAAGCATTCTTAGCTCAGGTGCAGAAATGAGGGGCTAAGGTTTTAGCAGAATCGTGATGACGGTTATTAACTGGCAACTGGATATAGACCATTCCTGAGAAAGCACCCCACTCCACCAGGGCCAAAATACCCCGACCAGCTCTGAGTACGATCACGATAGAGAACTTGCACCTAGAATTAATACGTGATTGTTCACTCCTGTATCGATGGAATTTCCGAAAACTTACGGATTCAGAATATACAAAAATATTTTTATGATGAATAAATTAAATAAATACAGTTAGCAATTAATCAATATGTCACAGTTAAAAACAGAGAACCTACCGATAGATGACTGGGATATCTCTTCAGACAATAACGAGCTAGACTTTGAAAGCCTAGAAGACCTATTGAATGATCCAGACTTGCAAACATTGACCAATAGACTAATAGAGGTCTAGTTTTGGGGGATTGCAGAGGAGATAGCAACTCTGCATCCCTTGGCTTATCCTTTGCTCTCGCGTTAAATTGTCCCTGGAGCTTACCAAAGGGTGATCTATGAGCATATGGGGACCAGGAAGCTTCGAAAATGATGACGCACTGGACTGGGTGGCTGAGCTAGCGGATTCTGATGATGACAATCCGATCATTGATGCCCTCAACACGGTCATTGACCAAGCAGATGAACATCCAGAAGCCTCAGATTGCGCGGTTGGTATCGCAGCGACGGAGGCAGTAGCAGCATGGATGGGGGAACCCTCTGAAGATTGCCCGGAGGAAGTGGAGGCATGGGTAGAAGGAAGGCCAGCCCCACCCGCAACGATGATTTCTCAAGCGAGATACGTCACTGAGGCTATCTCAGAGAATTCCGAACTCAAGGATTTATGGAAAAATTCAGACGATTTTGAACTATGGCAAGCGTCAGTGAATGGCTTGCTAGGCAGGTTGCTTTACTAAGTGCAGTCGTATCCATCAATTGGTCGACCGAGCTGGGGAACTTGGAAGAATTCGGGTGGTTTGGAGCAATAACGCTTTCAGATGTCTTCAACATATCCTCAAACTTGACTGGTAGTTTTGACGTAGAGTTACATTTCCTGGGGGGAGATAGTAACTCTACGTCAAAACACACACATCTACTACCCCTTGAGACTAATGCTCCTCCAAGGGGTTTTGTGGTTGATCAATTGGTCGGGTAATTGGGGTATATCGCCACCTGAACACCTCCACTTATTAACAAGATGAAGCAACTCACACGACTTGAACCGCTCAAAACGACTCCTAGCATAAATTCAGACGTACAAACTGAGGGAGATCCAAGATGACTAGTGCTCGTAAACTGATCAAAGCTATCCCCCTGAAGGATAAACCAGCGGGAATATCCCGGTGTGGGATGTCCCAGGCAACCTTTGCCCAGCATTGTTTTACGAGCAAATGGTATGAGCTGTCAGATCAGGGACAGATCGTTGGCTCAGCCTTTGATCTAAACTTCTACAAACAGGATGCTCTTCAAAGACCAAATATACGCTCTACAGTCAAAATCAAGGAATTATCCAAGGTGCTGTAACTCATTACTAACCTGAGAAATATTTGCTTTCCCGGATAGACTTAGCTGCTTGCTCATGAGTAATAATTGCTGTTGAAGTACCTCTGCAATACGGTGGTACTTCCTCTGGATGACAAGTATCCCAAGCCGCAGTCATCGCTCTAACTGCGGATTCTAGTGGAATTTTCTGAAGCGTTTCACAATGGTGGAATTTAAGGCTGCTTATCAGTTGCTGACGGAGAACTAAGATTTCGTCATCATGCGTCGTCTCTCGACTGGTATTCATAAGTCCCCCAAAAAACCAACAACCCACTTGCATTATGACTGATGAGAAATAAATTTACTCACAGATGAGGCAGACAACCCTAAACCGACACTCCAGGTCAAATAAGTTGTCTATGAATTGGGGCCAGGGACCGCAATGCCAGGGATGGGCACAATCCTCAACTCGGGAAAAAGTTCAAAATCTTGGCGGCCAAAGCACCCGTTTTTATTGCGGACGACGGTTTCAAGGAGAAGATAAAAAGCTGATGAGATGGAGATAACGCGTAAGTTTTCACCTCATTCTAGCGACCAAGCTGGCGGATTTTTCTGAGCATCTGCTAGCTCTTTTTTGAATCGCTTACCGAAAGACCAACCGTCGTATTGGCCTGCCACTCAAAAGCCTTGCCAAGCTGCTCGATATTGATCAACCCATGCTGCCAAAGAACCATATGCAATGGACCCCGCGATGGTTCTTGACGACGCAGAGCCAAGTCAATCGCTTCTTCAGAAACTGCTAACTCGTTTTGGAGATAGTGGATA